>JAFOND010000050.1 GCA_017418645.1 Lachnospiraceae bacterium | reverse complement strand
TGTTTCGGAAGCATCCTGACTTAAGCGCTGTTTAAGCTTCTCCGCCTCGGATGCATACTGTCCGGAGATATCACTCTTTTCAATCTCTTCTTCCTGTTCATCATCCCCGCCGAAGAGTGAAGAAACCGCATTTATCGCCATACCCACAGCATATGCTCTTTGCGGCATGATCATACACAATATAAGGATGAGCGCTGTCGCGCTTCTTAGTTTTTTCTTTATCTTCATCCCCAGGTATCCCCTCTTGATACACAATGTGAACAGGTTACATTTCTGTATTTTGCAGTCTACAATATATCAGTATTGATTTTACCACTTAAACTGCAACAAATATGCAACATACATAGGAAATATTTTACCATATCCCGACCCTTTACGCCACAAAAAAAGGACGGTTTATTCCGCAGTACGTCTGGTAAAGAGCATGCCGGATCCCTTATCGTCCACATCATCCAGCCAGAGCAGGGAATCGTCATGCGAAAAGATCTTGCCGCTTCCGTTTTCGTACAGAACAAAGGCCTCGGGTTCCCCGTCGGAATCCGAAGGATCCGTAAAATACCGAATACAGGTACCGCCCTCGTATAATAAAGCCTTGCTGTCGCCGTCATAGCTTGCATCTATCTCCCAGGAATAACTTGTATAGTCATCCTCCTGCGTAAAGATCGAAACGCTGTAACTTCCATCCTCATCACCGCGGATAATGGACAACGAGGTCTTTTCGCCCGCCCGGTCAAAGTATTCACCGGAAAAATCTATAGTATCGGACTCCGCATCCCCGTACTCCACACTTGGCTTTGTGGGCTCACCCGCGTAGGTATACGTTTCATCAAAAGTCTCGTCTGTTTTTCGGTTTTTCACCGCGTTATAGATCAGTACCCCGATCGTCGTCGCCACTGCAAGGATCCCGATTGTAAGAAGGATCCAAAACAGGATATTCTTTTTCTTGTCGTTTTTTTTGTTCCTTTTTTCAGCTTTCATATTCTTATTTCAAACCCAGTTCCTGGCCTTTTTCCCTGATCTCCCGTTCCGAATAAAAGGCCATGCCGTCAAGTTTATTGATAAGTTCGATACACCTAAGGGCATCATGGTAGCACTCGCTGACCTTGTTATCGTAATCGTCATATACGGTTTGTAAGAAGGCAACATTGTCTACATACTTCTCATAATCCGCACCTTTTTCACCCATTTTCTTTCTTATATCAAGGATCTGTTCGGAGAGATCCTCCGCCTTCTTTTTGGAATCCGAAAGTTCCTTTTCAAACTCTTTTACATCATCATAGGCGGCCCGGCACTTCTTTATCTCCTCTTCGTTGCCGGACTTCTCCGCTTCTTCCAATGCCGTTTTCGCAGGATATACTTTTTCCGTATAGATGATATTGTATTCGCAGTATGCCTGCACGGTCTTTTCGTATTTTTCCTGCAGTTCCTTCAGCTGTTCTTCAAGCGGCTCAATTCTCGGTTCAAGCCTCCTGATCTCATCATTATAGGAGTCCATCAGACTCTTGACCCATTTTTGGGGGCGAAGCGCCGACTCATCCAGCATCAGCTGTTTATTCAGCGCTGACACATAGGCACTCTTCGTTTTCTTTACATTCGAAAGACCGTCCTTAAATCCCTGTAATATGCGAATCGCCCTGGCAGCCTCTCCAACATTAAAGGTAAGCTTACTCTTATAATAGGTTGCGGCATCCAAAAGCTTTTGGATCTCCGGATCCGGTGTTTCAAGATTATTGATGAGCGCCTCGGCATCATCCAGTTTTAACTCATCTACTCTTGCCGCAACCGCATCGGAGCCCACCGACATGGCAGAGTCCACCCTGGTGATATAGCCGTAGCCGTAGCCCTTTTCCATGAGCTCGTTTCCGGTAGAAAGTACCGGATCGTACTTCGCAGCAAGGTAAGATGCGATATCATCCTGAGACAATATCTCCTCCAATGTTACATTGTAAAGCTCCGACACTGCCGTGTCAAAAGGTGCCACCGCTTCTTTAAAGGCGGTAAGCTTATCCGGTGTTGTTTCTGTTTGGACGGTATTTTCGGTATTCTCACCGGTCTTTGATCCCTCAGCGGCCATTGCCGAAAGGTCCTTAAGCTGCCCTTCGATATCCGTCATCATCTCTTCGGACTTTTGCTTTTCTTCCGCTTCCGCCGTAGGATCATTTGCACGGTTATAGTTTGATGCATACTGGGCTACTAGGAATTCCTCGAACTTATCTTTCACTGCGCCGAGAGCCTCGTCGTACTTTTTATCAACCTGCTCCGCCGTATAGTCCGGTTCCGCATCGAGCCTTTCGATCTCGGCGATGATCTCCTTACATTCATCCCGGGTTGAATTCATCGTACCGAGATAATCATAGATCATCTCTGTCATTTTCTTGTATTTTTCCTGAAGGACGATAACCTTGTTGTTTGCCGCCTCGTATCTCCCCTTGCTCATAAGATATCTGTTCTGTGCTGCCAGATACTCTTCCCTAAGGTTCCCTTCGCTTCTTCCTGTTATATTGTAGAAGAACTGCATACCGACATACGATCCGGCGTAACTGTCATATGCATCCTTCTTTTCCTTCATGTCAGCTTCATTTACGCTTAGTTCTTTTGCAAAAGCCTCCAAGTCTTTCTGCTTTTCCTTCATCTCGGCATCCAGATTCTTATACTCATCGCCGAAGTCCTTATAGGGAACGAGGAGATCATAGTTATTTGACAGGGTCTGGTTTAAGGAGATTATCATGGACATTCTCGCGCGCCAGATATCCTCCACCGCCTCAACATAATTATCTATACTCTTAAGGATCCTCTCCGCATCACCCTGTATATTACTGTAACTCGTTCCGTAGGCTTCCTTGCAGCTGTCCCGGAGCACGTAGAAGAAGTCCCCGAGGGCATCGGCAAACTGGTAATCCGTCTTCTTTATGGTATAAACGGTAAGATTAAAGTTCTTATTCAGTTCATCAATTTTTGCGCCGAGTTCTTTTATAACGTGATAGATCGCATTCCCGAGTCTCGGTCCAAAGATTTCCCGGATCGGAGTTGCTCCTTTGGCCGCTTCGTATTTCTTATGCGAATACATCTTTGCAAACTCGGAATTCTCCAGTTTGCTTATGCAATCGTTGCATGTTTTGATGTCGTTTGTTATATCGGGGATCTTATCCGTTGTTTCATAATCGGAAGATTTTATTGCAAGAAGTCTCTTTAAAGCTTCTTCGAAAGGAACAACGATTTCTTTAAACTCGGCAATGACATTACTTCCAAGTTCCAAAACCTCTTCCTCGATCTCTGCCATCCTTGTTTCAATCTCTGAAAGATCGGTTCCCTCTTCCGCTTCGACTTTTTCGTTGTATAAGGCAATATACTCCGCCAACAACGCAGCAAGCTTTGCTTTTCTGTATTTTTCAATCTCCTCGAGATAGCTCGATGTGCCTGCTCCGAGGGTGTTTTCGTAGATATCGGGCATAAGCTCCGTTATGCGGACGCGATCCGCCAGCGCACGAAGATCCTCCGGCTTAGTCTTCGGATCTGCCTTTGCGGCTTCATATTTCGCCACAGCCTGACTATGCTCCTCACGAAGCGAAACTATGGCATTTAAGAGCTCGACCTGGTAGGAAAGCTCATTCATATGCTTCATTGCATAATCTATGGATTTATCATCCGTAGGAAGTCCCAATTGTCTCAAAAGAGCCGCGACCTCATCACGCTGCTCCTGGATCTCTCTTAAGCGCGCTTCTTCTTTTTCTCTTATCGCACGCTCTTCAGCTTCCTTACGCTTCTTTTCGGCAAGTTCTTCTGCCGCTTCTTCGTCTATGTCGTTATAGATCTCTTTTCTTGTCGTATCGAACTTCGCATCACCTATCTTCTCCCCGTGTTCATCGAAGAGTTCAAGATATACGTTTGAAAGATCGCTCTTTAAGAAGGACATATATGTAAACTGTCTGTCCACGGGGATCATTCTGTCGGAAAGGATGTATGTATCCTCCGCAACGCAGAGACGGTAATATGCCGCATT
>JAFOND010000049.1 GCA_017418645.1 Lachnospiraceae bacterium | reverse complement strand
CGGTGCAAATGCGGGACATACTATAGTTAACGATTACGGTAAGTTTGCGCTTCATACACTTCCGTCAGGTGTGTTTTACAACCATACGACAAGCATTATCGGAAACGGTGTTGCCCTTGATATCGAAAAGCTTTTCAATGAATATAATTCAGTGGTTGAGAAGGGCGTTCCGAAGCCGAAACTTTTAGTATCGGACAGAGCACAGGTTGTTATGCCTTACCATGTTCTCTTTGATCAGTACGAAGAGGAGAGACTTGGAAAGAAATCTTTCGGTTCCACTAAATCAGGTATTGCCCCGTTTTATTCCGATAAGTACGCAAAGATCGGTTTCCAGGTAAACGAACTTTTTGATGATGAGGTTCTTGAGGAAAAAATTGATCGTATCGTAGATATGAAAAACATCCTTTTAGAGCATATGTATCATAAGCCCCTTATCGATAAAAAGGAATTACTTAACACTCTTCATAAATATCGTGATATGATAGAGCCTTTCGTTTGCGATGTGTCATTGTTCCTTTTCAATGCTCTTAAAGAAGGAAAGACGGTTCTTCTTGAAGGACAGCTGGGAACATTAAAGGATACGGATCACGGAATCTATCCCATGGTTACATCTTCATCGACGCTTGCCGGATACGGCGCTGTAGGTGCGGGTGTTCCGCCTTACGAGATAAAGAAGATCGTTACGGTAGTTAAGGCATATTCTTCGGCAGTCGGCGCAGGAGAGTTCGTAAGTGAGATTCTTGACGAAAAGGAAGCGGATGAACTCAGACGTCGCGGAGGAGACGGCGGAGAGTACGGCGCTACAACCGGCCGCCCCAGACGTATGGGATGGTTCGACTGCGTGGCGACAAGGTACGGTTGCCGTCTGCAGGGTACAACGGATGTTGCATTTACGGTGCTGGATGTTCTGGGATACCTTGATGAGATTCCGGTATATGTAGGCTATGAGGTTGATGGAAAAGTGACAAAAGACTTCCCGGTAACGACAAAGCTTAGAAAAGCAAAACCCGTATATGAAACACTTCCGGGTTGGAAAGAAGATATCCGCGGAATTAAGGAATATGACAAACTTCCGGAAAACTGCAGAAAGTATATAGAGTTTATAGAAAAAGAGATCGGCTTCCCGATCACGATGGTATCAAACGGACCGGCAAGGCACGACATAATATACAGATAAAATAGTCAGGCAAAGAAACCCGGTTATTACGGGTTTCTTTTATGGAAGGCATAAAGATGATAGAAGTTAAGGGTATTACAAAAGTATACGGAAATAAGACCGCGATCGAAGATATTTCCTTTACAATGGAAAAAGGTCATATCTACGGCCTTCTGGGTCCGAACGGAGCCGGAAAATCCACAACGATGAACATAATGACGGGATACATTACATCCGATGAAGGAACGGTTTCCGTTAATGACAGCGACATCTACTACAACGCAAAGACGGTAAAAGAGCAGATTGGCTATCTTCCTGAAATACCGCCGCTTTATCCGGAAATGACGGTAAGGGAATATCTTTGCTTTGTGGCGGAACTTAAGGGCTGCAATAAAAAAGAGATAAAAGATATAGTTGAAGATATCATGGAAAAGACCGGTGTGTCCGAGGAAGCGGACAGGCTTATAAAGAAGCTTTCCAAAGGGTACAAGCAGCGTGTGGGTTTTGCACAGGCGCTTCTTAATTCGCCCGAAGTTCTTATTCTTGATGAACCGACGGCAGGACTTGATCCCATACAGATAAAGGAGATGAACGATCTTCTTATTTCAATAAAGGGCGAGCATACGATTCTTATCAGTTCGCATATCCTTTCCGAGATTCAGGCGTTGTGTGATCATGTATTTATGATAGCCGACGGCAGACTTGTATTTGACGGAGATATCGATGCGGAAGGCACGGATCTCGAAGCTCTTTTCCTCGAGAGGGTTATGAAGTCTGCTGAAGAAATATCGACGGAAGAAAACAAGGAAAAAGAGGCTGTGGAAGCAGAAGTTATGGAAGAAGTTGATGAAACAACGGAGGAGGCAGAAGATGGCAGCGATATATAAAAAGGAACTCCGGGTTTTATTTCAGAATGTGACGGGATTTTTGTTCATGGGTGCGGTGCTTGCCGTATTCGGTTTATTCTTCTTTTATTACAATATTTCGGTGGGTTACCCTTCAATAGCGGTACCCTTATCAAACATTAGATTTTTCCTTGTGATAATGACGCCGATACTTTGTATGCGTCTGTTATCTGAGGAAAAGAAAAATAAGACGGATCAGCTTTT
>JAFOND010000003.1 GCA_017418645.1 Lachnospiraceae bacterium | reverse complement strand
TCCCATACGCTATTTTGACACCCATGCCCACGGCGATATCATGAGCGTGTATACGAACGACATAGATGCGCTCCGTCAGATGATCGCACAGAGCCTTCCGCAGTTTATCAATTCGGCCTTTACCATTGTTACCGTGCTTATTAGCATGTTTGTGCTCTCCGTGCCCCTTACGATACTTACACTCGTGATGGTTGCGGTAATGCTCTTTGCAACCGCTAAGATCGCGGGACAGAGCGGAAAGTACTTTATTAAGCAGCAAACGGACCTTGGTATCGTAAACGGAAATATTGAAGAGATGATGAACGGCCAGAAAGTGGTTAAAGTCTTTAACCACGAGGAAAAGAGCATCGAAACCTTTGAGGAATTAAACGATAAGCTCTTTGATTCCGCCAACAATGCGAACAAGTTTGCAAACGTGCTCATGCCCGTAAATGCCCAGATCGGAACGGTATCTTATGTGCTCTGCGCGGTTGTGGGCGGCGCTCTTGCCTTAAACAACGTTACGGGGCTCACCCTGGGCGGTCTTGCATCCTTCCTCACATTTAACAGGAGCTTTTCAATGCCCATAAACCAGGTGTCCCAGCAGCTTAACTTTATCGTACAGGCTATGGCGGGCGCGGCAAGGATCTATGCGCTTCTTGATGAAGAGCCGGAGGTTGACAACGGCTATGTTATGCTTGTAAACGCCGTGGAAGAAAACGGAGAGATAAAGGAAACTTCCGAGCATACAGGCCTTTGGGCATGGAAGCATTATCATGCCGCGGACGGCACAACTACCTACCAGAAAATGGAGGGAGAGGTGGTATTTGACGGAGTTGACTTTTCTTACAACGAAGAGAAACAGATACTCTTTGACATAGAGATGTTTGCGGAACCGGGGCAGAAGATCGCCTTTGTCGGAGCCACCGGCGCAGGAAAGACCACCATCACAAATCTTATAAACAGATTCTATGACATTCAGGACGGAAAGATCCGTTATGATGGCATCAATATAAATAAGATCAAGAAAGCGGACTTAAGACGTTCGCTTGGCATCGTTTTACAGGATACGAACCTCTTTACGGGAACCGTTGCGGAAAATATCCGCTACGGAAAGCTTGAGGCCACGGAGGAAGAAGTTATTGCGGCGGCAAAACTTGCCAACGCACACAGCTTTATAAAGCGACTTCCGAATGGTTACGACACTGTCCTTACGGGAAACGGCGCAAACCTTTCCCAGGGCCAGAGACAGCTTCTTGCAATTGCCCGGGCCGCCATAGCGGATCCGCCGGTGCTTATCCTTGACGAGGCAACAAGTTCTATCGATACGCGAACGGAAAAGATCGTTCAGGACGGCATGGACCGTCTTATGAGCGGACGTACCACTTTTGTCATCGCGCATCGCCTCTCAACCATCAGAAATTCCGACTGCATTATGGTCCTTGACAAGGGCCGTATCATCGAGCGCGGCTCACATGACGAGCTCATCGGACAGGGCGGAAAATACTATCAGCTCTACACGGGAAAGATCGTAAATTCATAGTGTTTTGGCAGATTCAGGTGAAAACTGTTTCAATTTAAAAAATTTTAATAAAAAGGGTTAAGTTGAAAGATATTTTAACCGATATAGTTTCTGTAGTGGGTGGATTGTGCCCACATATTGGCGTATAGAAAACGTATTTATCGGTATAAGGTGCTTTATCGGAACAAGGAATGTAAGCCCCTACAGACCCGCAAAAAACGCGAAAGGAATCCGCTATGATGAGAGATCAGAGGAATCAGGGAAAGAAAAACGAATACAAATTCTGGACGAAGGGAGTCGCGCTGCTCGCTGCCGTGACGTTGCTTGTCACGACGCTGGGAAGTGATATGGGATCCTGGGCCAAGGGTTATAACAGCGCAGGTTCATATACTTACGATACGGAAGTCCTGACCGGAGGCGGAATCGCTCAGCGGATCGTTGCTGACGAAGGAGCGGATTATGAAAAAGTGACCGGGGTTTCTTTTGGTATCAAGAATCCATCGGGGACATCGGGGAGTGCGGTTACGGTTACATATGATGCATTCTTTTATCAGAATGCCGGAAGCATAAGCGGAGCATCCGATAATAATCTGATAGACAGTGATAACGGTACAGTGACATTATCTGCAGGAGAAACCAAGTCAATCTCCGTTCCCGTAAGCAATGTTATTCTTGAAAAGGGAGAATCTTTTGTAGCAAAGGTAATATTCACCAGTATAGAGGGCGGTGATGGCTATATACAGTTCGGATATAAATCCGACAGCACCAAGGGTTCAATGAAGTATGATTCGGGTGCAAGATGGGAAAACGCCAACGGAAGTGTTATGGTAGTTAATACCACATCAACGGTTAGTTTAGATGAGATTGGAGATAGTGTTAGCAGTGTATCGCTCAGTCTTGATAAAGAAAAGATTCCGATTGGAGGAACTGCAACTGCAACTGCAACGGTAACGTCCAATAAGGATAAACAACGAAGCGCAACAATAGTAAGCGGAACCCCGGCTGTTGCAACAGCGTCGAATAGCACAATAACAGGCGTTTCAGTGGGATCTTCCATTATTACTGCAAAGGTTGGGAATAAGACAGATACAAAGACAATTGAAGTATATAATCCGGTATTTAATTCGGAAGGAAACCCAACAGACTTCGAAAAAACCTATGACAAACAGGCACTTCCGGGCGTGGGCTTTATGACGGAAACCGGATATGTAGCAGCCGAGACGGTTTCTTATGATTCCGAAACCACAAAGAATAATGTCGGGACACATACCGTGAATTTTTCCGGAGACGGACGAACGGGAAGTCTATCATATAGAATTAATAAATACATAATCACTCCGGGTTCGGGATATGATGGTCTTAAAACTTGTGATCAAATAGTTATAGAAGACGGTATCGTTACTTCCGCAAATTTGGTGGACGACAATGACAATGTTCTTACGCTCGGAACGGACTATACCGCCACAGCTGCAAGAACTACCACATCTTATTCAAATGGCAGAACAGTTATAAATTATAACGTCACTTTTACCGGCATCGGTAACTATGATGGAACATATACCACTATCGGAACAAACGCGGAAAGCCGGACGGATATAAACGTGTACCGGGCAGAGATTGATCCGGACGCACCTCTTGTATATACGGGACAGGAAGTAAAGCCGGCAATAAAATTTTATGATGGAAATACACTGGTTAATGATATTAGTACCACTTCGGATGTAAGTATTACCTATACGGATGCATCCGGAAATCATTCTGCAGTTAATGCCGGAGAATGCATAGCTACAATCGAGGGAATCAATAACTATAAAGGAACAAAAGTGGTTCCGTATGAAATTGTACCATACGATCTTAGCTCTGGGTGGAGCTCAGACAACACGGGTGCAGTTACGGTAATCTTGGAAAGTGATGCCGACAACCATGGAACGATAGCCGATAACAACCTTGTGTATTATAAAAACGGAACCAGTCGTCTTCCGGCAGGAACAAACGGTGTTGGACCCAAAATAAAACAGGTAAAAAGAGGCGGTGAAGTTCTTTCAGCGGCAGATGCCTATACGGTAAGCTACTATAATCAGACCGGAATCGGACAGGCAAGTGTTATAATTACCGGTAAGGGAAATTATAAGGGTACGATAACCATTCCCTATACCATTATGTATGATTTTGCCGAAGATATCACGGTCTATTTCGAGGACGGCGGATCCGTCTCAAGAAACGGGGACGGCATATATATTTATACAACAAAGGAGTATACATATAAAAAAGCTCCCATAACACCTGCTATCAGTAAGATAACAATAAACGGTGAAAGGATTGCCTCTTCAAAATATACATGCAACGCATCTTCT
>JAFOND010000048.1 GCA_017418645.1 Lachnospiraceae bacterium | reverse complement strand
CTTACCGATCTGCACATCCAAAACTTCCGCTCCGCCAAGGGTTCCCCGGTCCGGTGTCTGACCGCCCTCTTCCGGAAAGAAGAGAGTACGGTCCAAAACTACCGCATATCTTCCGTCCTCACATTTTTCGCAGGACAGCACTTTCGCGGTAAACTCCGTGTCGTATGCATTAATATCATAAAGTTTCTCAGTCATTATATACCATTATTCCGCAGAACCACGGGGACGGTTCTTAGCTCCACTTCTCCACAAATCCTTCACCAAGAGCTTCGCTGATGGTTCCCACAACAAAGAACGCTTTTTTGTCGTGAGTTTTAACTATATCTTTAAGATCCGGAAGGTCACGGTTTCTGCATACACAGATAAGCACCTTCTTTTCATCCCCCGAAAACATTCCTTTTCCGTCGATCTGTGTAACACCGCGGTTAAGGTCCGTTAAGATCTCCTGAGAGATTGCATCATGTTCCTTTGAAATGATAAGAGCGATCTTGGCTCTTTTACCGCGGTCAAGGATCATATCCGTAACGCGTCCCATAACATATACGGAAAGGATTGCAAACAGCGTGTGTTCTATAGGGAACACGATGGCACCGATAACAACCACCATGCCGTCTAAGATCTGTATAAGCCTTCCCATGGAAATAAAACGGAAATATTTATGAATCGCTTTTCCCAGAAGGTCCGTGCCGCCGGAAGTTGCGTGAGCAAGAAGGATAATACCGGTTCCCGCGCCGAATGCGATACCTCCGTAGATCGAAACAAGAAACAGATTGTCCGGAAGGAAGTTTATCTCCGGAAGGATCCACAGTTCGAAAGACATTATTACGAAGGAAAGACCGGTTCGGATTATACTCCGAAAGCCCTCCGCGTAAATCGCAAACAAAAAGATCGGAACGTTCAAAAGGACGTTTGACACCCAGAGGGGAACACCGCCTTCGATAACATGACCGGTCACTGCCTTTATAACTATGGACAGACCCGAAACACCGCCGGTAACAAGGCCGGCGGGGTCTAAAATGTACTTTATTGCCAGGGACATTATCGTTGTCCCAAAGAAGATTATGAATGCATCGCGGACGCGTAGTTTAGTTATTCTTTTGTTCATACTATAAGTTCCTCTTCTTCCGCTCCGTCAATGGCAAGGAGAACAGCATGCCTGTCTTTCATGCTCGTAATATATTTAACCTTAACGGTATAATGCAAACCTTCGATGTCGAATTCCGTACGCGCAATGTGTCCGGAATGCATGGACTCGATTATGCTGCGTCGGAAGGCTTCTTTAAAGTTCTCGGAAAGATCGTTGATATTGTTGGAAGACTTTGTAAGATCATGTCCCGTAAGTCTTGTGACAACATCGATATATTTGTCGTTCGCGCAGAGGTAATGGAAATACATGTTGTCAATGGTCTCCGCGATGGCAAGAGGCTTACCGGAGAAGATCTCCGAGGTGTCATCGTCTTCCCTGTCGAAGCGGTGGAAGTATTCCATGGGAGCCTGGGAAAGCATGTTGACCCGGCCGATCTTTTCAAAATATGTTGCGGATTCACGGCTCTCGCATTTGAACTTTCCGCTTTCAAGATTGCTTCGAAGATCCGTAATGGGGAGCGGCTTGTCAAAGAAATATCCCTGAACTTTCTCGCAACCGATGGAACGGAGGAAATCCAGCTGTTCCTGTGTCTCCACACCTTCCGCTAGAGTATGTATTCCGATCTTCTTACACATATCCACAACCGATGCGAGGATCTCTCTGGACTTTGCGGAAGTGCCGTAGTTCTTTAAGAATATCATGTCAATCTTTAACACGTCGAAATGATATTCCTGCAACGTATTGAGGGATGAATATCCCGAACCGAAATCGTCCATCCATACCTGATATCCCGCATCGTGGAAACGCTTTATCTCGTGAGAGAGATAATCTGCGTTATCCATAAGTGCGGTCTCCGTTATCTCTATATGGATCATTTTCTTATCGATCTTAAATTCCTTTGTGGCCTCTTCCACGATTCCTATCATATCGCAAAGTTCAAAGTCCACGCGGGAAACGTTAAAGGAGATCGGAACAATTTCAAAGCCGTCCTTTCTCATCTTGTTAAGATCCGAGCAGGCCTTCCTCACCATAAAACGGTCTATCTTGTAGATGAGCCTGTTCTGTTCAAGGGCATCGATAAACTCGTTGGGCTGAAGGAAACCGAAACGCGGATCGTTCCATCTTGCAAGAACTTCCATTCCGCAGAGTTCTCCGGAAACGGCGCGGCATACGGGCTGATAATAAACCTGGATATATCCGTTTTCAATAGCCTCGTCGATGGTATCCACGATGTATTGCTTTTTCTTTAACTCGCGCATCATGGAATCGTCGTAATACTTATACTTAAGTTCGTAATTATGCTTGATGCTGTCGCAGACGATCTTTGCCCTGTCGCATGCAACGGAGACATTTGTCTCGCCCTCCGAGGGCTGATAGATTCCCGCCTTCACTTCCAGATGCGAATGCTGCTGCATGGAATGAAGGGAATGATGAACCGTTTCGATCTTATCGATAAGATGGTCCATGGGCGCAACGGCAACAAACTGGTCGCCGTTAAAACGGGAGATAAGATTTCCTTCGAAGGCATCCATAAGGGAGGTTGCGAAGCTCTTTATCATAAGGTCTCCGTTCTGGAAACCGTATTTTTCGTTATAGGATTTAAAGTTTACGATATCAAAGAAAACAAAGGCATAGGGCTGATAATACATGTTCATGGAAACCATAAGCTTTTGCGCGCGGTCCCTGAAACGCATCATATTGGGAAGACCCGTGAGGGGATCCGCATCTTCCTTGTCATAGATATTGTTGAGTCCGTAACCGTCATCGTCTTCTTTTAATATCAGGAAGTCCTCAACTTTGATCCGCGCTCCGCCCTCTTTCTTGGCATCATACATCATCCGATCCGCGTAATGCATGATCTTTTCGCAGTCTTCCGGATCCTTCGGAACACCGTATACGATACCCGTGCTTATGGTAAGATAAAGGGTATAACCTGCATGTTCTATCCTCTTTGCGGCATCCGCGAGAGCTTCCCCGTACTTAACAACGTCATCTTTATGCGTATCCGTTAAGAACACAACAACCTGATCGCCGTTGATGCGATAGATTTCCTTTCCGCATCCCTCACTGCAGGGAAGGTCGTTCGCTGCCTTAACAAGCTCGGCCATTGCCTTGTCTCCGGCCTCGTGTCCGAAACGGTCGTTAATAAACTTAAAATCGTCGACATCGCTCACCATAACAAAAACTTCCCTGTCCACATAATTCATGCGTTCGTTGTTTAATGTCCTTAAGTTCTTTGCGCCCGTAAGAGGATCATAGCACGAGAGATTTTTGTATGCGTTCTGATTTTTTGCGGTAAATCTTGCTTCGTTATACCTGGAAAGCGTAACGATGAAGATCAGGGCCATAAAGGAAATATAGTTAACCCGCATCGCCGTGGAAACCGGATTAACGTTCGATATCATGACATAAAACGCGATAAAGTTTGTCAGGAAATATATAGTGGCAAAGATCGGGTTCATGACATAGATTCCCGCAACCGCTGCCATCATTGCAAGAAAGATGATAACGGCCTCGCCCTTTTTATAATCGTTATAGGAGATGTACATTCCGAAACCGGCGATAACGATGGAATAAAGACTTGTAAGAAAGACCGTTGTGCCATGCTCAATGTACATATTCCTTAAGAAAGCGATCGCATATATTATCATTGCGCCGCTCATAAAGACCATCATTCCGTAACAGATACCATGGCCCATCAGCCACTCCTGCCGGAGTTCTTCCGAAACATGTTTTTCGGCATAGCCGAACATATTCCAGATCATATACAGTTCGAATACAAAGATTACAAGCGACGAATAGAGCCCCACTCTCATATTCGTCCGATACATGCTGTACCAGAGTTCGGGAGATCTTTTAATCCCGAACCACTCTTTTATTTTTTGCAGAATATCTGCAGGCTTCATATTTTTATTTTACCCCTTCATGCATTTTAGTACACAGATACTTGAAATGTATCAGATTTCAAGCAATTTTTCAAGGAAAAGCCTACCGTCGTGTCAGGAAAAAGTTGTCTATTGCGGCAACAAGTTCCTTCGGCGGCATGGTTTTCAAAAGGTAGTTTTCCGGCTTGAGGGAAAGCACCTTCATAACGCTCTCCTTGTCGGATTTTACCGTAAGGAACATTACCGGAATATCCCTGGTATCCGGATCCTGTTTCAACATCTCAAACGCCTGGGGTCCGGAAGTTACAGGCATCTCATAATCCAAAAGAATAAGGTCCACGTTATTGTTGGACGCAAGGAATTTTATGGCGGACATTGCGGAATTAACTATCGTTACTTTATACTTCGAATCCAGCCAGGATTTGATCGCCTTAAGCATCATACCGTCATCGTCGATAACCAGAATATGCTTCGACTCGAATCCCGCTTCCGTAACGCTTAAGATCGCTTCAAGTCTTTCGCCCAGGAGTTTGATATTAACGGGTCTTAAGAATACTTCCTGAACATGTTCCGCGGGAAGGGTAAGATACGCCTTTTCAACCTGGTTTTTCTCACCTATAAAGCAGACCTTTATGCTTGATGTAAGCGCAGCCACATCCAGATAAAAAAGAATGTCGCTGAAGTCATTCGTATTATCAAGATAAACAAGATATATATCCGGTTTCTCTTCCACTTCTTTTACATCACGAACCCAGGGAAGCACCTGGGTAACCTTATACCCGATGTCCGTAAGATCCTTTGCAATGGCGCCGACCATAAAACTTTTAACGTCGCCGATAAGAAGTATATGCGGTATCCTTAAGTCTTCACCCCAACTCATTTAACAGTCCCTCCAGGTCCACAGCTGCCATCAGCTGCTTTATCTTTTCCCATTTGTCTTTGTATTTTTCCGGTGTCTTGTATTCTTCAAGCATATGCATGATATTATTTGCATTATCATAATCAAATACGCTTACCAGTTCTCTCATATCCGCGAGTGCTCCTTCAAACTCTTCCTCGGATATATCCTTAAGATCCACCGCCGCTTCCTTTTTCAGGTCCGCGATGGGTGCAAGCTTTTCCTTGTAGCTTCTGTACAGCGTAAGAAGCTGCGGAAGTCTTTCGTTTATGGCGTCCACATCGTTTGCGTTTCCCAGTTCTTCCATTGTTTCCGCAACACCGGAAAGCTTCATGGCGCCGATAAGTCTCGAGTTTGATTTAAGCGCATGAACGGCGATGGTAAAGTTTCTTATGTCCCCTGTCTTAACATATTCCTCAAGCGCATTTGCATGTGTATCGATGGTAAAATGGAATTCCGAAAGCGCCTCTTTTAAAATCTCCGGCTGATCGCAGTTTTTCATGGCCATCTTGATGTTGATGCCGTCCAGTTCCTCGAACTTTGACATATCGAAATCCGCAAAAGCATCCTTCTCTTCTTCAACCTCTTCCTTTATGGGATTCGTGTCAAAATCCGCATCCTTGGGTGTTATTACAAGTTCCTTCGGAAGATATTTGACGATCATCTTTTCAAGCCGTTCAACGGATATGGGCTTTGCAAGATAATCCTGGAAGCCTTCCGCAAGATACATCTCCCTTGCACCGGATATGGCGTTGGCGGTCAGCGCTATACAGGGGGCAAAGCGGTTCGGGTTCTCGAAATCCGAAACCATATGGCGGTGTGTTTCGATACCGTCCATCCCCGGCATCCTATGGTCGATAAAGATGATGTCGTAACGGTGTTTCTGCACCATCTTAAGCGCTTCTTTTCCGGAATCCGCCGTATCTATGTTTATCCTTGTCTGTTTCAAAAGTCCCTTTATGACAACAAGGTTCATGTTTGTATCGTCCACGACAAGCACCTTTGCATCCGGCGCCTGGAAACTTTCGCGGTACACATACTCCTCTCCCTTGTTTCTGTTGTAATGTTCTTTTACGTCACCGATGGGCTCCCACTGGATAACCTCCTGTTTAACCGCAAAGGAAAATGTTGAGCCTTCACCGTAAACGGAATTAACCGTAAGGCGGGAGTTCATCATGGCAAGGAGAGAACGGACTATATCCATTCCGAGTCCCGTGCCTTCGATG
>JAFOND010000047.1 GCA_017418645.1 Lachnospiraceae bacterium | reverse complement strand
GTTATAAGCCTTGCCCATTCTATCCCATGCCCCGGAGTTGCACCGTAGGGCTTAAAGGGGTCGTCCGGCCTGTCTTTATTCATATCAAGATCCGGAACCCAGTCTTTCGTAAAATGTTCCGGGATCCGATATTCATTTTCCTTTGCCCAGGAAAGGACATGTTCTATGATCCTGCCTGCGCGATCACGATATGTTTCCCCGTCAACAGAATCTTCCGAGGGCTTAGTTTTCATGGCATCCGCCACGGCAAGGAATGCCTCTACGGTATGCATGTTGGCGTTTAATCCCCGGTAGTCCGAAAGCTTTTTAAAATCCGTATCCCAGGTATCCGTTGCGAGGCCTTTTTCTCCGTCCCAGAAGAATTTATCATAGGTTTTTAAAGCTTCATCAAGGAGTTCCTTTGCGCCGTTTATTCCCGCAAGATATGCGCTTGAAGATGCAAGGATAACAAAGGCATGAGCATAACACTGTTTATCCGGAAGATGTTCACCCGCCGCGGTTATCCCCGCATACCATCCGCCGTGTTCTCTGTCTTTTAACGCTCCGGAAAGGCCTTTTATTGCTTTTTCGGCGAGGATTTTATATTCTTCGTTCTTATGCTTCATTATCCCGATTGAATATACATGGGCCATCCTGCATGTTATCCATGTTTCCCGGGGTCTTTCTTTCCAGGGCGTTCCATCATCCCCAAGATAAAACGATGCGCCGCAGTCCGATGGAAAGCGGCGTCCGAATTCAAGCAGAGAATCTGCATTTTCCGAAAGGAAACTTCTGTTTTCCTCTGTATTCAATTTATACTTTTCTTTCATTAATTCCTCCGTATCATCCCAAACCGATAAGTATCCCGACCATTCGGATAATAAAGGCAACTATCCAGGCAACAACGCATTGAAACAGCACCATCTTTAATGCCGCTTTCCTTCCACCCTCCCTCTTTACCGCAGCTATTGCCGCGACGCAGGGTGTATATAAAAGACAGTATATCAGGAATGTAAATGCCGTAAGACCGGACATTTCGGCTCTCAGTCCTTCCATTCCTCCGTACAGAACGGAAAGCATCGATACAACACTTTCCTTTGCCAGAAAACCGGATATCAAGGCTGTCACGGCTTTCCAGTTTCCGAATCCCAATGGTTTAAAGAGAGGCGCCAGAATCCCCGCGAAGAAGGCAAGAATACTGCCCTCGGAGTTCTCCACCATATTAAACGAAGGATTGAAATTCTTTAAAAACCATACGGCAACCGTTCCGAGGAAAATAACCGTAAATGCCCTCTGGATAAAGTCCTTTGCTTTGTCCCACATAAGGAGCAGAACGTTTTTTGCGCCGGGAAGCCTGTAGTTCGGAAGTTCCATAACAAAGGGAACCGCCTCCCCTTTAAAGAGAGTGTTCTTTCCGATGAGCGCTACAAGAACGGCAACAACTATCCCCGTAAAATACAGGGCGATCATAATGAGCGCCGCATATTTCGGGAAGAATACGGCAGCAAAGAATGCGTATATCGGCATCTTTGCGCTGCAGCTCATAAAGGGGATAAGAAGCTGAGTCATCTTTCTGTCCCTGTCCGAAGGAAGAGTCCTTGTAGACATTATTGCGGGAACGCTGCAGCCGAAGCCTATCAGCATCGGAACAATGCTCCGGCCCGAAAGTCCGATCTTTCTTAAGAGTTTGTCCATAAAGAAAGCGACTCTTGCCATATATCCGCTGTCCTCAAGCAAAGATAAAAAGAAATATAAAACCACGATGATTGGTACAAAACTTAATACGGACCCGACGCCCGTAAATATCGCTTCTATTACCAGTGAATGGATGGGCTTCGCAACATTTGCCGCAACCAGGATCGCATCAACCTTGTCCGTGACAAAGGAAATGCCGCTTTCCAAAAGTCCCTGTAAGAATGAGCCGATGACATTGAATGTAAGGAAAAAAACAAGCCCCATTATTATTATAAACGTTGGGATTGCCGTCCACTTTCCGGTAAATATCCGGTCCAGTTTTTCGCTTCTTTTTTTCTCCGCGCTTTCTTTCGGTTTCTTTACGCATTGGTCGCATATACGGTGAATAAAGGTAAACCGCATATCAGCAATGGCCGCAGCCCTGTCAAGACCTCGCTCCTCTTCCATACGCGATACGATCTTTTCCAGTGCTTCCGCATCGCTGTCATGAAGATCCATCGCCTCTTTTACTATGGGATCTCCTTCTATAAGTTTACTTGCGGCGAACCTTATGGGAATTCCCGTCTTTTCCGCATGATCCTCTATAAGGCTCATTATGGAATGCATTGCCCTGTGAACCGCACCGCCGTGATCTTCTTTATCGCAGAAGTCTTCCCGTCCCGGTTTTTCTCTGTATTTTGCAATATGGATCGCGTGATCTATCAGTTCTCCGATGCCCTGATTCTTTGCCGCGGAAATGGGAACAACAGGAACACGGATTGCTTCTTCAAACCGGTTTATGTTAACGGAGCCCCCGTTTCCGGCCATCTCGTCCATCATATTAAGGGCGATGACCATTGGAATATCCAGTTCCAGAAGCTGCATCGTAAGATACAGATTTCTTTCAATATTGGTGGCGTCAACAATATTTATTATTGCAGAAGGTTTCTCTTCCAGAACAAACCTTCTTGAAACCAGTTCCTCGCTTGAATACGGAGACATGGAATAGATTCCCGGAAGATCAACAACTTCCGTATTGGGATAACCTTTGATCGAACCGCTTTTCCTGTCAACGGTAACTCCGGGAAAGTTTCCGACATGCTGATTCGATCCGGTAAGCTGATTAAAAAGAGTTGTTTTGCCGCAATTCTGATTTCCCACAAGCGCAAAAGTGAGCATTCCTTTTACTGATTTTTTATCGGAATGCTCTTCTTTATAATTGTGTTTGCTCACATCCTCCTCTCCTATGGAGGGATGCGGGATTTCTTTTATATAACCGTCTTTCTTTTTTTCGCGTTCAAAAGACGTTTCTCTGACGTTTTCAATCTCAATGTTTTCCGCGTCCGCAAGCCTTATTGTAAGCTCATATCCGGAGATCATAAGTTCCATGGGATCTCCGAGGGGCGCATATTTTATAAGGGAAACATCGCTTCCGGGGATCATCCCCATATCAAGGAAATGCTGTCTTAAGGCGCCGCTTCCTCCGACGGTTTTTATTGTGGCGGTTTTTCCTGTTTCAAGTTCTCTAAGATTCAATTGCAAAGCCCCTTTTTAAAGATCTTTTGTAAGACTCTCGGCGGTACCGTCGTTTATCATTTCTATCATGATGTCCGCTATGTCCGGATCAAACTGTTTTCCGGCACATTCCTTAAACTCCGAAAGCATTTTATCCTGCGGAATGTGTTTTCTGTAACACCGGTCACGCGCCATGGCATCATATGCATCCGCCACACTGATTATCCTTCCGAAAAGCGGAATATGTTCTCCCTTAAGTCCTTCCGGATATCCGGTCCCGTCGTACCTTTCGTGGTGATACATGGCACCCTCGCGTATACCCGTTATGGATGTAAAATCTTTCAACATCTGTCCGCCCACCGTGGGATGCGTCTTTATTATGTCGTATTCTTCCGGTGTCAGGATTCCGACTTTTTTCAAAATACTGTCCGGAATTCCGATCTTTCCGGAATCATGAAGAATCCCGGCATAATAAACATAATTAATGGTCTTTTCATCAAGCCCCATACGTCTTGCGATTTCCGATGCGATCGTTGCAACACGTTGCGAATGTCCTTTCGTATACGGATCCTTTGCATCGATAAAGCTTGTAAATGTGCTCATGGTCTGGATTATGATCTCTTTATCATGCCGTTCACGCAGCGCGTTTTTTCTCATTGTGCGAAGCTCGCCGACGGTCATCATATGCCAGAGAGCCCAGATGCAGGAAAGAACAACAAGTACGATAAATGTCGGTCTTTTTGTTGCATGATAAATATAATGCGGAGTTATCGTTGCCGTCTCCGGCGCAAAAGATTCGTCGCTTACAAGAACCATTCCGAAAGTCTTCTGTTCACCGGGTTTTATCTCATATACCGTATCTATCGGCATAACGGTAAGGCTTTCAAGTTTCTGCTCATAACTTGAAACATTCCAGATATCGTCATCGTGTATGATCCTTATATCATGGGTCAGAGGGATGGTGACCGTCCATCCGGCTATGTCCGCATCAGTGTTGTTTACTATCGTAAAATCATACTGTCCGCCATGAAAATAAGAATCCTCTATCCATGACTTGGATTCATTCATCATGATACAGACGGAACCTGCTTTCTCTTCATTTATGTTAACTTCGGTTTTTATATCCTTCGGAAGGATCTTTGCGGAAACAAAGGCGTTTAGCGCAAAGCAAAAAACAAGTACGCAAAACGTGATTATTAACGGTATAATCCTTTTCTTTGCAGCCGGTGACATTTCTATTTTTCCCCTTTAACAGAATATGGACTATTATACATCTTTTTTAGATTTTCTGCACTATTATATTGTTCCCCTATAATGAATTCTTTTGACCATGTCATAAAATATGCCCATGGTGTTTTGTTCTTTTGAAGCAGATCTATATCCGGAAGATATCCGACCTCCGCAAGAGCCGCAACCTTATTCTTTGTTGTGTTTTCCATAAGCTTTTCATATTCTTCCCGATAATCCGTCGCCTCATATTTTTCAAGATAGATATCGACGGAGATAACATCAACAAATTCATCCCCCGGATAACCTTCTTTCAGGCGGCAGTTCCACACCCAAAGAAGGTTGTTAAGATCGTATTTTTCCGTATAGTATTCAAACATCATTCTATAAAGCAGGGAAGCAACCCCCGGTCCTCTTCTCCCCCACCAGAACCAGTCGCCGTCCGATTCATGAAAGGGACGCCAAAGAACGGGGATCTTTTCCTCTTTGAAACGAAGAAGGATCTCTGCAAGTTCATCCATATCCCTGTAAAAGGCAATTCTTTCATCGCTGTCTTCGATAAGGATATTAACGGGATCAAAGTCCGTATTCTTTGCATAGAAGCTCTTATCCCGTCCCCCAATGGGAGAATACCAGTGATAGGAAAGGGTAACGATCCCTTTGCTTTCCTTTGCCCACTTTATGGCGGTATCAACCGTTCCCATATTATCATAAACTTCGTTAAGACAGTCCTCGTCCGCGCTTTCATAGTTTATGTT
>JAFOND010000046.1 GCA_017418645.1 Lachnospiraceae bacterium | reverse complement strand
GGCTAAGAATGAGGGGAAAAAGGCTCTCGGATATACCTGCTACTTCATGCCGGAAGTGCTTCTTGATCTTCCGGGATGCTTTTCGGTAAGACTTCGCGCTCCGCGAAGCACAAGTCCCGATATTGCAACTTATTACATGAGTAACAGAACCTGTATGTACGGGCGCTGTCTTTTGGAGCGTGCGCTTGAAGGCGGTTTCAACTTCCTTGATGCGCAGATGGCAACGGAAACATGTACGGTAACATGCCGTTTTCAGGAACATCTTCAGATGATGGATGTCATCAAGAATCCGGGATTCTTTACGGAGTTTACGGACGTTCCCTTTAAGAAGAACGAGAATTCCGTTGATCATTTTGAACGTCAACTTCAGTCGCATGTATTAAATCCTTTAAAGGAACATTTTGATATCGATATTTCCGATGAAGCGATAATGAAGTCCATAGAGGAACATAACGAACTCTGTCGACTTATCACCGAGATCGGAGAATACAGAAAGCTTGACAACCCGCCGATAACGGGTTATGAATTCCAGCTTATAATGCTTGTTTCTCTCTGCTGTCCGAAGTATCTTATCATTCCCAAGATAAGAGAAGTTCTCGAAGATCTTAAGACGAGAGAACCGGATAAGAAGAATCCGTTCCGCGTTCGTGTCGTTCTTGCGGGTTCCGAAAACGACGATCCCGACTTTACAAAACTTATCGAAGACTGCGGCGCCCTTGTTGTTGCGGACCGTCACTGCTACGGATCCCTTCCGGGACGTGAAGAGATTGTTGTTAAAGATGGGGAGAATCCCCTTCGCGCCATCGCGAGACATTATCTTGAATACAACGAATGCTGCCGCTTTATGGAACAGCATACGATGCGTGAAAGAAAGGATTATATCGCAAATCTTGTAAAGGAATACAAGGCGGACGGTATAATCGTTGAATCCATGAAATTCTGCGAATACTGGAGCTATGAAAGAACAATAGACACGCTTATCTTCCCGAGAGATTACGGCGTACCCACATGCTCCATCGAAAAAGAATATGTTAACAATGCTGTCGGACAGCTTCGTACACGTTTCCAGGCATTTATAGAGAGTATTGAGCTAAAACAGCTGAATGCCGAAAGCAACAGAAAAGAGGAGGAGGTGTGATATGAAGAAGTTCAGCATAACAGGTTTCCTTGATCAGTTTGTCGGCGTTCAGGCAGGAAAGAAGATCGCTAAGGACGTTAAAACCGGCGAGCTGCATGAAAAGAGAGAAGCTCTTCATGAAGAAATAGAGGAAAAGAAAGCGGGCTTTGACATAAAGAAGGCCGCAAAGGATTTCTGGTACGGAAAGCCCCACGGTGAAAGACGTCTCGGAGATCTCTACATCGGGAACACCGGTCTTTACAAGCATCGTGAATGGCGAGGTGTTAAAGATACGATGTATTATTTCAACTGTATCTGGCTCTATAATTATTTAAACATGGGGCTTGATATATTTAAGGGTGATGAACCCCTTGCGTTCTTCAAGGGTGTATGGCGTTACCGCTGGATGGGCCAGACATATCTTTCCGTTATGCACTGGTTCGATCGAGGCCTTGAAGGCCTTCGCGGTGAAGCTTTGAAGGCTTCCGCATGGCATTACCGTGCCATGGTTTCGGAGACCATCCGCCAGTTTATGCGGATGTTCGCTGCAGACACAAAGCTTCATCTTGATGAGAAGAATGAATACTGGCATAAGACCATAGCTCATGACGAGACGGTTTCCGGAAACATCTTTTATCCCTGGCGAGACGTTCTTGATGACGTTCCCCTTCAGATGATACCGTATTTCGTTTCCTGTCATGTAAACAACAAGACGGTTCTTAACTATATCGACGCCATGCAGAGTATCGGACTTCCCGCGGATCCCTGTCCCATGTGCCAGGCGGAATCCGGTATCTTCGTCCTTGACGATTATCCGGATTACAGTCCGGTAATGGTTACTTCAAACGAAGCCTGCGACGGCTCCGTTGCAACATCCATAATAACCGACTGGTTCCTGGACAGACCGCTCTTTGCAATGCCGCAGCCCATGCGTTTTGATGATCCTCTTGTACAGAAACATTGTCAGGAAGAGATCGAACAGTGCTGGAAGTTCATAGAAAAAGAGTACGGAATTCCCTTCGATTTTGAACAATATAAGAAATATGCCGAAAGCTTTAACAAGCTCACGGAATTTGAACATGAGAAGTGGGACGTTGCGGCAAATACTCCGTATTATCCCATAAACAGTGTTGCACAGGCGCTCTATCGTATCTATTATTCCCAGGACGGTGACAGAGAGATCTGGCATAAGACGGATGCACATGTTAAGAAGATAATGGATAAGTGCGTCGAGAAGAAGATAGAGACTTTCCCGATGACACGTCACCGTGCAATAGCATGGTCCTGCGCACCGCTTTATTATTCAAACTGGTGCACATGGGCATATAACTGCTGGGGAATCAATACCATAATCAATATGGACTCACTTATGTTCGATCAGATGCTCCGCACGGATACTTATGAGCATGCGCTCGAAGATCTTGCTACATTTAATGAACTTGCTCCCATGCGTTCCATGGCGGTCGGCGGACATGAGCATATCTTCCAGCTCTGGAAATATATGGAACAGTTCAACTGCGATTTCGTTATTATGTATGACCAGCTGCAGTGCAAGGGTATGCAGGGAATAAAGGGTATGTTCGAGGATGAATTCAGAAAGAGGAACATCCATGCAATATGGGTTCCCCATGCACTCCCCGACAAGCGTACCGTATCAAGAAAAGAGATCCGTTCCATCATAAACGATTACATGATAACCGTTATGAGAGAGGAGCCGCTTGATCCGTCGCTTCTTGATTTTGATGATGATGAGTCGTGGTAGGAGGTAGAATCCGATGAAAAAATTTGTTATAAATTTGTTGAAGATTTTAGGAATAACTTATGTTATACTGTTCATCGTCTTTTTCTTCGATCTTGACGGAAAACTCCTGTATTATCTTTGGGAACCCAATGCGGTAATGCATTATGACAGGATGAAGAGAAAAGACAACACGCTTACACCGTATGGAAAGAAGGATAACGTTATGCCGGATTCCGAGGTAAAAGCAAAGAAAATAGGTTAATTAAATAAAGGGTGCCGGAGCAATCCGGCACCCGAACACTGTACGGTGTCGGAGAGGTAAAATACCTGCTCCGGTGAAAAGGGAACCGGGTGAGAATCCCGGACGAACTCGTCACCGTGATCGGAGAGAAAAGACCGGTATGCCACTGGGAAACCGGGAAGGCGGTCTTTTTGTGAGGGGATAATAATTGTCCTTTCGAATCCGTAAGCCGGGAGACCTGCCGTATGAGTGGCATAATAAGACCACGAGTAATTGGTTTATGCATTTATAAGCGGGAAAAACGCTTTTTAAATGGTGCCCTTTTACCGGATCGGTAGGAGGGCATTTATATTTTTTATATGCAATAGGAGGAAAAGATGAACAAAAGATTATTAGCGGTAACCCTTGCGTGCGGCCTCACACTTACGGCATTTGCCGCATGCACAAATGACAAGGCAGATGAAACAAAGAAAGAGGAGACAGAGACGGTGGAAGAGGAAACCGGGAAAACCGATGAAGAACTGGCTCAGGAAGTAGCAGACCTTATCGATAAGATCTATGTTCAGGAATGGACGGAAGATACGGAAGCTCTTTGCAAAGAAGCAAAGGAAAAGTGGGATGCGCTTACGGATGAACAGAAGGAACTTGTTTCCGGTGAAAACGCGGATCCGGATTATTTCGGAAGAGACACGGGAGACGCTTCGAAGGATGATCCATTAAATGCGGACGATATCAGCGAAAACGAGATCCTTGTGGTAAGCTTCGGAACTTCGTTTAACGACAGCCGTGCCGAGGATATAGGAGGAATAGAAAAGGCTATAATCGATAAATACCCGGATTGGTCCGTACGTCGTGCTTTCACGGCACAGATCATAATGAATCACGTCCTTGCAAGAGACGGAGAAAAGATCGATAACATGGATCAGGCGCTTAACCGTGCTGTTGATAACGGTGTAAAGAACCTTATTGTTCTTCCCACACACCTTATGCACGGTGCGGAGTACGACGAGATAATGGATGCGCTTGAAGAGTATAACGACAAGATCAGCATAACGATAGCCGAACCTCTTCTGGGAGAAGTGGGAAGTGATGCAACTGTAATAAACGAAGACAAAGAGATCGTTGCAAAGGCAATAACTGCGGAAGCGGTAAAGTCCGCCGGTTTTGACTCTCTCGAAAAGGCGAAGGAAGACGGAACGGCCTTTGTATTCATGGGACATGGAACTGCGCACACCGCAAAGGTAAGCTACAGCCAGATGGCAACGCAGATGGAGAAACTCGGCTATGAAAACGTTTTCATCGGAACCGTTGAAGGTGAGCCGGAAGAGACCGCCTGCGAAAACATAATTGAAGAAGTTAAGAAAGCGGGTTATAAAAAGGTTGTCCTTCGTCCACTGATGGTTGTTGCGGGAGACCATGCAAACAACGATATGGCGGGAGATGATGAGGATTCCTGGAAGAGCATGTTCGAAGCCGACGGATCTTTTGATAAGATCGACTGTCAGATAGAAGGACTCGGGAGGATTGATACGGTAAAAGATCTTTATGTGTCGCATGTAAAGGATGCCATCGACGGATCGGCATTAGGCGGTGCAACCGGTTCAAAAAATGCTGCGGGTAAACTTGCGGACGGAACATACTCCGTAAAGTTTACGACGGACAGCTCTATGTTTCATGTTTCCGAAGCACTTAAAGATATGGGAGAACTTACGGTTAAGGACGGAAAGATGACCGTTCATGTGAGTCTTCAATCGGAAAAGATCATAAATCTTTATCCGGGACTTGCGGAAGATGCAAAAAAGGATGGGGCAGTATTATTACAGCCTACAAAGGATGAGGTAAAATATGATGACGGAACGACGGAAACCGTAAACGGGTTCGATGTTCCGGTGCCTTATCTTGATAAGGAATTCGATCTTGCACTTATCGGAACAAAGGGAACATGGTACGATCATAAAGTTGTTGTATCATCGCCCGCGGAATAATTATGACAGGTTTATTTAAACGAAAATCGGAATATTTAAAGATCATTATCTGCATTGTTTTTATGATGCTTGTAACCTCCTGTAATAAACAGGAGGTTACTTCCGATAATGAGAAGTTTTCAATCAACATAGAGATGGAGGGCGGAACCGGAAAAGCATACATTGAGTCCCCGGTTTCCGCCGTAAAAAAAGAAGACGGATATGAACTGGAATTAGTATGGAGCAGTAAAAATTATGACTATATGATAGTTGACGGAAAACGGTATGAAAACGAGGCTTCGGAAGGAGAAAACTCTAAGTTTACCGTTACTGTAAAAAGCATTGAGGAGCCGCTTAAAGTTATCGGTGATACCACAGCCATGAGCACTCCCCACGAGATAGAATATATTATATATTTTAACGGCAAAGGAAGAGAGAACTCTGCCGAAGAAAGCAATAACAATTCGGCAAACAATACGGTAAAGACCGGAGATACGGACTATAACGACATTAATTTTAATGAAAAAATATCACTCGAATATGCAAAAGAGTTTACAATAAAAAAATGCGAAGGGTATTCGCTGATAAACATTAAAGACGGGGACGATGTTCTTGTTATAGAAGAAGGTTTTGATGTTCCGAAAAACGTACCGAAAAACACGGTCATTATTATGAAGCCCGTGGAAAATGCATACATTGTTTCGACATCTGTCATGGATCCTATAAGGGAATTTGATGCACTTTCCTATGTAAGACTTTCCGGAACAAAGGAAAGCGACTGGTACATAGAAGAAGTAAAGGAGCTTATGAAGGAAAAAATGATCCTTTATGCGGGAAATTACGGCGCG
>JAFOND010000045.1 GCA_017418645.1 Lachnospiraceae bacterium | reverse complement strand
TCCAGCATTTTAAGCCTCTGCTCAAATGCCACCGCTTTCGACTCATATTTTTCCAGCAATACCTGATACGTGTCGTCATTAACATCCGTATCCTTTGTAAGGGGCGGCTTTCCCAAAAGTT
Organism: Lachnospiraceae bacterium; assembly: GCA_017418645.1. GTDB lineage: Bacteria > Bacillota > Clostridia > Lachnospirales > Lachnospiraceae > FD2005. Next base: position 30,163 of record JAFOND010000045.1, on the reverse strand, counting down.
TTTCCTTAAGAGTCAGCCCCGGTACATCCGATGGCTGATGGGATAAGTCGTTTATCATCCTGCCGGCAATAATAAGATTCTGAACCTCTTTTTGCTGTGCGATAAGATCGTCACCCTCGGACTTTACGTAGGTATTTAATCTGTAATCTATGATGGCAGTTACCATTGGTGAAAGCAGTTCCTCACCGTCTTTTGCAACAGAGGCCGGATCCATGGTCTTTTTGACCTGGAAAGCCACCACCTTTTCATTGTATGCCATATCCCCTGTTTTCATGAGCATTGCGGCATTTGCAAGGCTTCCGGTGGTTAGCATTTTAACCATCTTTTCCTTTTGTTCAAAGCCGGCACATGCTTTCTCGCAGGCTTCCCTGTAAAGCCTTTCCTTTTCCTCTATTGTATGGACATAAAGATTCGCATCATCGGATCTTTCCTTTGCCTTTTCCTTTGCCTCCTTATGATCGTAGCAGGCCAGAAGTTTCCATTTGCTTTGGTTCATTTTATCCATGGAGTCCTTAAACATAAGGGTAAGAATGGTAACAAGTTCCCTGAACCTTTCCTCATAGGCCATCTGTCTCCATTCAATAACGGACATCCTGTTTTCCGCCATATATATCCGGGGATCGTCTTCGTCCGCTCCGGCATTTCGAAAAGCGGTGGCGGCGGTATTCCATCCCCAAAGTTCCATGCTGTGATCGCAGTTTACCTGACCGATCTTTTTAATATCCGAAAGCATCTTTTCGACCACATCCTTATTGGCCGCGTAAAGATCTTTATTTTCCTCTTTATTGATCAGCATAAGAAGGTCGTTTATACCTGAATATGAATACGGTGAGAAGAGCCTTATCTCCCCGAACTTCTCCATTACCAGGGGATATTTTTCAAGGTTCTCCTTTTGCATGTTTTCGGTCTCTCTCCGTCTGCCCTCAATGAGCTTCTTATAGGTCTCTTCCACCTCTTTTTCATCCAGGCTTTGGATCTTTTCTTTAAGACCGGTAACCCCCTCCTCATAGTTATGGATCGTCGCTTCGTCGGGGGCACCGGCTTTTACGGCATAGCCCGCATCTGTTTTTTGAACGCAGTGCATGGCAACGGAGTTCTCCAATGCGGTTTCCATTGCACGGTATACGTCCTCCAGCACCTTTGCCCTGGCCTGTTCCGCAGGCAATAATTCACCGTGCTTTGCGCCCTGTGTGCCGTAAAAATCCAGAAAAAGCTTAAGCTCTTTCATCTCTCCCCTTACCTCGGCATAGTGCTCGCCAAGGTAGTCCTTGTCAAATTTGTTGGCATTGTATTTTTTCTTTAAAACATTCTGCTTTAACTCGGCAAGGGCCTCGTTTGCATCCTGTCCCGGCTCTTCATCCGGCCCTTCGTTTTGATGCTTTGTTTCATATTCCAAAATGGGTGAGGTATAACATGTGGCATCTTGGGTAAGCTTCTTTCCCTTTTTTAAATCCTTGGAAAGTCTCTTTCTCTTCTCCCGTCTTTTTTTCCAGCCCAAAGCAGGCTCCTGGATCGGTTCCTGGGGAGCCATAACATGTGCAAGAGCGGGCACATTATATGCCCGCTCATTTCTTACAAGATGAGCTCTTCTGTCCGCTTCCACATACTCATCCAAAATCATCTGACCCTGTTCCTGGTCAAAAAGTGCCTTTTCCTCTTCAGTTAATTGAAGCGGTTTTTGCACCTCTCTTTCGAGTTCCGCATTTTGATCTTTCATGCTGATATACCTCTACGGTTTAGAATATCTTTTCGGTACGTTTCTTACGTATTGCGTCAAGAGCAGCGGAAATCTTGCTTCCGTTTACCTTATACTTTGCCTGCTCCTTTTTCAGCCTGTTTTGAGGATCTCCTCCGGGCATGATATCCTTTTCGGCGGAAGTCAGGGTCGCCATTTGTCCGTAGAAATTCAAAAGGATTGATTTTTTGTCAACTTCCTTCTGATTATTTATATCAATTTTCATACTCCCCAGTTCAGCAATTTTTTCAAAGCATTTATCGGGAGTTAACGAATCCAGTTCCTCTTTGGGGATTTTTCCCTTAATATACGGATGATTAAGAATCGGCATCAATTCGTTAAGTATGGCGTTCAGACCGCCACTGGCATCTCGTATTGCTCTGACTTCTCCAAACATTTCCGAATCCAGTGCAAGTTTTCCCTGCATATTCGGATCCTTAAGCCACCCCGCATAATCCGAAAAGAAATCCTCTGAATCCCATGCCATAAATGACATGATGATGGCCTTGATCTTTCCCGGATTTTGAAGGTCTTCAAAACTGTCTAACTTAAATTCATTCACGTCAAACTGAAGTATGGTTTCAAAGACACGTTCGATCTCTCTGATTCTCGGTAACCTGTCTTTTGCAAACTCAGTACCTTCAGCGGTGCTGTAGTCAAGATTAACGGCTGCTCTTTGACTTTCCTGTGCAGAATCTCCGTTAAGAACACCCATTCCCATTATAACATCCGTCGTCATACGGGCATTCATATTTCCGCCTGTAAGTTTTGCCATGCTGCCATATGCATTTCGTATTGAATTTGCTTTTTCGGCAGTAGCCTGTACGGAATGCTCTCCGGCGTTTACATCGGTGGTAAGTGTCTCTCTTGCCTTTTCTACGGCTGCTCCCGAAGCATCGCCCAGCATCTGCGACGGTTCCAAAAGATCGGCAACACTGTAGCGCTCCAATATTTCAGGGGGGATCTTTCCGTCCAAAAACTTCATGGCCTGTGCATTCAGTATTCTCTTCTCCCATGAAAGATACTTATGAAGACCTCTTACAACCTGAATACGCTTTTTCCCGGATGTTGACCAGGCACTTCTTTCCATATACTTGGCCGCCATATCCAGCGCTTTGTCATATGCCCCGTTAACTTCGCTCATAGCTTTCTCTGCCGCACCTCCATCGGTAATTTTTGCAGTTTTCAGGGTCTCTCCCATAACGCCTTCGGTAAGGCCGTTATACAGCTTTTCGTTTACATGATTAACGGCGCTTATAACACCCTCGGCTTTGCCGCCGGCCTTTCCGCTCTTTCCTGTCTTTGCAAGCAGCCCTTCCAGGTTTGTGCGATACTCAAAAGAAGCCGCGGGAACAAGTTCCGGATATGTAAGCTCGTTTCCCTCAAGTTTTGCTTCATTTACTATGTCGGGGCCCGCACCGACCATTTCAAAATCTGCTTTACTGGTATCTTTCTCAGTGCTTTCTTTCACGGCATCCATAAAAGATCCCGGCCCGGACGAGTTCTCCTCCTGAGCCATATCCCCAAATATTTCTTCCTCTATACTGGGTTCGTTTCCGGATTCGTGCTGTTCTTTCTCTTCTTCCTCATAGTCTAACTTTCCATAATATGGCATAGCTTCCTCCTCCTTTTTTATATATCCGATGTTTCTTCGTTTTGGGGTTTATGGTCCAGCAGGTACACACTGTATTTACCCATAACGCCTGCATTTGCCATACGCCCAAGTTTCTCGTATTCTATCTTTATGGCCAGAGTTATTTCCTCCGCCGTTATCATCTTTTTCTTGTCCAGTGCCATATAGGCCGCGCAATACAATATGGATCTTATATTGCTTCCCGAAAGATCAAAGTGTTCCGCAAGGAATTCATAGTCGATGGTCGGATCCATGGGAACGGTTTTCGGAAGAATGTTCTGCCACAGGTACTCCCGCATCTTCTCATCCGGACTCTCGAAATGTACCGCATAGGTAAGCCTTCGCATAAAGGCCGGATCGAAGTTCTGATAAAGGTTCGTGGCAAGGATGGTTATTCCTTCATATTCCTCCATCTTCTGAAGAAGGAATGCGCTTTCCGCGTTGGAATGCTTGTCGTTTGAATCCTTTACATCCGTTCGCTTTGAAAAAAGTGAATCCGCTTCGTCAAAAAACAGTATAACGTTTGTTTTCTTTGCCTCCGCGAATATCGCCGCCAGATTTTTCTGTGTCTCACCGATATATTTTGAATAAATCTGCGAAAGGTCTATGCGGTAAAGCGGCAGTCCCGTCTCGTTTGCCACCACCTGGGCAGCCATTGTCTTTCCGGTTCCGGGAGGTCCGTATAAAATGATGGACACCCCGTTTCCGTATGCCGCGCTCTTTCCCGTTATACCATACTTTTGTTCCAATCTGTTCTTAAGACGGTACCTGTCGCAGGCAAGCTGCAATGTCTCCCTCTGCTCCCAGGAAAGTGCCAGATCGTCCCAGGTATAGCGTGTAACGATCTCCGTTGCAAGATTTCCGAAATTTGTCTTGCTCTCACGTCTGAGAAGGGAAAGAATATCATCTCTTGATACCGGTCTTCCCCCGTAGCGCTCCGCTGCCTGTCTTACGATTCCCCTGATCTGTGTAAGTGAAAGTTTGTAACAGTTCGCCAGATCTTCCAGGGAAACTTCTTTTTCAAAGTCTATATTCTCCGTTTCACTGTAATATTCCCATATCTTTAACCGACGTTCCGAATCAGGGATCGTCATGTTTATAGGTATCGGTGAAAGCGATACCGGAAAATGATATTTCGGCATAAGGCTGCTTCCGCAGAGGAATATCCTTTGCTTTGAAAGCTGTTCTCTCAAAAGAGATAAAAACACGGCTGTATGATTATTAATTGATCTCAGTTCATGTTCCGGTTTTCCTTCTATGTTGTTTAACTCGATAAGAAGCATTCCGGGATAGAGCCGCATCTGCAAAAAATCCCCCTGAAGTGCTTCCATTATCTCTTCCCTGGTCATTTCCGTTTTTGAAATGATCGTATCCGCATTTAACACATAGAGAGGCTTATGAAGGTCCTCCGCAATATCAAAAAGCAGACTGTTTACATCTCCGAGATCCGTGCTTTCGATATAGATAAAGCCCGAACTCTCCGGGGATCCAACCTTCATTTCACGTATACTTTCCATCTCCTCTTGGAAGAAACGGGGACGTTTCGTTTTGTCCTCAACTGTATCTTTATATCTGAAAACCGTAAGGAATCCGCTTTCGCCGATCTTTTCCCCCTCAAAATATAAATCTTCTCCCAAATTTCCGTTTCCGGAAATAAATGCTTCGGGAGAAAGAATATAATCCAATACTCTCCAGTGAAGGACCAGTTGCGTATGAAGAAGCGGCTTATACTGGGCACCGAGCATCTTCTTATCCCATATTGGTAAAAGCAAAAGATTCTGGATCTCTTCATCACGGGTATCTTCGTTATGTACACTCTCGTAGAGTGCCAGCGCAGCCCCTGCCGTAGGGATCTGTAGCCCCGTCTCATGGGCGATAAAGCTGAACATTCTCGAATACTTAAGATCGATATGTACGGCTATCGCCATTGTAAGAGCAAGCTCGCCGAATTCGGAAAGATTAAAAAGCTCCTTAAGACGCAAAAAAGGCAACACTGTCTCATCAGTGGTTGCCTTTTCCCTTTTATTTATAAGCGCCATAGCTTTTGCAACCTCTTTTGCAAAAGCCGCATTATAAGTCATATTCTTTCTGTCTTTGGGAGGGTTATTATAATGGGCCTCCACCTGTTCTTCCGACAGTTTTATTCCGCGTGAAAACACAAGGCCTTCCGGATCCCCCTCAAGGACTGTATCAAGGTAGTTTTCCATGATCATGTCCATAAGTGCGATCCTGTCGTTTAATGCCTCTTTTGGGGTCTTATATCCCTTTGTATTTTTCGTATCGAAATAATCGGTCAATCCGTGCATACAGATGCCCCACCTTAAAGTGATCAAAACACTAATTTCACCGTCTTATAGTATAACAAACATTGCAACCAAACTGCAACAATTTGTCACCGATAATACATAAAAAAACGGGGGCTTGCCGCCCCCGTTTAATAGTTTAATATCTAAACTTTTAAGCCTCTCCCGCTTCTTCAACCGTGAAGTAGGATACTGTCTGCTGAAGTGTCTCGGCAATATCACGAAGACTGTCAGCCGTTTCCGTAACGGTTTCCATGTTCTCGTTAAGCTGCGTAAGGGAAGCGGATGTCTGCTCCGTTGATGCAGCGTTTTCTTCCGAGATGGAGGAAAGGGATTCAACGGAGTTAAGGATCGTGTTTTTGCTGGAATCAAGGGACTCAACAAGTTCAACGATCTTGTCCGTTCCTTCTTCCGTATCTTTAAGAAGCTTAAGGAGTTCATCAAAGAGACTGATCATTCCGTCAAGCGACTTTGCTTCTTCTCCGATAGCGTTCTTGATGTTTGTTGTCATTGTCTTGTTCTGTTCGGAAACGTTCATGATGCTCTGGAGCATTTCCGTAATGTTCTTTGCCGTCTGATCGGACTGTTCCGCAAGTTCCTTGATCTCGTCCGCAACAACCGCAAAGCCCTTTCCTGCTTCGCCTGCACGGGCTGCCTCGATTGAAGCATTTAGCGAAAGCAGATTCGTCTGTGAAGCGATTGCAATGATGGCGTCCGCAGCGGATGTGATCTTCTCTACCATCTCGCCCATTTCTCCGACGGAATCGGAAACCTTTGTTGCCATCTCGTCGTTCTTCTGACCTGCCTGACGGATGTTTGCAAGTTCCTGCTGAACCTTCTGTGACTCTTCATAAAGAGTCTTGCCCATCTCTTTGTTGTCCATTGCGGCATTAAGAACTTCTTCAACCGCAGAGCCCATATCCATGGTAACGGTATTTGTTTCCATAACGTCCTGAGCCATGGATGTTGCGCCGTTTGCGATATCCTCTACAGCGGAGTTGATGTCGTTTGTCATCTGTCTTGAATCGCCGATCATGCGGTTTGTTTCCTGAGCACGGCTGTCAACCGTATTGGCGTTATCGATGATGGTCGTGATGGATTCCTTAAGTTTAAGTCTCATTTCATCCAGGGATATTGAAATATCTTCGAAATCCTTTACCGAGCTCTTAATACGCGCCTTCTTTGCAAAGTTACCGCCGGAAAGAACGGTGATACTGTTCTTAACCTTCTTAATCTCGCTGTTTATCATGAATATTATGATAATGATAAATATGATTATTGCGGTCGCAACTACTATTGCAATGATCGCCATCGTAAGGATGGTTTTTTTGATGTCTTTTTCAAGGCCTTTCTTCTCTGCCTCTGCCCATTCTTCCGTGATATCCGTCATGTTGGAGATGGCATCTCGCGTTGATGCGAACTTCGAGTTAAAGTCGTTCCAGTCGCCTTCCATTTTTTCAATATCAAAGGAAGCCTGCCAGTCTGCAAACTGTTCGTCGAAATCCGCAAGATAGTCCGCATACGTCTTTCCGTCAAGGGGTGTTCCCGTATAAAGAGAAGCCTCTTTTGCAGCAATATCGCCGGACTCATGAACACGTTCCGTTGTCTGTTCCATATTATCTTTGAAATCCGCAAGGGCAGTTTCAAGAAGCGATGCTTCCTGATCTGCGGGAACATCTCCGAATCCGTTTTTAATGTCATAATACTGAGTTGCTGCCATCATTGCCTGGTAGTAATCTCTGTCGGCATTGATAAGCGTTGAACTTACGGTGTACAGGTGATCATAAAATACCTTTTCGCTCTGCTCAAAAATCTGGTTCATCTCTCTGAAGAGAAGAATGTTTGTTACGATTTCCATGACAATAAGCGGGATTGTCATAAGGAGCATCATTGTTTGCATTTTGGCTTTCATAGTTCTTTCCCCTTTCGTTAAAATATTACTTCTTTTATTTCGTAATCACGTATCACTCCCCTGCGGTTTTGTTTTTAGCCTCCAGCTGGCCTTTTATCTCTTCCATCTTCTTCTCATCAAGCTTGTAAAGAGCCTTGTAAAGGATCATACCTATCACAAGAAGAATAACGGAAGGAACTGTCATCCAGAGTCTTAAACCATTTAATGTTTCCGCTGTCTGAACCGCACCATCCGCGGTATCAAGCTTTATCCATTCAATAACGCCGCCGGCAAGAGCAACGGCAACGCCGGATGCAAGCTTAACCGTAAATGTCTGCATTGAAAAGATAACGGATTCTTCACGTGTACCGTTCTTTATTTCACCGTAATCAACGGAGTCGGAAAGGAAGATCGTCATGATAACGTTAAGCATTCCGTATCCCACATAGATAAGAGCTCCCGGTACGCAAAGTATCATCCAGTTCTCCGGTGTGTATACGTTAAAGTATGCCATGCAGAGTATGATAACGAATCCCGCAATCTGGATTATGAATCCCGCAAGGAAAAGCTGGTTCTTTGAAAACCACTTTCTAAACATGGGGATAAGCATCATCGTAAGTACCTGGAAACCGAAGGCAACTGCCGTAAACAGTGAATATCCGCCGGGGTTTCCAACGTCAAACTGGAAGAAATAAAGTACAAGGTTTCCGCAGATGTTAAGAGATGCATAAACGCAGATGATGGAGAATACCACTACCATCGCCTGATCGTTTGAGAAAAGCGATTTAAACATCTGAAAAACGGACGGAGCCTTGAAATCGTCATCGATCTTGGGTTCCGGAACCCGGATAACCATAAGGGCTTCGGATATGATGAATACCACTGCGATTATGATGGCCCAGATAAGATATCCGGACTTCCATTCGGAATAGTTTCCGGTTGTAACCTGATGTCCGATAACGATACCGGAGAAGATCGGTACAACCATGTTTGTAAGAACCGTGGGAAGCGCATCACCGATACCGGAACATGTTCTTGCAAGAGCGGTAAGGCCTTCGCGGTCCGTACCGGGTTCCGTAACAGCCGGGATCATTGACCAGAACGGTATATCCATGAGTGTATAGGTTACGCCCCATAATACATAGAATACCGCAAGCCATGTGCGCATAAGTCCCGAATCCGGATTATCCGTTGCGGGAGCAGCAAAAAGTGCAAAGATCGTGAGTGCGTTAAGTACCGTACCCGCAAGGATCCACGGGCGGAAACGTCCGAATTTCGTCTTCGTCTTTGCAACAACGATTCCCATCAAAGGATCGTTGAACGCGTCGAATACTCTGGCGCCCATCATTACCATTCCTATAAACGCAGCATTCATTCCGAGCACTACGTTATAGTAGTTCAGAAGGTACGTTGCTATAAGCATGTACACAACGTCCTTTCCGAATGCGCCAAAGCCGAACGCGGCTTTCTGACTGGTTTTAAGTTTCATTGTTACCCTCCTTAATAATGTATGAGATCATCATACAATTTATTTATTCTTTAACCCCATGGCAATCTCGATAACTTTGTATGCTCCGTTATAAAGACCTATGGAATTATTTACCTTGATGTTATTGCACATCTCATCAAGAAGATCCGTACCCGTAAACATGTCTATCATCTGAAGAACATGGGGGATGTCCCGGCATTCAAGCGATCCGTCTCCTATCTCCGCGGAGTGGATGGCGCCCCACATCTCGTGCTTTCCCACTCTTCTTATAAAGAGTTTCGGGATCGGATAGAAAGCAAGTTCGGAAGGCTTTGTTACAAGAACGTCCGCGGAACGCATTAAGATGTTTGTTGCATAAACCGCTTCAAAAATATTCTTGTGCCAGAAGCCGTGAATTCCGGTAACCTCTCCGTCTATCGCTTCATCCGCAAATTTCGTTGTGGCTTCAAAATCGTCAAAATGTTCCGTGGAAAGTTCTTTCATTCCCGGGATCTCGCTTATAAGTTCGTCCCAAACATTCTTGTAATCACCCACGTTGACATATAAAGCTGCCTTGCCGTTCTTTATCATGGGAATGAGATATTTTATTATCTCCGCAAAGATCTCTTTCTGTGCGCCTGCGCCGCCGATGGTAAGAAGGAAACGCATGGGCTTTTTGTTCTGTCTTCTTTCAACTCTTCTTCTGCAGTCTTCATCAAGATTTGCAACGAGTTCATGGTCGATATAATGTCCCGTATAAATAAGTGCTTCCTTCGGCATGGGCTTACAGGGAGCAGCCTTTCCTGCGATCGTTCCGTCTCCCATTCCGTTTAAGATACGATATCCCATGTATGCGTTTAAGCACTGGATCGTATGTACGGAGCCTTCAGCAAAATGAAGAGCCATGGGCCAGTTGTCGCATACCGCGGAAACAACATGTTTCATATCCGCATGAAGCGCTGCCTGGGCCGTCCATGCATGTGTGCTGACAACGGGAATGTCCTTCGGAACGTTCTTATAAACGGGAGCCATAAGTTCCGCATTCTTCTGGTCCGAAGCATTGTATGAAAGTGCACGGAAGCCTTCGTAGTTTGTGGGCTCCCATATAAGTTTGTTAAATATCGGGTTCTTTGAAAGACGTGATCCCAAAGAATAAAGGTCGTTCTGCGCGCCGATGATCTTTGTACAGGTTGTCTCTCCGTATGAATTAAGATCCATCCAATAGGGCGTATAACCCATATGATGCGCTGCGGAAGCCATTGCCATGGACATTCTGTAATGACCGAAGCCCATGCGGATGTTTCCGATTATTACGCCCTTTTCCGTATCCCACACCGGATCCGGCATTTTTCCGTCCGGATGACGCGCGGGATCGAAATGCGCGTTTGTCTTAAGATCTCCCACCAGCACGTTCTGTACGCCGAGGGTCTTTCCGATATAAGGATTTTCTTCGATATGAACGGGATAGTTCGCGTTTGAATCATCCCCGAATTTCTTTGCGTATTTGTTTTTTGATTTTACCGCTTTTTTATAAGCGCTTGGCTTGATCTCGTTTCCGAAGATCTGTTTTGCTCTGTCCTGCATATTACCTTCCCCTCCTGTTATAACTTCTCGATCTTAAATGAAACTTCTTTGCTCTCCGCTCCCTCTATCTCGATTATAACCTTTGCGTCTCCTTCGACGCCTTTTGTCTTGATATATGTTCCGGCCATTCCGCCGCGAAGCGGTACAACCTTCGGTCCGATGATATCGATGGGGCCCTCTGTTCTTATTACCGCGGATTCGTTAAAGAAGTTAAGGACGTTATTGTTTTCGTCACATGCCCTTATCCTTATTGCGGCAACATCATAGGTCCTGTCTTCAAAGAGTTCCGTCGATGAAACATCTATGTCCAGACTTCTCTTTGTCATCGGCTCCTTAATAAGAGATTTAACGACCTTTCCGTCTTTAACGGCATCAAAGCGATACTGCTTCGAATCGCCTCCCCAGTCGCCGATATATTTCTGATAAAGAGGCACTGCATCATCTATCTTTATCCCGTGGAAGAGCATCAGTCTGAATGCCGCCCAAAGGATTCCGAAAGAGAACTTTCCGCCGTTCATTGAGAACGTGTTTAAGATGTATTTTACAAGTTCCGCTTTCCTCTTTGAGAAACCTTCCTGTTCAACGATCTGATTGCCCACATAATCGTTTATGAGGATCGGACCGTTTTTAAGGTTCGGATAAACCGAATCTTCCGCGGTATATTCCTTTATCAGCACGTTATTTTTATACATCCGCACCGAATCCGCGTTTGATAAGATATATGTATCCCCGCGGTTGCTGGCGTTATGCTCGCCGATATCCATGGTGGACGAAACCGCAAGAACCGTTTCTTTCGAACCCAGAGCCGCATAAAGATCAGCCGCAAGTTTTTTGTTCCTGAACATATCCATTACGCCGTGGTAACAGATACGGTCTCCCGATCCGAATTCCTTATGGGTATTGTAGTCGAACATGCACCATGCTATGGAACCGGAGATGTCCTCCTCTCCCGCCACTGCATTTAAAACGTTTGCGTGACGGAGCATGTGCTCTTTTCTTCTGTCTTCCGGATCCTGGCTCTTTGTCGGGAACATATGCCCGTTGTTTTCCGTTATAAGGTACGCCTTTTCCATGTCGTTCGTGACCTTGTTCTTCGGCATGCAACCCGCGTTGTCTCCGCAATGGGAGAAATCGTTATATGTCATCACGTCTTCATGGATTATCGTATGTTTATCCGCGGTACGGTTCCTTACGCCGCCTGTGGGGCGTGTGGGGTCAAGAGCGTGTGCCGCGGCATTTGTCTTTTCGTAAAAGGGGTTATTATCCTCGGATTCGTTAATGCGGACACCCCATATTATTATGGATGGATGGTTCCTGTACTGACGGACCATATCCTTTGTATTTTCAATTGCAAGAGCCTGCCATGCTTCGTCTCCGATATGCTGCCAGCCGGGCATCTCCGTAAATACCATAAGACCGAGGCGGTCGCATTCGTCTATGAAATCATGGGACTGCGGATAATGCGAAGTACGGACGATATTGACTCCGAGTTCGTTTTTAAGGATCCTTGCATCGTATCTCTGCATGGATTCCGGCATCGCATATCCCACATAGGGATAACTCTGATGGCGGTTTAATCCGCGAAGCTTTATCTTTCTTCCGTTGAGATAAAAACCGTCTTTCTGGAAAACCGCTTCCCTGAAACCTATGGTTGCGGAAAAGGTATCAACAACCTCTCCGTCCAAAAGAAGTTCCGTTACCGCGTTATATACCTTCGGGGATTCGATATCCCAAAGCGATATGTTATCTATTGCGGTACTGACCTTCGGTTCGCGTATGGGAGCGTTCCCGAGGACCATCTTTCCGTCAAGATACTGGTTCACCGAAAGCCTGCCGTTTTTAAGGATGTCTGCCGCTTCCTGGGACAATATAAGTTCAGTCTGAAGGGTTCCCATCCCTTTAAGGTTCTGTATCTCTTCCACCGTTTTGTTAGCGGTGTTAACGGATATTGCAGAAGGTTTATAGAAAGCATCCGCAATATGAACCGGGTTCTGTATCGTAAGATAAACATCGCGATAGATCCCGCCGTATGTCATATAATCGACAACAAATCCAAACGGGGGCTGTTTTATGTCCTCATTTGAATTTACTTTTACCGTTATGAGATTTTCCGTATCAAAGCGGAGCCGTTTTGAAATATCCGCCGAAACGGCTGTGTAGCCGCATCTTTTGCCGGCAATAAGATCTCCGTTTAAAAAGATCTCGGATTCATGACCTATAGCATCAAAGGTTATCTTTATGCTCTTTCCCTGCCATGAAGGATCGGGAACAATTACTTTCTGGTAGCAGCTCAGTGCCTGATATTCATGTTCGTCAAAGTAGTTAAAGGGCACTTCCTTTGTTGTATGCGGAACATCAACAATCTGTCCTTCCCCGGGAGTTGTCTTTAACTCCTCGCTGTACTCGGGGAAAAATGTCCATCCCCGGTCTATGTAGATTCTATCCATTTAACACCTCATCAGTCACGCTGTGCGTGACAGCTGTCTACGCTTCGCTTCGGTCGGCTCAAAGCCGACGTCCACTGGACGTCGTTCGCCCCTCAAGGGGAAGCCTTTCGTTTTATCCTTAAAATTCTACCAAATGTTGCCTATAAACACAAGCAAAAAGTATCAGGGGGACGATTCTCGTGATCGTTACGATCACGAGAACCGTCCCCCTGATACGTTATTATCCTTTTAGGATTTATTATGCCGGGAACTTAGCCCCGTCTTCTACTCTTGCACGAGCCTCTTCGTAGTCTCTTGTTCCTACGAATACATCGTACTTGTACGGATTTCTCTGGCCTGCCGGCTTAGCCATTGCACGCTTGATGATAACCGTAATGCAAAGTACGTTTGCAACGAGAGCTGCGAGAGCAACAACGCCCTGCATTGTCGGATCGGCAACAACACCTACCGTCTGAAGAAGCGCTGCTCTGTCTGCACCGCTCATAGCCGCAACAGCTTCAACGTTTTCAGCTATGCTGTTAGCGCCCGGTGCATAAAGTGTTGTAAGGTCGATAGCTGCAAGTCCCTGTGCTTCTTTTCCGTATACGGACGGAAGAACGGAGAACTTCTCGCTGATCTGGAAGAGCGGGAATACCTGAGCAAACATACACCAGATTGCAAGTGTGTTTGCACGGTTCTGGATCCAGCCACCCTTGTTCCAGAATGCGTTTGCGAATGTCGGAGCAAGAAGAAGCGCAACACCGCAATACCATGTATGTGTCGGAAGATTGAGGTATGTATATTCAAAGTTCCAGATATCATATGCAACTATGAACCATACCGTCATGTCTGCCCATACCATGTCTTTCTGATCCTTGGATGAGAATACTGACCAGCAACCTGTCATGCAGAGGCAGTTGATCACACCTGCGATTGCATTTACAAGGTTCCACCATCCGCCGTAAAGCCATACGCCTTCAACGGAGTACCACCATCCACCCTGAAGGCCGCCTGCCGCAATACCCTTGAAGAAGCTTTCAAGATCGGAAGCAACAGCGATAAGGATGTTGATGGATACGATAAGCCACGGCCAAACTTTGAACCAGTCCTGCTTACCGATTCCCCACTTATACTTGATCATCATGAAACCGACGCATCCGATATCCGCTGCATAAAGCTTAGCGTAATGGAACCATCCGCCCATGTAGACTACTGTGGGGTTGTTTACAGCCCAGGGTGCGCCTGCGGCTGCTGCTGCATTTGCGACGATAAAGTATACCGTCAGTGCAAGCGGGATGATGACGAATACAAGGATTCCGCCTGCCTTTGTTCTTCGACCGATCTCGTTCATTAAGACCAGTCCCGCGAATACAAGTACCCAGCCGAGAAGCTGTGTGATACATGTATCACCGTAGAGTTCAAATAACATAACTCTCCCTCCTTAAAAAAATTAATAAAACCTTTGGTATTATAGGCTTTATGTTATTATATTTCAACTACAATTTCAGTCTTATGTATATGCTTTTTATTCGTCCCTGCTGCCGATAAGGATCTCGTCTCCCTTATAGCCCGAAAGGAGCTTGTGGGTAAGGGTTACGACTTCTTTGCTGTGTCTGTATATAACGATCTTTGTATCCGGAGAATAGTTCTCAAGCACATAGTTTACGGATTGAACCATCATAAGCCCCAGGGTTTTTACAAACTCCGGACCGAATGCGGTATATAACTGGGGATGAAGTTCTCCCGAAGGTGTTTTTCTTATCAGGAGTATACCGTCAACCTTATCGTCCGATATTGAACATGAAGAGGCATCGCGATCAAACCAGTTTAAGGGAAGATACGCAAGATCTTCCACTATTCCCTTATTACCTTTTATGAGGATTTTTTTAACAAAGTTTCTGTACTGGAGGATCGAAACTTCGTTAACGCTTTTAATATAATCCGGCACCTTTACTTTACGGTTTAATGGTAATTTTTCAAGATCGCCCACAGTGATCCGAAGTTCTTTGCTCTCTGCATTGGACTTGGAAAAACCCATCTTTTCAAAGAAGGACGCGACCTCACTCTCCGATGTTGCAAAGAAACTTTTTGCGACTTCATCCTCCGCCGCAACGTTTCTGTACTCCTCTTCCAGTTTGGCCTTTACCTCGTCATTATCCCCTTCAAGAAGCCTGATCCGGCTTCTGGTGTCCGCATCGCTGTCCACATCCAGAAGCTCATATATCAGGGCACCGTTGCAGTTGCCGTTATCATCCACGGCAGCAATACCTCTGTAAAAATATCTGGACATATCGTTAACAAGATCTTCTCCTATGACTGCCTCGAAATCCTTTGCATTTTCTTTGGTGATCTCTATGATTTCCATATCAGAATTCCTCCCCCGTCAAAAGACTATTTCGTCTTGCTTCCGTAACTTACATGCATGGATTCGTTTATTGTTCCGATGTATGTAAAGGTTAGGGACATGGCAACACAGATGGGTGCAAAGGATGCGGATCCCTGCACCGAAAAACTGAATATCAGACCAAAGACTATGGGTAGCAGATATACCCATACCGGGATCAAAAGACCGGCCTTATGTCTGCTCTTGTATCTGCCGAGATAAACAAATCCGATTATGGCATAAAAAGCCATAACGATATATGTGACAATATAGAGAATTCCTCTGTGATATTCCCCTGCCGAATCATAGCTGAATATCCAGCCCGTAAATACATTTATGATAACTATAAGAAGCATAACAAATCCGGGTATATGAATGGGACGGATAAGGTTTCCGGATGAAGCCCCTCTTTCCTTGAATCTTATCCTGCAATAATCCATCCAGATCATCATTACAAGGACATACATGAGAAAGAATATGGTTAATCCGATGGTACTTATCACGGTACAGTTCGGAATGATGTCGATCTTATACTCGAAAACATAACATAAGCTGTCACTCACGGCCATTATGATGTTTACTATGAGGATTGCGAAATAGAACTTATCGTCATCACGCCCTCTCTTCCTGCCGTCCGAAGACAGGATCATTACTATGATCATGAGAATAACGGTGGCGCCATCCAAGATCAGTGTGGCATAATCCCTTTCTGAAAGAAATGACATGTTCAGTTCCTCCTTAACCTTATGTTATCAATAAAGAAATCCGCGGCCAGTTCTTTTTTGCCTTTTATGGTACTGTCTACCTGAACATCTATCCCCGCTTCTTCCGCTACCATGGAAACATCTTCAGTAAGCATGAAAACATATCCGCGGTCCGCGGATTCGCACACGGTGATAAATTTACATTCATCTGTACGTATGGTATCCGTGCCGTCGGGAAGGACAGTCTTTAACACTTCCGAAAACTTGGGAAGTTGCGCAGGATCCGATAGTTTGTAGGTAATGATACTTGAAAGATTATATGTGCCGTTATCCACAAGGCTGTAAAGCTGTGAAAGGTAGACGGGATTGTAGAATCCGCTCTCAAAATCCCGGTATCCCATCTCCTTTGACATAACCATGTAAAGAGCGGTAAAACCAAGGGCACATCCCAGGGTTGAGGCACTATAGCCCGTAAAGCCTTCCGTTAAGGTTCCGCACACCATGGGAATAAGATACAGCCAGATATTGAAACGGGCAGAGCTCTTTTCCCGGGATTTGAATCTTACATACTGTATGATCGCAAAAACAATATAGCCATACATGATAATGATGTACACATAATATAAACCGCCTATCTTATATGTAAGATCTTCTTTTATGTCCCAAAGCCATCCGGTAAAGAAGGTTGTGATATTTGCCAGCACAAGTAATGCTATGGGAACCGAGTACATGGGTAATCTACGTTTTATATAATCCCTGCTTTTATAGATCTCCGCCATAACAAAAAGGAGCCAAAAAAACATGACAAAATCCAGAGCTATCTCCACGATCAGAGAAACCAGTTTCATGAAAATGACAGATCCATGCGTTGCAAAAATAAAACTTGATATCAGGGTAGCAACGTCATAGATCAGGATAAGAACCACCATGTTCACATAGTATTGGCTTCTCATGTCCTTAAAGTTAAGGGTTTTTGCGGCCATAAAAAGCACTCCGAACATAAGTAAGAACGAAGCAAGGCTTATATCCACATTTGCCACGATTTCCGGACTTAACTGCATTTCTATCTCCTCCTGCCGTTGTTTTGAATTGAGGGGTATGTAATTACTTCTGTCCTATATAATGTACCGCCATCATCGTAAGGTCATCGAACTGCGGCGCATCTCCCACGAATGCATCCACGTTCTCGCGCACCTTGTGAAGAATCTCTTCCGGTGTTTTATCAACAAGTCCGGAAAGAGTTTCTTCGAGACGATCCATTCCGTAAAGCTCGTTATGTGCATCGGTTGCTTCCGGAACACCGTCCGTGTAAAGGAAGAGACGTTCTCCCGGCTTCATTGTAAATTCATCCCTGATATACGATATGCCTTCGAAGGTTGCAAGAGGCATCTTCTTTTCCGTGGGATGGATTTCTTCCACCGTTCCGTCCTGATGCATAAGAAGCGGGAATTCATGTCCTGCATCGGAATATACAACCTGACCTGTCTGAAGGTTTATAACGCCTATCCATGCGGTAACGAAAAGCATTTCCTCGTTGTTTTCCGCAAGTTCGTTGTTGGAGTCGAACAGAGCTTCTTCTACATTCTTTTCGCTCTGCATATTGTTCTTTATAAGTGTCTTTGCGATAACCATGAAAAGCGCTGCCGGAACGCCCTTTCCGGAAACGTCCGCCATGACAACCGCAAGGTGAACATCGTCGATCATAAAGAAATCATAGAAGTCTCCGCCGACTTCCTTAGCGGGAGACATGGATGCATAGAGATCCACATCGTCTCTTTCCGGAAATGCCGGGAAGATTCTCGGAAGCATATCTGCCTGGATCTTCGTTGCAACGTTAAGTTCCGCTCCGATACGCTCCTTCTCCGCAGTGATCTTCTGGATATCGGTAACGTAGTTCAACATATCCTGTTCCATCTTGTCGATATTTTCGGCAAGGGTCTGGATCTCGTCCTTTGTCTTTATGGATTGCAGCCTCCATACGGATTCTTCAGTACGCTCGTTCTTCGCGCCGAAACGGGCTGCTTCCTTTGCCACAAGATTAACGGGTTCAACTACCTTCTTGTATAGATATAATACAAAGAATACCATGATAAAGAGTATCGCGATAAGAAGTTCACCGACCGTACGTATAACGAACTCTTTTGTTGCGGATTCAATAAGTCGCATGGGCTCTTCCACCGCTATGACGCATACAACATCCCCACTGTCGTTTAATATGGGTTTAAGTGCGGAAATGTTATATCCGAAATCTCCGTTTGAGATAATGAACTTTGACTGGGTTGTCTTCTTTTCAACAACTTCCGCAAAAAGCTCAATGTTCTTTTTATTCATTGTGCTTCTTGTTCCGATGGGATAAACTTCATCCGCGTTATAATATGTGTCAAAGATGTAAAGGAGCGGCTTTATGCTGTCATCTCCGTTAGCGTATGCACGAAGTTCTTCCGGCACATAATATGTTATATAGATGTCCGTAAGCCCCATCTTTTCACGGAGTTCGTTGAGATCTTTATAAACGGTCTTATAATCCTCCGACTCCGTTATTTCTTTTAATGCCGCTTCATCTCCGTTCTTTGCGGCTTCAACGATCTCTTCCATTCTGTCTACGGGAATATAATCCGAAATAAAGGAATCCGCCGTGTCCGCAATAAGATATGCGGTGTCATGGTACTGCTGCTGCATGCTCCGTTTGAAACCACTGTAACTGAACGTAAGCGCCATTGCACTGAGCACTACACCTATTACAAAAAATCCGATAATAAATCTTGATGCAAGACTATGCTTCTTTTGGTTTTTCATTTTCTTTCCCCGCTAACAAAATAAACAATACTCCAAATGCCGCAAAACAGATTCCGAAGATCGTAAGCGGCGTAAGATTTCCGTCATCACGAGCCAGTAATCCGTAAAGAAGCGGACAAACGATCTGCACCGCGCTTCCGATACTTCCGTACAGAGTAAGGAGTGATGCGGAGTCCGCCTTTTCCTTGTTTCCTTCTCCCGTGAAATATCCGGTAAGTGTGGGTGTTCCGTAGCCGTCAAAGAGTCCCAGGATCGCGGCGGAAAGGATTACTATAAATGCATTCTTTCCAAAGAGAAGGATCAGGATTCCGGCTGCGCCCATGAATATGGAGATCGCAACGGATTTCTTTACCGAAAGTTTCTTTAACAGTTTTATCATATAAACACCGACGTACACACCCGCAAGACCGTTTATAATATATGCGTAGGATGTTGCGATGGCCGGCTGTCCGATAACTCCCATGTAAACCGGAAGGAACGCAACAACGTACATAAGACCGATGTTAAGCGGTATATCCGTAAGGATCATAGCCTTTCTTAAGCGCTTGTTCTTGAAGATCATTGCAAGGGACGGAAGTTCCTTCTCCGTATCGGATGTATCCCTGCCCTCTTCCATTTCCTTCCACGGAATAACAAGGAATCCGAAGATAAAGATCACAACAACCAGCGCTGCCGTAAAGATGTAGTTTGCAAAATATCCGAAGGAACCTGCAAGGATTGAACCGAGAGAGGATCCTACGGTTATACCTCCAAGGAGTCCGGCGTTAAGGTTTGCAAAATTCTCCTTTATATCTTCGTCTGTTTTACTTCCCAATGCAACAAGGGTATTAAGGAAGTACTTAAGGAATGCAAAACCGATTCCGCAGAATGCACGGAGCAAAATAAGCAGGAGCGCTGATGATACACGCTGACATGCAATGTTTCCGACAGCAAGAACGGAAAGGGATATCAGGAAAAGATTAAATATTTTTTCCTTGGTATACAGTCTCTGAACAAGGAGTGATACAAGTAGTATCATAACAAGTTCGAGAGTCAGCGGAAGGGATGATGTGGTTCCCGTCGAGAGATTGAATAAGCTCATTCCTTCGTTTCTGACAATGACCGCGGCGTATGGCATACTGGTATATATGGCGGTATACATAAGGAACGACAGAAGCCTTATGGTACCGGACATACTGCCCTCCACCCGGGGTGCGGCCGGCCCTTCCCGGCGTTTGTTGATCTTTTCAAGAATAACGGGTAGGGCATAGGTTAACTCAAATGCGATCATAAGACAGATTATAAAGATCGCGCCGAAGGAAAGAAGCAAATGCTTCAGTTTTTCTTTAAGGTAATCTCCGTTTACAACGGCTTCGACATCGATTTCTGCCTTAACGACGCCTTCCTTAATATCAATACTCTTAACCGCCTCGTTGGCCTCCGCAACGGTTGAGAAATATTCCTTCATGCCTTCGATACGTTCAACGGAAAGGCCCTTTCTCCTAAGGCCGTCAACGGTACTCTGAACGTATTGCTGTGTAAGGTCCACATTCCTTGATATAAGATCCGTAAAGGATATTCTGAAACTTAAAAAAAGGATTGCCATATAAGCAAAGAGTGCGATCATAATGATAAGGATCGGAAGTTTTTTCTTATCCGGAACAAAATGTATTAATAAGATGAGAATTATAATCGCAACGGCAAGAACCGCCAAAAGCGGTGCAAGTTCGTTATTTATATATCTGGGCTCAATAAGATTGTCTCTGTCATACATAACAAAAAGATAACCGCAGACCTTATCCTTGGCATCAAACACCGCAAACGCCTGTCCGGAAACGTCTCCCGTTCGAAACGATATGGAATCGTTACCTTCGAGCTTCCCGTTTTTATACGTCGTAAGAGCAGCCTTTAACATCAGTCTTCCGCTTTCCTCGTCAAGAAAGAGATCCTTAAAGGGATTTCCTTCCGTATCAAGAAGCAGGACACCAATGGTATTCGGTCTGATATCCACGATCTTTTGCATCTCATCTTCTATTCCGTAGTAATTGGTAAGCTCTTTACCGTACCGGATGGAAGTTTCTATAACGGATACCACGTCTTCCGTCTGGATCTTTATATACTGTTCACTAAGATCTATAGCCGTGTTTTTATACGCCATTCTGGATATCCAGAGAACGAAAAACAGGCTGAACATAAGGATGAACAGGTATATCAGAAAATTTACTCTTTTAGTCTTTTTATCTATATTTTTATTCTGCAAAACAAAACCTCCTTGTCAGACACTGTCTAGTAGAACCTCTCCGTCATTCGAAGTACCTCGTCATTAATATCAAGATCTATCTTTTCGGCGCTTCCCATGTTTATGGAAATTGAGGGAGACGGGACAAATCTCTGATAGATTTCTCCGGGCTTCTCTCCACCGAAGATACGTATCATTGCATCAACCGCAAAGGGGGCCTGTGATACCGCATCGGATGCGGACATAAGCATCGTTGCTCCCCTTGCAACGGAGAATTCACTGTTCTGAACAAATACCGGGATTTTTTTGTCATAGAATATCTTCATATATTCATCCATCCGGTCGGGATCTTTTATCATATCCGTATTTAAGAGGAAAGCATCGATCCCGTCTTTTTCCACAAGGTCGGTATAGACCTTCTTAAGGTTATCGTAGTATTCCTCTTCTTCTTCCGCAGTATCATATGTGTCGATCTTCTTTTCCACGATCTTTACATCACCGAGAGCTTCCGCACCGTATCTGTACATCGCTATGGCGCCTACGGATTCACTGTAATATACCATTCCGATCTTCTTGAACGGATATGTGTCATGATAGAATGAAAGCTGGTTCTTATAGATATCGGAACTTGTATGGCACCATACGTTATCCCTTCCGGAGTATTCCTGTTCATAGGAAAGACCCGCGGAAACGGGATCCACGGAAAAGTATACCATAATGGGAACATCCTTTATTCCCATATCGCCGATAGTAAGTGTTCCCGGAGATGTTCCGAGACATAAGATAAGATCGATATCCTTATTTTTTATGCCCTTCTCTATGTTCTTTTTAACATAACCGTTATCTTCAAGGGCGATATAATAGTTCTGATCTTTTGAGAATGAGATATAGTCCCCCGTTCCCAGATCCGCAAGGTAATTAATGAATTCTTTGGCATCGAGATCCGACGAATCGAAGGGCAGATCCGTAAAGGCCATATTGTTCGGAAGAACGATCCAGCCCTTGTCATAAAGCTGCTTTAAAAGGAAATAAAGCATTTCTCCCGAGGGAGGATAGGGATCGATATCCACATAACAGATGTTGTACGGAGTTCCGTCTTCTTTTGCATGCGGCTCCGTTTCGGTTACTTCGGTCGAAAAGTATGCGTCAACCTTTTCGTTTATCTCCGGATCAGCAGACTTCGCCGAAAGCGCGATCGTAAGGACCGGGATTGCAAAAAGTACGCAAATTATGATGGTTACTATCTTTTTCACTCGTCTTCCCCCTTTGCTTCTTTATGATTGAGTCTCAAAACGTATCTTTTGCCTTTCCCTTCTATAAAGGCAACACTTTTATATACACTTACCTTTGGCTCGTTGGCACCCTCTTCCTCATACAGGATCTTATCAACATATATCCTGTTTCCCGCATGTATGAAATATGCTCCGTGATTCATAACCCGGGCGCGGATCTTTCTTGACATGTCCTCATAGAATCCGTCTTCAGCAATCTTTTCCGGATATATCCTGTAATCCTCATGTTCCAGCACATGTCTGTACTGTCCTCCGGAAAGATCCGCGATGGGTGGTGTGCCTTCCGTAATATGCTTATACAGCGCATCCAGAAGCAGCGGAACCTGGTCTTCCAAAAGATCCAAAACCTGAAGCGCATCATAGTCCGAAGGGATCTCTTTCTTCACGAAGCCTATAAGCTTTCCTTCGTCTATTCCGGGCGTTACCGTATGACATACGATCTTGCTCTCCTTTTCCCCGAGAAGCACCGTCCATTGGTGCGGCTGATGTCCGCGGTTATAATTCAGGTCTCCCGGATGAATATTATATATTTCTTTCTTTCCGATAACTTCCTCGTTCAGGATTATCGGGCAGGCATTCATAAGAAAGACGTCCGCATCATTAAGTTTATCGAAAAGAGCCGATAACTCGTTGTTATTTCTCACATAAAAGAACGGGATGTCGGGATAATCTTTTCTTGCCTTATAGACATATTCGTCTACTCGTGTAAGCGGCGCAACGAAGTATTTCACGTCGAATCTTTCATCCGCCATTAAAGCATCCAGGGCTCTTGTGCCGTAGCCCAGAAATCCGATATTTATTTTTTCCATGTTTGTTGCCCCCACTGTCATTTCGAACGAAGTGAGAAATCTTCACTTTCGTTTACAGTACAATCCTACAAGTTCTTCTTAATAGTCAGTATATTCTGTCCGTTCTTGTACTCGTACGCAACATCATCCATGCTCTTCTTTACCATGAAGATGCCGAGGCCGCCGATTTCTCTTTCATCCGCTGAAAGCGTAATGTCCGGATCCTCCTTTGCAAGGGGATCGTACGGAACACCGTTATCCAGGAAAGTAAGTGATACAGCAAGCGGATCATCATGGACTTCCGCACGGATCGTTGCAGGTCCGACTTCAGGATTGTACGCGTAATGAGAAATGTTAACAAACACTTCCTCAACAGCGATATCCACCTGGATCTGGGTACTCATGTCACAGCCGCATTCTTCAAGCTGCTCGTTTACGAAAGCCAGAACCTCGTCCAGATTTTCATCCTTTGCTTCAATGATCAGTTCTTTCATGTTTTCCCTCCCTAATGGAATTTTAGTGCAAGCATTGTTATATCATCAAATTGAGGGGCTTCCTCAACAAATGCATCTATTCCGTCTTTTACATTCTTTATTATCGTTTTGACGTCCGCACCCGGATCCTTGTTCAGCGCTTCAAGAAGCCTCTCTTCTCCGAAGAGTTCTTCCGCCTCGTTCATTGCTTCCGGGACACCGTCCGTATATACAAATATGCTGTCTCCGTGTTCAAGCTGAAGTTCGTATTCCGTGTAGGGAATACCCTCCATTGCACCGACAACGAGACCGTGTTGGTCTCTAATGACCTCGTAGTCTCCGTTTGCACGGCGGATACAGGGATATTCATGCCCCGCGTTAGTCGCCTTAAGTTTTCCTGTTGAAATCTCAAGTACCCCGAGCCATATGGTTACAAACATATTGTTTGCATTGTTTTTGCAGATCCTGTTGTTAACCCTTTCCATAACGGCATTGGTGGCATCTCCCATCATTGCGTTGGAATTCAGGACTACCATTGATACCATCATAAACAGGGCTGCGGGAATTCCCTTGCTGGAAACGTCCGCGATAACAAGGCCAAGGTGGTCATCGTCTATAAAGAAGAAATCGTAAAAATCTCCGCCCACTTCTTTCGCGGGATCCATGAGAGCGTAGATATCGAATTCCTTTCTGTCCGGGAACGGCGGGAATACGGAAGGAAGGGCCTGCGCCTGAATGTCCGTCGCAAGTTCGAGTTCGGTTCCGATACGCTCTTTTTCCGCAACGATCTTTGTATTTTCCGTTATGTATTTTCTCAGTTCTTCGTCCATGTCCTCGAAGGCTCTCGAAAGCGCTTCGATCTCGTCTCCCGTATGGATTATGGACGTATATGTTTCCGAATCGTCATCAACGTTCTGTATAAGTTCGTCAACCGCAACGGTCAGCTGATTTATGGGATCAACAATGCTCTTTTTAACGTTAAGATAGAAGAACACCGCATATATCGCCATGAGAACGACAACAAAAGCTATCGTGCCCGCTATCATGGATCTGATGCCCTTTACCATCGCTTCGATGGAGAAGTCCGTATATGCAAGTGCAACGGCATTTCCGTAACTGTCATATATTGGCGAAGCGGCCGTTGCAACCCTTCCGTAATCCGGATCGTTAAAGGTACGCAGTGTCCTCTCGCCTTCGTTATTCAGCATCTTTTTTGACCACTCTTCTCCGCCGGGCGAATACGATCCTTCGTAATTAAGCACCTCCGGTCCCGATGTTGCTTCCCAGAGATATGTCATATGACCGTCTTCCGGTACCGCAATGTAAAGATAAATAAGGTCAAACTTATTTTTTGCGTTCAGAAGATCACGCCTTATCCTGTCATAATCGTTATCCGCCTCATTGGTTTCCAAAAACCTTAAAACCGTATCTCCGCTGATATTGCTGGCAACGTAGTCGGAAACGGAAAAGCCTACATATTCATACCGTTCCATTATCCTTGCCCTGAATATCAAAGAAACTACGGTACATACGCATGCCGCAAGAACTATCGTCGATATGATAAGGGAAATAAGATATTTTTTTCCTATGCCGGTTTTAATTACAAAAGATTCTTTGTTCAACTCTTAATCCTTTCTTTTATCCTGTCCTTCAACAGACATGCAAGGCATATCGTTATAAGTATTGCGATGGCCACAAGGTTGTTTATCCAGATGTTTTCTATCTTTCCCAGGGACGGATATAAAAATCCGAGCACAACCCACTGGGCTACATAAAGGAACGTAACGTTCTTACTCAAAAACAGGAAGAATTTATGTATTCTCTGTTTCGAAAGCTGCATGATCCCCATGTATAAAAGGAGTTCAAGACAAAGGAGTCCGAATCCCCCCAGCATGCTCCAGGAGTGCATCGCGTAATAAAACTCTTCGTCATATCCGCCGGGATTCAAAACCTCGTGCGGAAGATTGTTAACGGTTACCATGATCTCCGAAAGAACAAGTATCGGAAGTCCGACAATAAAAAGCATTATCGCATAGTTCCTTCTGTCGTTCATCTTTCTGTAACCTTTTGCAAGCCAGTAGCCCGCGAGTGTATATATTCCCCATGTAACCATCGGAAAATATGAATAATCGTTTTCGCGGATAAAAAGTCCCATAAGAGTATCCGCCCAATCGTTTCCCGTGGTAAAGGACCTTGCCGGAACAAGGGTGTTTACGATGAAAAACACCGTAACCATCCCTATGCTTATTATCATTTTTACCTTTTCGTTATCCTTTAAAAGCTTAAAAAGAGCAAACACGAGCATAAACAGCGCGGCGTAAAAATATATATCAACAGCAAGGATCGCATAGGGAAAATCCGAAACGGGTCCGTAGTTTTCCGGATCTATGATCCCCGGAACAAGCTCCTCGAAGATATTTACGAACAATCCGAGAAGTACAAGCTGTATAAATCTTTTAAGGTACGATTTCGCGGTTGCTTTGTCGGAATATGCCGCTCCCCAGCCCATTGCGAACATAAAGCCGCCGCCGCCGAAAATTCCGCCTATAAATTCTATAAGATAAAAAACAAGATACGCTATACCGGTATCCGCGTTATTCAAACTGTCCCAGGAACCTTCCAGTGTATGCACAAGGACCATGTCTATGATCGCCACGGCCTTCATAAGCTCGATTTCCGGAACTCTTTTATTTTGCTTTATTTCTGTCATATTTATATATAAAGCCCTTACATCCTTTTTCTTTCCACCATATACCGAGCACGACCGATAAAAAGCCCAGTATTACGCCGATAAGAAGTCCCAGCGGCCAGTCAAAATATTTATCTCCCCTGATAACGTATATAAAAAGATCTACCGTCCACCAGACAAGTACCCATTGTATAAAGTATACCGCCATAAGGGAACGGCTTGTTCTTTCTATCAGCCTTTTCGCGCGATCCGAAAGTTTCTTATGCGCGAAATGACATATTCCCAAAAGTCCTATAACAAAGATCTCGCATACGATCGCTTCCGGAAGAGTCATATGATAAAAAACGTTGGCTCCGCTTCCGCCCATCATTCCGATTTCAAGATACACTTCGAGCAGCATTGCTCCTATGGAAACAACAAGCGCAGGAACGGTTATCGTCCTGTAAAGCGCATCTTTGTCTTTGGTCCGGATAAGATAATATCCGAAAACATATCCCGCGGAATATATCGTGAACCAGAGGAGAAGCGGAAAATCCGAAAAGATCCTTCCCTCATCTCCCATTCCGATAAAGTGTCCCAGGATAACATTAAGGACATTGCTGTCCGTTTTTGTTCCGTTAAAAAGTACTCCTCCGGCACTCATCACGATGCTGACGTTAAATGTTCCCAGGGGTTTAAGCCCGAGTTTTAAAAGAAGTGCCATGAAGATGTGTGCCAGTCCGGCAAACTGCCATATATCGTTTCCGAAAAATCTATACGGAAGAAGAGAAAGATAAAACACATAATCCTTTGTTATCGCATATCCGATAAGCGAAGGAATTAAGTATCTTGCGGTATTTAAAAGAAATCCCATGACCAGTATGTACAAACCCCTGATAAAGATACGTTTCGGGGTATTGTTTCTGCTGTAGGTAAGTCCGATCCCCATACAGAACATAAACATCGGCGCAGCCATCGGTCCCCCCAGAATGCTGTCAAAAATATAGGCAATGCCATATTCATCAAGAACATCATCCGTCGAGCATTCCACAAAAACATGGATTGCGGCAAGGCAGCACGCAACCAGTGCCTTTGCCATATCGACTTCCGATTGCCTTTTACCATTTACGGGAGTTTCCGAAAAGAGATTCCGAAACCTTGCAAAAAATGACTCCTTCTCCATATTTAAAGGATCAGTCCTCTATGGTAAGAATATCCATAAAGCCTGTTACGTTGAATATTTCCTTAACGTCTTCCGTCGGTCCCACAAGTTTCATATGTCCCTGCTTATTCATCAGTTTTTGATTGGACAGGAACACACGAAGGCCCGCACTCGAAACATACTCAAGTGCCTTTATATCAAAGATCAGGCTCTTTACTCCGCTTATGGAATCCTTAAGTTCTTCCTCAAGCTGTGGTGCGGTTACGGTATCGAGTCTCCCCGTCAGCGTAACCGTAAGAGTGTCTCCGTTTAATTCTTTTTTTACATCCAGCATTACTTTTTTCCTCCGAACAAGTCTTTGAAGTTAAAATCGGCAAAGTCCGCTGCCGTTTCCATATTATCTATGCCGCCGATACCTTCCTGATAAAGGATGCCGACGGTTCCGCCTCCGATAAGGAAGGCGATGATCAATAGTATTAAACCTCGTTTCATACAGCCTCCTTATACTGCTGACGGAAGGTGGATATAAATACCCATTCCGTTACCTTTAGCCGATCTTGCATAGATCATGCCGCCGTAATACTCAACGATGGCTCTTGCCTGTGCAAGACCCAGTCCGTTACCGCTGATGCGGTTTGTTCCCTGATAGTTAAGTTCAAAGATGTGTTCCGTTTCGTCTGCGGCAAGGCCTTCGCCGTTATCCTTCATAACGACAAAAAGCTCCTCTTCGATCCTTGAGATCGTTATCTGGAGCGTACCTTCTTTACTCATATATTTAATTGCATTATCAATGATATTCTTGAAAAGAACGTCGATCATGGAGGGCGAAGCCTTTACCATAAGGGTTTCGTCCGTGGAAACGGTATGAATGGAGATTCCCGCCTTCTTTGCGGCACCGGAAAGATCGTCCGCCGCGGAACGTACTGCTTCACCGATATTGATAACCTTCGGAGGATCGTTTTCCACATTCGGGAGGATCGTTTCCGCAAGATTAACGGAAGCGCCTTCGGCAGGATTTGCTTTTGCGCTCTCAAGAGAAGCCTCCAGAGAAGCAACCTTTTCCTCTAAGAAGCTCTTCTGGTTTGCCATCTCGGTAAGTTCCAGCTTTGCATCTTCGCAGTCTTTCTTAAGACGTTCGATCTCGTCTTCGCGATTCTTTATCTCTTCATTCGCGCTGTCAAGATCTTCTCTTCTCTCGGCAAGCTGATCGATAAGCGAATTGACATGTACCTCTCCGGAAGTATCCCCGCCTTGATCTCCGAAGATAACATCCTCATCATCTTCTCCCGGCATTCCGGCGGTAATGGTAATAAGGAAAAATACGCCCATACCGATTCCGAATCCGAGCACACCGTACGACGAGGATCTTGCAAACGAAACTAAAAACCCCGCGTAAAAAACGCACGCAAGTGCGAGCAGGATTTTTTGACTGCCTTTTAGCTTCATATTCAATTAACCTCCTAAACTATATATAGTCTTTCTCGATCGTTCCTTCTACAGCGGAAAAGAGCTCGTCACTGCTCAAAGGAAGCGTAATGTACGCATCGGCCCCAACGGAGAACGCATTATCCCTGTGATTGTTGTTATCAGCCAGGATGACGATCTTCAGCTTATCATCCTTCTTCCGAAGCATCGGGATGAGCTTGATGCCGTCCGCACCGATTATTATGACATCCGCAGGCTCGTTATACACGGCCTTGGCAGCGAGCATTGAATCCTCATAACTTTCCGTTACACAGTTAGGATACTGCCCGATAAGGTTTCTTACAACCTCTTTCCGTATGTATTTGTCCCGATTGCTTATTACTACCTTCATATTTTACATTATACGAGATTTATTGCAACAAGTTTGCAACAAATATTTTTATAATCTGCTATTTTTTAGTTCCTTTATTGCCGATTTTGTATCGTATACGAAATGATCCATAACTTCGCTCTCCGACTGTTCCCTCAGGAGGTCGTCCAGTCTCTTCTGGTCCTTCGAATCCGGTCTGTACCATTTTTCCCGTTTGTTAACGTCGTTTACGTTTCTTACAAAGTCTCCGGGAGTAAAACTTGTACTCACTTTGTCTATTATATCAAGCTTTTTTTGTGCCTTTTCCGGAAACCTTTTAAAGTACTCCGCGTTCATCGGGTCGTTCCTTACATCCTCAAAGTATGCAAGCTGCGTCCGGAAGTATTCCATCTTTTCCATGTGTTCCGCCATGTATTACGGTGTCAGCATCTCAACGCTTATGGCGATATCGAACATCTTCTGGGTTAAAACATTAAGATGGGTTCTTCTCTTCTCTTCCGTCTTTCTGTTATAGTCCTTCATAAAGCCTTTGGCATGGCTTTTTTCCTCGTTTACAAAGCTGTCGCCCTGTCCCGAAGGAAGGAAATCCGAAACAACTTTGTCGGGGCTCTCTTCTCCTCGGATCTCGTCGTCGTATGAATTAAGTCTTTCGAAAACTCTCTTCTTTTCCGAGCGGAGAGGTTTCTTTGCCCTGTATCCAACAGGATCTTCCGCGATATCCGTAAGATCTTTATATGTAACTTTTTCGTCAATGTCCGAATATGTTTCCGCAGCGGCCTTCATCATGGTTTCGTTAAGGCGGGTGGCAACGCTCTTAAGCTTCATAAGACTCGCCTTAACACCT
>JAFOND010000044.1 GCA_017418645.1 Lachnospiraceae bacterium | reverse complement strand
GCGGCAGGATCATATTGCGCTTTTTCTTGCTGCGATATTCGTTTGACTTTTCGTTATTTATCCGATCGTCATGTTCAGCCATAGATTTCGCGTCCTGTTATTGAATCGTAAAATACTGCTCCGGTACTTCAACTTTTGTTGTGCCGAGATATCGGCCGGGAGAACCCATAATATACGTATCCTGATATATAAGGAATACGTTATCAGTCTTTTCTCCCGTCTCTGCATCCGTATACTGCGAACCGTTCCAGTCCGCTCCGGGAGAATAGACGCCGTAGGCCTTTGCAAGATCTTCCATGCTTACAAGAGTGCTTTCTCCGTTAAGAACATTTAACGCATGCTCGGATAAAGCCGCCGATGTGGTATAACCGTATGAGCTTGTCCATGTACCGAATCTTCCTGCGCCGCCCTGTTTAACAACTTCCGCCTCAACCTTTTCCATGATCTTTTCAAAGTCCCCCGATTCTCCGGTAAGGTCCAGATCGAGAGCT
This sequence comes from Lachnospiraceae bacterium, assembly GCA_017418645.1. Lineage (GTDB taxonomy): Bacteria > Bacillota > Clostridia > Lachnospirales > Lachnospiraceae > FD2005. The sequence goes on along the minus strand of JAFOND010000044.1, from coordinate 4,559 downwards.
GCCGGATATCCCATTGTCGGAGACGGAAGATCCGCCTCGATAAAATATCCACCGTGCTCCAGAAGTTCTTTTATAAGCGGTTCGGTGTGTGCATCGTTTGTGCAGAAAAACGCTGCGTTCTGTCCGTATTTTTTAACCCATTCGGGAGTATGTTCAACAATATATTCCTGCGCTCCGGGAACTCCGACTTCCGTTGTGGGATCCGGAGCCTCTTCCATTGCAAAAGTCATACCAAACTCCTCGCACGCTGCTTTCATGATGGCAACGCGTCTCGAGATCGATTCATAGGAAAGGTGACGAGGGAAAGAAATGTGAACAAAAGTGTCACACCCAAGATCATGCGCGGAACGGATCATAAGATATCCGCGCGCAACAAAATCGCTGGTGACAACAAGATCGGCGACTTCGGAGATATCCGCGAAATCCTCGTAGGGCTCACCTGCAATGCAAATGACGTCCGGGCGCTTTTCTTTTATCTTACGAAACGCCTCCGTTGTGCCGTCCACAGCCTGATTAACGATGACCGCTTTCATCTTCGGATCGTCAACAAGATTTACTATTATCTTTACGGTTGTATCGATATCTTCGGAAAAATTGTCGGGATAGATGGCAAGCGTTACCATATCCTCGCCATACTTCTTCTGGAAAGCTTCCGCTCCCCTTCTGTCGTCTTCCGACTGCGAGAATGAACCCGTAACTATGCCGATATGATAATCATCGGATGTTTCCTTCGCGATGTTTTCGGTTTCTTCACCGTTCTCCGACGAATCTATGGTTTCGGAACTATCCGTACCGGTAGAAACCTGCGATTGTTTATTACCGCCACAGGCCATCACGGACAATGCCATAACAGACGCAAGAAGAATGCTAAATACCTTCTTTTTCATGGTATCCTCCTTGTGGTTCGCTCAATACATAAGTGTGTTATGTCATATGATAACTGTTTTTTTCTGATTTCACAACCTTTTATTCTATGGTGGCGATCTCCGGAACCGTGGTCTCAAGAACATCAAGAAGGATCCGTACGGTATCGAGAGATGTGAAGGTCGTAACACCGTTCTGAACCGCGCATCGCCTTATGGCCGCGCCGTCTTCGAAGTGAACACCCGACAGGATCGCGCGGGTATTAATTACATAGCTTACATATCCGGCGCGGATGGATTCAAGGATCTCCTCGCTTCCGTCCGAAAGTCTTCCGCGGATCCTTGTACGGATGCCGTTCTCTTTTAAGAAGGATCCCGTTCCCACCGTAGCCTCAATATTGAATCCCAGATCATAGAAACGGCGTATAAGGGGAAGTGCCTCGTCCTTGTCCTCATCGGCAAGAGTAACAACCACCGTTCCGTAGTCCTTAACCTTAATTCCGGATGCCTGAAGCGCCTTGTAAAGCGCAATGTTAAGAGACCTGTCATATCCTATCGCTTCACCCGTGGACTTCATTTCCGGTGAGAGATATGTATCCATTCCCGTAAGCTTCTCGAATGAAAAGGCCGGGGTCTTTACATACCATTTTGCGCGCTTGTTTGTTTCATCCGAAAGGACGCCCTGCTCCTTCAGACTCTCTCCCAGCATAACACGCGTTGCTATATCAACAAGGCTGTTTCCGGAGGACTTCGAAAGGAAAGGAACGCTTCTCGAAGCGCGGGGGTTAACCTCTATAACATAAACATTTTCTTCTTTATCAACGATAAACTGGATATTATAAAGACCTTTTATTCCGATAAGAAGTCCCAATCTCTTTGTATAATCCGCAACCGTATCCTGTACTTTTTGTGAAATTGAAAATGGTGGGAAAACGCTCGTGCTGTCTCCGGAATGAACGCCGGTACGTTCCACGAGCTCCATTATTCCCGGAAGGAAAACATCCTCTCCGTCACAGATGGCATCCACCTCAACCTCTTTTCCTTTGAGATATTTATCGATGAGGACCGGTCTTTCGGAGTCCATGTCAACCGCATTCTTAAGATAATGCCTAAGCATCTCTTCGTTTGCCACAATCTCCATGGCCCTGCCGCCGAGAACAAAGCTGGGACGTACAAGAACCGGATATCCGATTTCTCCTGCTGCCCTGACACCTTCTTCTATGTCCGTTACGGCATGTCCTTTCGGATTCGGAATATTTGCTTCATGAAGCACGGCATCAAAGGAATCACGATCTTCCGCTTTTTCTATTGCTGCAAAGTCCGTTCCGATAATCTTAACACCGCGTTTTGTAAGGGCTTCCGCAAGGTTTACCGCGGTCTGTCCTCCCAGTGTTGCGATAACACCGATGGGCTTTTCAAGATTGACGATGTTCATAACGTCTTCCGCGGTAAGCGGTTCAAAATACAGTTTGTCCGCAGTGGTATAATCCGTTGAAACCGTCTCCGGATTGTTGTTTATAACAATAGCTTCGTATCCCATTTCGTGGATCGTCTTTACCGCATGAACGGTGGAATAATCAAACTCCACACCCTGACCGATCCTTATAGGCCCGGATCCCAGAACGATAACCTTTTTCTTATCCGTAACAACGGATTCGTTTTCGGTTTCATAGGTTGAATAAAAATACGGAACATAGCTTTCAAACTCGCCCGCGCAGGTATCTATCATCTTATAGACCGGACGGATATCAAGCTGCATCCTGCGCTCATATATTTCGTCCTCATCGCATTTCCAGAGTTCCGCCACGTATGCATCCGAAAAGCCCATCCTTTTTGCTTTCATCAAAAGCTCGTCCGAATCAGGTTCATTTTCAAGCTCTCGTTCAAGATCCACGATCTTCTTTATCTTCTCAAGGAAGAACATGTCAATTCCCGTTATGTCGCAGATAAGGGTGTAATCAACATTAAGCCAGAGAAGCTGCGATATCGCATAGATACGGTCATCCGTGCCTTCCTTAATGTAGTCGAGAAGCTCGTCCACGCTCATGTGCGCAATATCGAATTTCTCCATATGGATATGATTCTTTCCGTCTTCAAGAGAACGGATCGCCTTAAGAAGACTCTCCTCAAAAGTTCGGCCCACGCTCATAACTTCGCCGGTGGCTTTCATCTGTGTCGAAAGCGTATTCATTGCGGCCGGGAATTTATCGAAGGGGAAACGCGGCATCTTTGTAACAACATAATCAAGAGATGGTTCAAAGCAGGCCGGCGTATTCTTAAGTTCAATCTCGTGAAGGTCCATGCCCACGGCTATCTTTGCGGAAACCCGGGCAATGGGATATCCGCTGGCCTTTGAGGCAAGAGCGGATGAACGGGATACTCTGGGGTTTACCTCGATAACATAATACTTGAAAGAAAGGGGATCCAGCGCGAACTGTACATTACAGCCGCCCTTAACATCCAGAGCGCGTATGATCTTTAACGCGCTGTTCCGGAGCATATGATATTCTTTGTTCGTAAGTGTCTGCGAGGGCGCAACGACGATGGAGTCTCCGGTATGGATCCCGACGGGATCAAGGTTTTCCATGTTGCAGACCGTTATCGCGGTGTCGTTTGCATCGCGGATCACTTCATATTCGATCTCCTTAAAGCCCTTTATGCTCTTTTCTATAAGCACCTGATGAACAGGCGAGAGCGAAAGGGCGTTTTTCATCATCGCTTCCAGTTCTTCTTCGTCTTTGGCAAAACCGCCTCCGGTTCCGCCCAGGGTAAACGCGGGACGAAGGATAACCGGATATCCGATCTCTTCCGCTATCTTTTTTGCATCCTCAAAACTGTAAGATATTCCTGAAGGAACAACCGGCTCGTTTATCTTTTCGCAGAGTTCCTTGAAAAGCTCACGGTCCTCCGCACACTCTATGGACTTTGCATCCGTGCCCAGAAGTTCGATCTCGCACTCCGCAAGGATTCCCTTTTTATGAAGCTGCATTGCAAGGTTAAGTCCCGTCTGTCCGCCGATTCCCGGAACTATGGCGTCCGGTCTCTCGTAGCGGCAGATACGGGCCATGTATTCAAGGGTCAGTGGTTCCATATAAACCTTGTCCGCCACCAATGTATCCGTCATTATCGTTGCGGGATTTGAGTTTGCAAGGATGACCTCGTAGCCTTCCTCCTTAAGCGCAAGGCATGCCTGCGTTCCGGCATAATCAAATTCCGCTGCCTGGCCGATGACGATCGGACCCGAACCGATAACAAGTATCTTTTTTAGATCTGTTCTTTTACTCATCTTGCCTTCTCCATATTTTCAATAAACCTGTCAAACAAATATCCCGAATCTTCCGGTCCCGGCGAGCTTTCCGGATGATACTGCACGCCGAAAGCAAGATCCTTTTCGCAGCTTACACCCTCTATAGTATCATCGAGAAGGTTCATGTGAGATGCCTTAAGATCCGTATTCTTCAGCGATTCCTTATCCACGGCATAGCTATGATTCTGCGAAGTGATATCGATCTTTCCCGTGTTGAGATCCATTACGGGATGATTTCCTCCGCGATGACCGAATTTTAATTTATAAGTCTTTGCTCCGTATGCGATGGAAAGGATCTGATGGCCGAGGCAGATACCGAATATGGGAAGCTTTCCCCTAAGCTCTTTTGCTGTTTTTATTACGGGAAGAACATCCTCCGGATCTCCCGG
>JAFOND010000043.1 GCA_017418645.1 Lachnospiraceae bacterium | reverse complement strand
TGTTATCTCCCGTTTCTTCTTTGTATTTTCTGTATACCCTGGATGCAACTGCAGTATGCGTATCGATTATGTATCCGGCCTTTTCATAAACAGTCTTTATCTCTTCCGCGGTCTCCTCTTCCGTTGCAAAACCGCCGTAAAATGCCGAAAGTTCTTTTCTCATATCATCTGTTATTTCATACTTTCCGCTTTCGGAAAGAGCCTTCATAAATGAGGCATTCTTCTTAGCATCCTCTCCCGTAAGGCGGAATATAAGCCTCTCGAGGTTTGATGATATAAGGATATCCATGGAGGGTGAGCTTGTTAAGATAAAGTCTCTGTTCTTGTCATATGTTCCCGTTCCGAAGAAATCAAAGAGGACTTTGTTCTCGTTTGATGCGCATATAAGCTTGTTTACGGGAAGTCCCATAAGGGATGCGTAATACGCTGCAAGGATGTTTCCGAAGTTACCCGTGGGAACGCAGATGTTTATCTTTTCTCCGTCCTTTATCTTTCCGCCTGCAAGAAGCTTAACATATGAATTTACATAATATACGATCTGAGGCACAAGGCGTCCGATGTTTATGGAGTTTGCGGATGAGAAACGGAATCCTTTTTCCTTAAGTTCATCCTTAAGCGCGGCATCGTTAAACATATTCTTGACGCCTGTCTGGGCTTCGTCGAAGTTTCCGTGGATCGCAACAACCTTTGTGTTGTCTCCCTTCTGCGTTACCATCTGAAGTTTCTGGATCTCGGAAACGCCGTCCTTCGGATAGAATACAACGATCCTTGTTCCCGGAACATCGGCAAATCCCGCAAGCGCTGCTTTTCCCGTATCACCGCTTGTGGCCGTAAGGATAACGATCTCCTCTTTTATATCGTTTTTCTTTGCGGATACCGTCATAAGATGCGGAAGGATTGAAAGCGCCATATCCTTAAAGGCGATGGTGGCGCCGTGGAAAAGTTCGATATACTCGGCTCCGTCCGCTTCCTTTAAGGGAGCGATGTCCGTTGTGTCAAATTTGCCGTCATATGCCCTTTCTATGCAGCCCTTTAATTCTTCTTCCGTAAAGTCCGTGATAAAGAGTTTCATTACTTCGTATGCAACTTCCTTATAGGACATCTTTGAAAGCTCATCAAGGCTCTTTTCAAGCTTTGGGATATATGTAGGAACAAAGAGTCCGCCGTCTTCGGAAAGGCCCTGAAGAATGGCCTGTGAAGCCGTAAGCTTTATATTTTTGTTTCTTGTGCTGACGTAGTTTAATTCCATTTTTCTTCTCCTTAGTTAGTATTACACCTCATCCACCGCTACGCGGTCCCCCTTCCCCTCAAGGGGGGAAGGCTTCATTGCGAATTATTCTAACAGATATGGCTTTCAAAAAAAAGCGTTCGTTTTTATAATACACGCTTTTTTTGACACGATCTTTTTGGTAGAATATTACAGTAAAAATATTATCGGAGAGGGTTTTATGACACCCGGAGTTTTTGAAGCAAAAAAGAAAAACGGCGATACCTATTACAGAACCGGAATAACATACCGGGGGAAGCATGTTTCCCTCGGAAGTTTTGATACGGAAAAAGAGGCCGGGAAAGCATATCTTGACGCTAAAAAGATCTATGAAGACTCCGGAAAAAAGATAAATCTTACCAACTACCATAATCTTAAGACTCCGCTCTCCCACGACAAGATAATAACGATCTTAAATCACCGGGACAATAAGATGTATATAAAGACTCCCATATACTTAAGGACCGGATATTTTTCATATTTTCTTGATAAGAACACGGAGCTTAAATTCGATAATGACGATCTTTTTTACTACTCTTCCCACCGGATCTTAAGACGCCAGGGACACCTTTATGTAAACGATTACGGTATGCAGTATTCCATTCTTCAGCGTTTCGGTATAAAGAGTTTCGGCGTTTCCGGAAAGGACTATACCTTCGCAAACGGTGATGACACGGACTATCGTTATCAGAATGTCATTGTTATAAACCGTTATCACGGTGTCACAAAGATCGATATCAACGGCATGGAGATACACGAGACAAAAATACATCTTAACGGCGACTTTCTTATCGGACGCTTCAAGTCCGACAGCGTTGCCGCGGTTGCATATAACAAAGCCGTGGACTTTGCAAAAGACCACGGCTATAAAAAACAGTTCATACAAAACTATGTTATTGACTACTCTCCGAAAGAATATGCGGATGTATACACGGAGGTTGAATTACCTCAAAAGTATATTAAATACATCGAAAGTCTGTGATCTCATATCCCGTTCCAGGCAACGCTTTCATCCGTCCATCCGATGCTTACGTTATAAAGGTGTTCCGCCCTGTTCGTAGTATAGTTATGATTTCCGTCATTAGGATTATACTCTCTGTATACGGGCACGCCGAGCCCCGATGATGCGTTGTATGCATACATGGATATTCCTTCATATTTCCAGCCTGCTTTTTTAAGCATCCTAACTTCGTTTCCGTCTATCGTATAATGATGAAGTCCGGAGTTTTTGTTATACATCCTGTATACCGGAACAGCATTCTTGTCGCTCTTGCTTATTGTCTTGTAATCCCCGTTTGCTTCATGAGCCCATCCGATATTAACAAGGGAATTGCATTCGCCGAGAGAACAGGTATAAAAATGTTCACCGGAATTTCTGTTGTAAAGTCTGTATACCGTTACATCCGCTGTTGTATCGGTCTGTTCCGGATCTTCTTCCGAAGGATCGTCCAAATCCGGATCTTCCGGTTCGGAATCACCCGGATTGTCATAATAGTATTTCGGATAGCTTATGGGCCATACCGTAGCTGCATATAAACCGGAATTTTGGATATTCGTATTTCCCGGGCAGGCACGGAGAGCATCAAAAACCGAGCCGTCCACCATTCCGTATATCACTGCGCTTCTTAATGCATTACATCCCGAAAAAGCGTCGTACTTCGTTCCGAAAACCATTCCCGAAACCGTAAACAGACTGAGGTTCTTACAATCCGAAAATCCGTAATCCCCTATTCCGTTTACGATCCCGTTTACCGTTATCTGACGGAGCGCGGAACAGTTCGAGAACGCCTTTTCTCCGATAAGCAGAGTTCCGTTTATGGTTATCGATGTAATATTATTGTTCCCCGTAAATGCTCCTGCGGCAACCTGGTTCACGGGATATCCGCCAAGCATATTGGGAATATAGATATCCCCGCCGTTTCCTTTATAGCTTGTTATTACGGCATTACCGCCGTTTATGACAACAAATCTGAAACCGCTGGTATCCGTCACCGGGTCCGGTATTGCAGGATCCGGCTCAGGGATTACCGGATCCGGATAATCGGGTTCGTCCGGTTCGTCCGGCCAAGGATTCCAGGGCTCCGGTTCGGGCTCGGGCTCGGGTTCGGGCTCCGGTTCCGGAACAACCGGTTCCGGATCAACGGTCTGGCCCAACAGCTTCGACAGTTTAGGGATTCCGTATCCGTAATACTGGTCATACCCCGATGATCCGAGGTCATATCCGCAGGACTTTATCGCCTGCTCAACCTGCGCAGGCGTATAGGACGGATTCTTCAGCTTTATCATTGCCGCCGCTCCCGCTATATGCGGTGAAGCCATTGAGGTTCCGTCAAGGTATGAATAGTTTCCTCCCGGAACACAGCTTTGAATTCCGACACCCGGTGCGGCAATATCCACGCTGCTTCCGTAATTGGAAAAATATGCTCTCTGAAGATCGTCGTCTATGGCGGCGACAACTATTGTTCCCGCAGCCGTAACATGCGCGGGGCAAAAGGATGATGTACTGCTTCCGTTGTTTCCCGCAGCGCATACAACCGTAACGCCTTTATTGATCGCATATTTGATACACTGATCCGTATAGTCACTGTGACCGCCTCCGAGGCTTAAGTTTATGACTGAAGCTCCGTTATCCGCAGCATACTTTATTCCGTTTGCGATAACGGATGTATATCCGTTTCCGCTTGCATCGAGAACCCGGACAGGCATGATCTTAACATTAAGATTAGGCGTACAGTCAACAACGGTTCCCGCCACATGGGTTCCGTGATAATGCTCATCGGAAGGATCCGAATCGTTACCTACAAAATCGTATCCGGAAACAAGGCGGCCGCTTAAGAACGGGTGTGATGACACACCGGTGTCGATAACGGCAACGGTAAGACTTCCGGAGCCCACGGTCGCTGCATAGGTATCAACTTCCATCTCATCCACGCCCCAGGAAAGGGAGTTATACGACCTTTTATATTCCTCCCGCAAAACTATGTCTTCATCGGTTCCCATATTTGATGCAAGAAGAGTATCCGGCTCCGCCCATTCGATGTCATAGCGTTCCGAAAGATCGTCGCAGGCGCTCTTTGCCTTTGCGGGAGTATCAAACTGAAGAATATAAACCTTATCGTCGCTTTCAAGAACGGCTTTCGGATCATACTCCGAAAAGTCCATTCCGCTGTCCGTTCCCTTTACCACAAGACGCGCGGAATAATATCCCGTGGCATCCGCCGTTGCAGAAGACTGTATCGGGTTTTCCTTAATAAGTTCCGAAAGATCTTTCGCAAATGTAGAAACGCCCGCGGTATTATTGCTCCGTCCGGCCTTTGCAACATTCCCCGGAACCAGAATCCCGGAAAGGATAAGCGCCGCAGAAAGTATGATTGTTAAGGATTTATAATATCTTTTCTTCATATCATTCCTCTTTCTTCTCTTCTTTCTTCTGTTTTTTCTTACCCGTTTTTCTTTCCTCCAATGCTTTTAAAAGCATTTCTTTTACAACAGGAAGATTCTCTTCCGACTGTCTGACAACCGATATATCAATATCTTTTCCATCCGTGTTGAGACCCACACCTTTTGTTCCGGCAAAAAAGGTTAAATAACCGGATAACGGAGCATAAAGATCCCTTATATGAGTATCAATGAATTCCATATCTTCATTTTCAAAGTATTCTTTATATGCTTCATCTTTCATCAGTTCATCGTAATATGTCAGTTGGTCGCAAAAATTCTTGAGCTCTGCCATATGTTCCGTCATATACTCGGGAGTAAGCATCGCCGGTGTTATTTCCTTTTCACTGAGTTCTTTCGTGATCCTGTCAAGATGAGGTCTCATTCTTTCAAGATCTTTACTTGCATAATCCTTAAAGAATGCCTCACTTTTATCTCTGTTCCGGTAATCCTCTTTTGTAATAGGCAAACCTTTTCTATCGGCCTTAAATGTATATCCGAAAGCTCTTATCACACGCGGATCAACTATCCTTTTCTTTATCGCTTCATTGACTTCCGGAATGGTTCTTGAAAATTCCGTAAGATTGTCCTTCACCGTTGCGCGTTCCTCAAGCTGTTGTCTCATAACATATTTTCGGTCGGAATCAATAAATTCCTGTCGTTTTTGCAACAGTTCCTGTTCCATGGCATCTATACGATCCAAAAGAACTTTCTTGTATTTACTGTCTTTTTCGGCTGCTTTTTTACTGGCAGCTGCCTTATTTTTAGCATGTTCGTGCCCCAAAAGGTGCTCCGTTTCGTATGGATTAAAACTGACGCCTTCCATCATCTGTCCGCCGGCATCTCCCATGTCTCTGCAGATTCTCCTTGCAGTATCAAGCGCCTTTAATTTACGAAGAAGGGGAACATAAACGTCCGTGGCTTCCGAAACCTTAGTTTTATAAAAATCCTCTGTATCCTTTCCCAAGCCCCTCATTTCCGTACGATATTTCTCTTGCATCAAAGTTTTGGTAAGCCCGAAGATTTCATCATTATAGTCTTCACTGTCTCCGTTAACAACATTGTCGAAAACAATATTTGCAATAAGATTATCAACATCTTTTACGGCAGCCTTTTCCATATCCTCCTGTTTTCCGCCGTCCATAAATTTCTTATAGTTTTTAACCCTTTCGGCGCCCATAGCGTCCGGGCGGAACTTTTCGTCCTTTAAATTTTCGAAATCTTTAAGGATCACATTCTTTCCGATTTCCTGGAAAGTCTGTGTGTGCAACGGGACATTTCTAGTCTTATCGGTATTAAACATGGCTGTCCATACCTTACCTTCAAACTTTCCATGGTAAAGTTTAAGATCCCTTTCATGTACCTGTTTTTCCTCAAATTCCCTGTATCCCCGGCAGATATCGATATTATCAAAGACAATCCTCTTGTTCTGGGTGGTCTCTGTGTGGGACGGTGCCTTATATTCTTTTCCCTGCTCCTTTGCGACCGCCATTTTTGTAGCTTCATCTCTTTCATCGCCCATTAAGTTATTCCGACCGGCCTGGTACATATTGACAACCCGAAACATACATTTTGCAAATTTTGCAAGTTCTTTATCCTCACTTTTTTTGTATGCCTTTGTTCCCTCTCTGGAATCTTTGGAAATATAGTTATAAAGGTCTTCGCTGGCAACGTCCGCCCCTCTTATACTTCCGTATTTCTCCCCATAATATGCATACAAAGCTCCTGTAAGATCGTCCTCATTATCAAGCTTGTAACCGTTTTTCTTTGCATACTCTTTTACAGCTTTACTTGTTTCCTTATAAAACGTCATTGTTTCCGTGTGTTCTTCTTTTTCAGTCTCGGATTGAATTTTCTTTTTAAACTTCTCGGGATCCACCCCTTTTCCGAAGAGTTTGTTTTCCTTAAGATTAGCATAAGCATTGCAAAATTCGGCAAGCTTTTCGTTTCCCTTTTCTCCGTTTATCTGTCTTAAACTCTTTATTGATTTACTCTCAAGATCATTTTCCGTAAGGAGAACATAGTTTGGGTTCTTCATGAGTCGGATACGATTTTCATAATCTTCCCTTATGATCTTAAGCATCTCCAGGTTGGCACGGATTTTTAATGCTTTTCCTTCCCCAAGATTTGCCTTCCATCCCTCACTGATCAACTTGTTAAAAATAGGTTCTACCTTTGTAAGTGCACGAAGTTTAGTGATCTTAAGACTAAGATTATTTGTAAATTCTTCATCCGTTTTATAAGCAAATTCGGATATGTCTGTTTCAGCTATCTCGTTACGCAAGTAAAGTGTGATCGCGCCGGGCTCATTGCCTGCCATTGCATTATACGCGTTATCTTTTGCTTTACTTTTAAGCTCTTCTTTTCCGGACAAACTTGCATATGAAACAAAATCCGTTACCAGATCCGCAAAATCTGAGTTTTCGGCTTCAACGCGAGCAAAAGAGCGCTTGCTTTTCTTTCTCGCATCCGTAACAAGATTCGTCAATGCATTTTCCTTGCTGATTTCTGTTTTTAAAAGCTCGCTTTCAAGGTTTTGCATATTTTTCTGTTTCTTGTCAAAACTCTTGGCACGTTTTGATTTTTGAGACTTCGAAAGTGTTTTATTCTTATTGAGTTTCCCGTAACTTTCCTGATATTTATCATAAAGAACATCCGGCTCAACCGGCTTATACATCCATTCCACTTCCTGATGCTCTTTTAGCATGCGCTCCTTTTCGGTCTTTTGCCTTTCCTTCTCCTTTTCCCCGACAAATTTTTTTACATCTTTCTCTGCATCCATACGGACCCAGTATTTACGGTTTTCTTCTTCGGAACGCTCAAACATCCGCTGCATTGGTTCAAGGGATTCTTTATAGTCATATTCATATTCCATTTCTATTTCTTCAGGCATTTGCTCAAGCTGAACGGATTCGGCATCATTAAACAGTTTTTTCTGGTCGGTTAAATTCTTGAATTCTTCACTCATCAGTCTTTCCTCCTAAAACTTATCTTATTGCATCGATCATCATTGCATCCGGTTTATTGTCTTCCACGATCTTTTCGACAAAATCCCTGATGCTGTCGTTTATCGTAACAAAATCAATATTGCAGTCCAATAATCCCTGTTCCTTTACTGCCAATGAAAAAGCGGTTATAAGCTTTGGAACATGAAGATTGTCTTCCGTATAGTTTTCAAGAAGGGTGATGGTTATGTCATCGTCGTTCTTATCACAAAGAAGAACTGCTTTCGGATCATTGTCCGAAGGATCTAAGGATATAAAAGAAAGATCTTTACTTAACGAATCCGAAGCGAGAAGATCTTCCTCTCCTTTTTCTTTCATAAGATTAAAAAGTCCGTTCCGTTGTTCGTTTGTCATCCCCTCCATGCTGATAACCGCTTTGTTAACATCATGCGAAAGCAGCTGCTGGATGAACTGTGATTTCGAAAAGTCCTTTGCTGATATGGAATAGTATTCCGTCTCTCCGTTAAAGGAAAAGCCCAGCGACTCAAAGAAATACATTAGTTCTTCGTTTGAATCCAAAAAGCTTGTCCTAAAACAGTTGAAGGTTATCACCTTTTCCGTTTCGTTTATAAGAGCAGTTCCTATTCCTCTTCTTCTGTAATCTTCTCTTACAAATATATGATCTATATATGCCGCGGATTCACTTCTCGATAAAACAAGAGCTCCCACCGGCTTTTCATCCTCCACTGCACCGATAAGCAGTTTTCCGTTTCCGATTTTGTTTCCGAATAAAAGCGGTAAAAACGCTTCCTGATTGTCCTGATCGATGGTTGTTAATTGCATGATATCCTCCTTATATTCCCTTTTTAAGTTGATCCGTATATTGATTTACAAGTTTTGTTACATCTTTCTCCGTCTTTGCTTCTTTAAATTCCTTGAACGTCGGGCCTATTGCGGGCATATTCCACACGTCATCCTCTTTTTTGTTCTTTACGTTCATCGCATTAAGCGTTTGGAGAAAAGTGTATGCCCTGCCTTGCAACATATGATCGTCACTCTCCAAAGCATCAAAAAGACCGTCCGTTTTTTCCACCAGTGTCTGTATACTCTCATAGATCGGTTTTAAATCGGGATGTTTGCCAAAAGGATCTTCCCCCGATGTGTCAATATATGTTTTCAGATTCTTTGCCAATGAAAGCATTTCTTTCCATTGTTGAAGTTCTTTTGCGTACCTGTCCTGTGCCATTCCGTTTCCGACAGTCGGCAGATTTCCTATATTGGCAAATTGCTTCCAATTGGGTCCGATATTAAGATCCTCGGGTGTTCTTTTTCCGGTTTTATATGTAGGCTGTTTCATAAACTGAATTGAAAGCCCCAGTAACGCATCCGCCACATTTCCCTTATATTCCTGAGGGTTTACTTTTGCCATTTTATTGATATGATCTTCAAGATCCGCATCCTTTAAGGATGTGATCTGTCTTCTTTGATTGGCAAGAAATTGAAGCTTTAATACCGAGAGCAGCGGTTCTTCGAATTTCAGCTCCTTCATCTCTTTAAAATAGAGCGACTTTGTCCCCTGTCTTTTCAGTTTATCCTTTATAACATCATAATGCTTATCTATAAATTCGTTTTCCAGGTCCTCATTTACTTTCAATGTTTCCTTAAGACTGCGTTCATTGGGCAGATACAATTTTTTGTTTTTCAGTTCGTTTTCCTTATTTTGCTGCCCGTTGTGTTCGATCAAAGCATTAAGGTTTCGTTCCTCGCGTTCCTTTACCTCCATTATTTCATTCAACGTTACAGATCTCATCTTTTCTTTTTCCCGTTTCTCTTCCGATTCACCGGTTGCATCACCTTCAAACTTGTCTCTGAGTGCAAAAAGATCTTCAAATTTCATTTTGTATTTATCTTCATCGCTTAAGAACATGGCCTCGGGACGTGTCGCAAGTCTTCCCACAGTCGTGGTATAATAATGCATCAGCTGATAAGGGTTGGCTATTGCCCGGATCTTTCTCAGCCTTTCATCGGATAAGACACCGCCGACAGCTTTATATTTTTCAAGCAGATTTCCCAGATTGAATCCTGCCTTATTGTCTCTGACCCACTTTTCATAAGTCGCCTGGTCCTTAAAGAAATCGTATCTTGATGTAAGTTTATGCGTTTCTTCAACCGGCAGATCTTTTTCTATTCTTTGGAGGGTCTCTTCCAATCCTTCAAGGATAATTCTTCTGTCTTCATCCGAGATCTTCTCCTTGTTTTTCTTCAGTTCTACCATCGCCTTAACGAAGGCCGCCTGCTTATCCTCCACAGTCTGACCATCCTTAAGTTTTGTAAGATCCAGCCCGTCCAGGTAATCCCATCCCTCCCTGAGTTCACGTGTTATCACTTTACCGTCTTTACTCTTTTCCTTTGTAAGAGGGGTATACTTACTCTTTAATTCTGAAAACCTTTCGTCTTCATCATCTATAATCTTTCCTATTTTTTTTGCCCTTACAAGGTTTTCCCTGTAGATTGTTTCCATCTCTTCGGGGCTTCTGTCTTTTTCAAGGTAATAATGTGTAATGGTCTTTGCCTCCTCAAGAGGGAATTCCTCCGGCATATCTTTATAACTGCTTAATATGAAATCATGCTTCGCAGTCTTTGTTTTTATTTCCGTTTCTTCTTTTCTCTTTTCGGCGTATTCCTTTCCTTTTTCCAGTTTCTTTTTTATTTCCTTCGTATTCTGTGCAAGCTTATTTCCTGATTTTCCTTTTCCGAATGTGATAAGTTTTTTACGCTCGAGAATGGTGGTAAGGTATTCTTTTGCGCCTTCATCCGTTGTATCCTCTATTTTCTTTTCAAGTTTTTCCACCGAGAGATTACCGATATCCTTTCCCGCAAGAAGAACATAATACGGTGAAGATATCATTGCAGCCCTGTTCTCATAATCCAAAATGATATCCTTTATTGCCTGTGTTTTTTCAAGCAAACGGTCTCTCATGGCAGCAATCTCTTTATTCGTTGAAACAGTTTTATCCTTAAGCATCTCGTCTGCATGGGAAAATGCTTTTAACATTGCCATTTTGCATGCAAAACCGGAAGTAAATTCCCTGTCACTTTTGTAATTAAACTTATCAAGATCAAGTTTGTCTATTTCCTTAAGGATTTTTGTATACCGGTCCTGATATGTCTTTTTATCCGAAAGTTCAAGAATGTCTTCGTACTTAACATCCGGCGCATCCTTTAAAAATTCACGCTCATTTTCCTTTCCTTCTTCTCTTTTTGTATACTGCTTCCAAACGGAATAAAAAGAAAGGTCAACCGCCATCGATCCTGTTTTATAGATATTGCCCGCATCGGATAAAACGGCTTTATCGTTGATGCTTTCCCCGTCCTTATGCTTTTGTGACTCGGCATACACTCCGCCTTTTACAACGGATTCAAAGGCCTTATCCCTGGCGGAATTATAAAGATTCATCTGCTTTAACATATCCGCCTGTCTTGTTGCTTTTTCGTTGAACTTCTTTCCGCGCTTTGTCCTTTGGGACTTGCTCAATGTTTTAAGCTTAAAGGTCCTTGTGGCTTCCTGCATGCTGTTTTCAACAGTCTCCTGAGCGGGAACGGTTTCTTCCGTAAGCCAGGTGGATTTTTGAAGCGTCTGTTCCGAAATTAAAAGTCGCTTAGAGAGAACGTCCTGGTTTTTCACCTTTTCTATAACGCTCTCGGATCTCATAAACGCCCTTTGATACTCGGTGGCATTCATATCAAATACCGGATTGTACTCCTGGTTTTTTATATGCTCCTCTTCCTCCAGGAGCCTTGTATCCTCTATTTTATATTGTTCCTGTATTTCCTTGTTGATCTCTTTCATATTGAGTATTCTCCTTACAGCATCAGTACTCCGCTCATTATATAACCAACACTTTTGAATTCGTCCTCTTCGCCCACCAGCGTCTTAGCAAACTCTTCCATCTTTTCATCCATGGTCACGAATACAAGATCGCAATCGGTCCCCTTCTTCACAAGCACCGCATCTTTCAACGCATGAATGATATCAAGAAGCGCCTTGGTATCATGTCTGAAATTTACAATAAAAAGTATGGACACGCTGCTTTCATCTTCTTCGCATAATACAAGGGCCTCGGGAGTATCTTCATCCTTATCGAAAGCAACAAGAGAAAGATCTTTTGAAAGCGTTCTGTTTTCTATAATGTCCGCATCCAGTTCCGCTTTTTCGAAAGAGTCCCAGATGGACTTTTTTTCCTTCTCCGTAATATCGAAAAGTCTTTCGATGCGGTGATTGATTTTTTGCGATGTCACCCTGTTGAACACTTCCGTATCAAGAATATCTTCCGCTTTTATCCTGTATGCTTTTCCTTCCGGCATTAGTTTAAAATCCATTGCGGTAAAGAAGCCCACAAGGTCCTTGGATACATCCGGGAAGTTTATGTGTATTGCCGTAGGCTCCGCTGCCTTTATCTCTTCTATGAATCCTTTCAGCATTGCGGATCCGATTCCCTTTCTCCTGTATTCCTTAAGAACATATATATAGTCCAGAACAAGGGCCTCGTCCAGAACGTCAAACATGCATACCCCAACCGCGCGGTCGTCTTCTACCGCTCCGATTGAAAACCGGACGTCCTCCGGCGATATGCCCTGCATTAGAGGGGCAAAAGCGTGTATGTTTTTTTCTCCTATCGATGTAAGTGTCATGCTGTTCTCCTTTAATCCATATAACACCAGTCGCCGCAACTGTCATCGTAATAATATGTTTCGTCATTGTATTCGTCATAGTAATATGTTGTATCCGATTCCTCGTCGTAAAGATACATCACATCGTCATCGAAGCAATACCAGAGGCCTTCCATGAAGTCATACAGCCAGTCGTCACAGGAGCCGTCGGTTGCGCAGCCGTAGTCGCCGTCATAATCATAACCATACTCACAGGAACCATCGCTGATATTACATCCGTAATCGCTTTCATATTCTCCCCAGCCTCCCCAGCTGTCGGAGAAATCATCATAATCGTAATAGTAATCCGCGCCTTCCGCGGAAACAAATTCTCCCAGCCAGTTAATATATTCTTCGTCCAGGCCTATGGATGAATAAACGGATTTAAGCTGTCCGTAAAACTCCGAGTCTCCGTAGGGAAGGGAGACGGCAAGTCCCGTAAGCTCGTTCTTATCCGATGTATGTCCGTAGTAACATACGGATGCTTTTAATGCAGACACAAGGCTCTTTGCCTCGTCACTTTCGCTGTCGATGTTTTCAACCAGAGCAAGGATGTCGCTTATGTAATAATCGGACATGGTAACATCGCTTTCATCCGATCCCCAGAAATCAAAGAATCCTCTTGCACTTCTATTCTTTGCTTTGTGAGATTTACTGTAGTTCTTATTCAGAAGTGAATTCTCGTTCTTATAGGCAAAGGCCTTCCAGGAGGAATAGAGATTCGACGCGGTGGAAACGTTAAAAAGTCCCATACATGCGGAGTCTCCGCCTTCCACGGTTTCGTTTGCTTTTATGATACTGTCAACAATGTACTTTCCGAGAAGGGGTGTTGATATTCCGGGATCGTTTTCGATTTCCGCCATCCACTCCGTATAGCTCCATCCCAGTCCGGATTCGAAATCCTCCGAAAGAAGGGCATATTTGCAATAAGGCAAAAAGGCATATAAGGTTTCCATACTCGCCATTATGCAGCAGTCCATTCCGATAATGTCAAAATGTATATCGCTGTTTTCGGAAAAGGCCTGTGCCATCTCCGAAATTGTAAGGCTATCATCCTCTGACTGCCATTCATCATAACCGAAACCGTATACCGGACCACCGCCGTGATCCCAGAAAACCAGCATATATCTTTCAGCGGGAAACGCGGTTTTGCAAAAGCTTATAAACTCCGAAAGCGTATCTTTTGAAGTACAGTCCAGCTGTCCAAGGTTATCCCTAATAAGTTTAAGGCTTCCGTTTTCTATCTTATAGGTCTGCGCCGTTTTTGAAGAAATACCGTAGTCCTGCCACTCTTTTGTTCCCATTGTCTGGATAATTACGTTTACGTTGTTTCCGATTCCCGAAGAAAGCATTTCCCCGATGTCTGTCGTTGCCTCGCCCGATTCGCTTTCAAGATCGGAGCCGTTAACATATACCATTATGGTTGCGTTTTTTGCTCCCGTCCCCACGGAAACAGCGGAAACATCCGCATAAGAAACACTCTTTCCCGAGTCTTCGGCATTAACGTCCGCCTCCGTCCTTGGTTTCTGAACATCCTCATCATTCTCCGGAAGCAGCATCGCTATTATAAAAAACACACCCAGCGCGCAGAGAATTCCGATTATAACTTTTTTAAATCCGCCCTTTTTTTCTTCCTGCATAACGTCCCCCTATTTCTTTTTCCTGTTTACGTTTTTATAAAATATCGCTTCTTCAGGACATACGCTTTTGCATGCCCCGCAATGAATACATTCATGATCGCCGACCTTCTTTGTATCCATTTTGCATATACTTATACATGCGTTGCAGCCGGTACATTTCTCCTTATCAACGGTAATCCCGAAAAAGGATACCGGATTAAAGAAGGAATATATTGCTCCAAGCGGGCATATAAACCTGCAGAACGCCCTGTAGCAGAACATACATAAAAGAATGCATATCGCCGCCAAAAATACTTTCCATGAGAACAGAAATCCAAGCTGCGTTCTTAATTTCTCATCCGCTATGGCAAGCGGTATTCCAGCCTCCAAAGTTCCCGCGGGACAAATGTATTTGCAAAAACCCGGCACAAATTTTACGATGGGTATCAGTATCACAAATACCGCAAGTATTATGTATTTAAGGTACGAAAGTAACTTAGTGAATCTGCTCTTTTTAATCTTCGGAACGGGGATAAGATGAAGAAGTTCCTGGATAAGTCCGAAAGGACATAAAAAACCGCATATCATCCGTCCCAAAAGTATTCCGAAAAGAAGCAGCGTTCCCAGCATATAAAGAGGAACTTTATATGCGGATTTTTGTAATGCTCCCTGCAGACTTCCCAGCGGACAGGAAAGTACCGCTCCCGGGCATGAATAGCAGTTAAGACCCGGCGCACAGACGCCTTTTGTCTTCCCCTTATAAATTCTTCCCTCAATAAACCCCGCAAAATTAAAGTTGTATAAAACAGCAGCTATAAGCTGTGTAAATTTTCTTTTGAATCCTTCCATCAGCCCAGCCCTATACATTCCATACAGATCATCACGGCTTTGCTTAAGACGTCCGTAAATCCGTTATCTAAAAGTCCCATAACTATCATGATCACAGCCGCCGATAAAAGGATCCATCTTGTGGTTTTTATAACAGATGTCATAACTGCCTACCCTATTCCAGATATGTATCAAGTCTGTTCTTTGTTTCTTCAAAACTTGCTCCATCCATCATACTTCCTATAACATGACCCTCTTTGTCCACAAAAAACGATGACGGAACATATTGAAAACTGTCGGTCAGCTTTCGTACATCATCACTGGTACGGAGGTTAATGAATTCCGCACCGTTACTGTTCAATATACTTTTCGCATCGGAAACATTGCTGTCGATCCCGTCATAAACGTCACATACGATGGCGATAAGATTAACGTTATCGGGCTTTTCCTTATAAAACTGTGCATACTCTCCCATCTCCGCAATGCACGGTCCGCAGAATGTTCCCCATACGTGAACCACCGTGATGTCATAGTCCGAAAAAATATCCTGTGTAACTTCTTTATTGTCCAAAGATAATGTTTTAAAACTTATCTTTCCATCGGAAAGTTCATTCGGGGGAATATTGACGGCCACCGTATTTCCACCGGCCGGGCTTTCCGAAGAAGAACTGTCATCGCCTGTTTCCTGCGCAGCGGCTTCCGTCGTTTCCGAAGGCTCTTCTTCCGTTTCGGTTTCCGGTTCCGTTTCTTCCGTCGCAACCGTCTGCTGGGTATTACTCTCCTGCACCTCGTCTTCATCATCGTCCGGAATAAGCATTATGATGATGAAAAGAACACCAAGTGTTGCAAGCGCGATAACAATTACGTTCCTAAATTTTTCCCACATATCCTATCCCCTTCTTTAATTATCAGTCTCCTGATCGTGAACGTTGTCACAAACAATGGCAAGCGCAATGGCCATATCAACCTGACTCTCATCAAATATTCTTATGCGGTAGCAATCCGTCCAGAGCGAACGGTCCGTGTCCACATGGGCCAAAACTTTATCACCTACCTGGATATCAAAATCATATCCGAAAAGATCGCCTGCAATATGAAGATCCATGCCGTTTACCGTTCCCTGAAGTTCCGGTGTTGTAAGCTTTAATTTTTTCTTGATCCTTGCAAGTTCGGTCTTGTCTTTTTCGATGAAGTATTCCGGGAGAATGGCGATAAGTTTCTTCTTAAGTTTCAACACTTCCTCGCCGTTCTTTTGTATCGAAAAATTAAGACGGGCAATATCCCCTTCAACGTGATAGACCGTCTCCTCGTTCCTGTCAAAGACGTCAAACTTCGGTTTAAGCGAGATTGCCTTCTGCTTCATGTAAAGGGCGATGGCCTCTCCCGTTGATGTTGCCGCAGGCTTTGACGCTTCGGACTCTGTAACCTCTTCTCCGTCTTCAAGTTTCTTTATTACCGAAAGAAGTTCGTCCACCGCGCGGTCCGCATATGATGTTCCTTCATTCTTATGTTCAAGGAACATATCCGTGCCCATGTTAAGAGCGGTTGTTGTGCTGCTGACACCGTCGGATCCGATCTTACCCATAATGACCTTCTTCTTGTGTACCCTGCAGAAAATATCGAACATGTCCGTAACGTTCTTATACATTACGGCCGGTGTTCCGTAGATATCACTCATGATCGGTGTTCCGAAACTTACCTTAATTTCAGAAAGCATGTCATAAAGATCTTCATCCGTAAAGCCCTGCTTATTTTCAACACTGGCAAAGCCGAGATTTCCGCCCATTGACATATCAAAAAGTCCCATTTGTATATCCTCCGATAAATAAAAATATTCTTATGTTTAGTATTTTATTATATGCACGTAAAATTACAACCCGTGTGGGACGAATGTCAAAGAATCTGGGACGAATGTCGATTATCTCTAAAAATCTTGCCCGAAGTCCTTTGCTTTGATATACTTTTATGATAGATAAAAGCCCGTATCATTTGTGTTAGGGAGACGTTTTTATGCTATATATCGCCATAGTCGATGACATACAAAAAGAGATCGAACGGATCTTTGGAGTAATAAACGAATATGTTGAAAGAAACGATGTTTCGATAGATGTAAAGGCCTTCGGCAGCGCGGAGGAACTTCTGTCGGATTATCGACCCTTTCAGTATACTCTTATCTTCCTTGATATCTATATGGACGGGATGACCGGTGTTGATGCCGCAAAAAAAATAAGGGAAACGGACAGCGACACTCTTATTGTTTTTCTTACATCCAGCGCCGATCACACTTTCGATGCGTTTAATGTACATGCCTATCAGTATCTTCTGAAAGATCCCAGTGAAGACACTCTTAAGACGTCCATTTTCCGTGTCTTAGACGAGCTTGTCGCAATGCAGGCAGCAGCCGGGGCAAGCCTTACGGTTTCTTCCGAGGGTGAAGAGATTGAGATTGCCTTTTCCCGCATCGTGTATGCGCAGAGTCAGAAGAATTATATTCAGATAACAGACAAGATCAATAATACATACAGGACACGTATGACCTTTTCCGAAATTAGCGGCAAGCTCTCTTCCGACAGCCGTTTTCTTCAGATAAACCGCGGTATCATAATTAATATGGACTACATTACATCCTTCGGAAAAGAGACCTGCGAACTGGAGGGCGGTCACAGTTTTCCCATAAATGTCCGGGAACAGAAAAAGCTGGATCAGATAAGAAAGAATTATATTTTTTCAAAGCTTCATAACAGAAACAAAGAGGGAGGCATAAAGTCATGAACATAAATGATTATGTCATTCCTTTTTTTACCTATCTTCAGTTTTTCCCCGCAACGCTTCTCTGCGCCTGCGCCGCAAAAAACCATCTTAAGTATAAGCCGTCGGTCATTGTCTTAAGGATGGGCGTTGTCTCGATAATCGCCGCTGCAATACTTACTTTTTTGCGTTCAACTGTTTCAACGGATTTTCGTTTGATCTTACTTCCGGTTTTATTAGCGGTATTTATTGTGTTTCACGGATCCCTTACTATCCCGCTTTCACAATCCGTATCATTGTTTCTTCTTGTGGCAGCCTTTACTAATTTTTTAAGCAACTTTTCCATCATATACGATGCGCTCCTTCATCCCGACGGACTTCTCATCAATTTCAGTGCGGAAGCCTTTATACTTCAGCTGACACTTAATATCCTCTTCTGCATCCTTGCGTCATTTCCCATGAAAAAATACGGTGCCTTCCTTATCGATAACCTTCAGCAGTCCAACGTATGGTGGATTTCCGCCATGGTATCCGCCGTATTCTTTATATTTAACCAGATAATGACGATCCATAAATACAACACCCTGCATGTAAACAGGGTTGGAAGCGCATATATTTCCGTAATGTCAATGTTGTTCCTGCTTCTCATTCTTTTATGCCTTGTCTTTTATTATATCGTTACCGCGCTCATAAATAAGGCTGAAACGGAGGACAGGAACCGAATCCTTGAAATGCAGGAAAAGCAATATGATTCTCTGCAGCAATACATCGCCGCGGACAGACAGGCAAGGCACGATTTCAGACAGACAATATATACTCTTAAAGAGCTTTCTTCGGAAAGGGATTACGAATCCATAGACGAATATCTCAGCAGTTATATTGAAGCCCTTCCGAAAAAAGAAGTGACGAATTACTGCAGGGATAATGCGCTTAATGCGCTCCTGAACCACTACGCCATGATCGCATCCACAAATGATATAGATATGGACATTAATATTTACATTGAGAAAGATCTGCTTATCGATAACGTCGATCTTTGTTCGATTGTGGGAAACATTCTGGAAAATGCGGTTTTAGCCTGCGCAGACGTGCCCGAGGAAAAAAGGTTTATCCATGTCGTTATTTCCCTGGAACAGGGAAACGAACTTTATATTGCCATATCAAACAGTTTCAGCGGAAAACTGAGGCAGAAAAAAGACCGATACCTTTCCACGCATAAAAGCGGTTCCGGTATCGGACTTATCTCTATTACCGCCACCGCCGAACAATACGGCGGATCTGCAAACTTCTCACATGCTGACGGCATTTTCTATTCCGATGTTCTTATGATAAACAAGTGATTGTCTTTCAGTTCTCGTTTATATAGTTTACAAGTCCGCCGCAGTCGATGATCTTTTGCATAAACTCGGGGAATGCCTGACCCTTAAAGGTCTTTCCGGTTGTCTCGTCCGTAATGATCCCGGAATCAAAATCAACGGAAACCGTATCTCCCGCTTTTATCTCTTTTGCAGCCTCCGGACATTCAACGATGGGAAGTCCGATGTTTATGGCGTTCCTGTAAAAAATACGCGCAAAAGTTTCCGCTATGACACAGCTTACGCCCGCAGCCTTTATGGCTATCGGAGCATGCTCTCTCGAGGAGCCGCAGCCGAAGTTCTTATCCGCAACGATAATATCGCCGTCTTTTACATTCTTAACAAAATCCTTATCGATATCTTCCATGCAATGAAGCGCAAGTTCCTTCGGATCCGAGGAATTAAGATATCTTGCCGGGATTATAACGTCCGTGTCAACGTTATCGCCGAAACGAAAAACCTTTCCTTTTGCAGATTCCATTATTCCACCTCCTCGGGACCGGATATCTTTCCGGTTAATGCGCTTGCAGCCGCAACATAGGGGCTTGCAAGATATATTTCGGAGTCAACATGTCCCATTCTTCCCACAAAGTTTCTGTTCGTTGTGGAGACACATCTCTCACCTTCCGCGAGGATGCCCATATATCCCCCAAGACAGGGTCCGCAGGTCGGAGTCGATACAATTGCCCCTGCTTCGATAAAAGTCCTTAAATAGCCCTTCTCCATGGCCTCAAGATAAACAGCCTGGGTTGCGGGGATAACGATAACGCGAAGTCCCTTCTTAACCTTCTTTCCTTTAAGGATCTTTGCTGCAGCTTCAAGGTCCGAAATCCTTCCGTTTGTACAGGAACCGATAACAACCTGATCAATCTTTATGTCTCCCACTTCGTCTATGGTTTTTGTGTTCTCCGGAAGATGCGGGAAAGAAACAACGTTCTTCAATGTTGAAAGATCGATGGTGTATTCCGCCGTATACAAAGCATCCGGATCCGCTTCGAACTTCTTGTAAGGACGGGATGAATGTTCCTTAAGATATTCTTCCGTAAGTTCGTCCACGGGGAAGATGCCGTTCTTTCCGCCCGCCTCTATGGCCATGTTTGCGATTGTAAAACGATCGTCCATGGAAAGATATTTAAGGCCGTCTCCCACAAATTCCATTGACTGATAAAGCGCTCCGTCAACTCCTATCATTCCGATGATGTGAAGGATAACATCCTTTCCCGTAATATATTTTCCGGGTTTTCCGGTGATGTTAAACTTTATTGCGGAGGGCACTTTAAACCATGCCTTTCCGGTTGCCATTCCGGCAGCCATATCCGTGCTTCCCACACCGGTTGAAAACGCTCCCAGCGCACCATAGGTACAAGTGTGTGAATCCGCGCCGATAACCGCATCTCCCGCAACAACAAGTCCCTTTTCCGGAAGAAGCGCATGCTCGATTCCCATCTCGCCCACATCATAAAAATTCGTGATATCGTTCTTTAAAGCAAATTCACGGACACATTTGCAATGCTCCGCGGACTTGATATCCTTGTTCGGCACAAAGTGATCCATTACAAGGGCGATCTTATCCTTGTCAAAGACGCCCTCTTTTTTCATCTTTTCAATTTCATGAATGGCAACCGGGGATGTGATATCGTTTCCCAGTACCATGGAAAGATCCGCTTCGATCAGATCCCCGGCTTTGACTTCCGGAAGATTTGCATGATCCGCAAGGATCTTTTGTGTCATTGTCATTCCCATATTGTTTGTCACCTCTATAACAAGGTTCCCCTGCTTTTGCAGAGGAACCCATTCTTTATCGTTATCCGAATATTAGTTGTTGATAAGCTTGTCTGCTTCGTTGTTCCAGCTGTAAAGCTTTCTTATTTCCTCACCGATCTTTTCTGCCGGATGCTCGCTTG
Organism: Lachnospiraceae bacterium; assembly: GCA_017418645.1. Lineage (GTDB taxonomy): Bacteria > Bacillota > Clostridia > Lachnospirales > Lachnospiraceae > FD2005. The sequence goes on along the minus strand of JAFOND010000043.1, from coordinate 24,247 downwards.
CAAGCTTTCTCATAGCCTTGAAGTGTACCTGGCGTCCCGCGTCAGACATATCCGTAAGGAATTCCTTTGCAAAAGAACCGTCCTGGATATCGGAAAGGATCTGCTTCATAGCCTTCTTTGTATCTTCCGTAACGATCTTCGGTCCCGTGATGTAATCGCCGTACTCAGCCGTATTGGAGATTGAATAACGCATTCCCGCAAAACCTGACTGATAAATAAGATCAACGATAAGCTTCATCTCATGAACACATTCGAAGTATGCGTTTCTCGGATCGTAACCTGCCTCAACAAGTGTTTCGAAACCTGCCTGCATAAGTGCGCAAACACCGCCGCAAAGAACTGCCTGCTCACCGAAGAGGTCTGTTTCTGTCTCTGTTCTGAATGTTGTCTCAAGAAGTCCTGCTCTTGCTCCGCCGATTCCAGCGCCGTATGCAAGTGCCATATCAAGAGCCTTGCCCGTTGCATCCTGCTCAACAGCTACAAGACAGGGAGTTCCTTTTCCTGCCTGATACTCGGAACGAACCGTATGACCCGGTGCCTTCGGAGCGATCATTGTAACATCAACGAATTTCGGAGGAACGATGCAACCGAAATGAATGTTGAAGCCGTGAGCGAACATAAGCATATTGCCTTCGGAAAGGTTCGGCTCAATGTCCTTCTTATACATATCAGCCTGCTTTTCATCATTGATAAGGATCATGATGATGTCTGCCTTCTTTGCAGCTTCCGCAGTCGTTTAAACGTTAAATCCCTGTTCCTCTGCTCTCTTCCAGGACTTTGATCCTTCGTAAAGACCGATGATAACATCGCATCCGCTTTCCTTAAGGTTAAGAGCATGTGCGTGACCCTGGCTGCCGTAGCCGATGATCGCGATCGTCTTTCCCTTTAAGAGATCGAGATTACAATCTTCCTGATAAAAAATTCTTGCATCCTGTGACATTTTTCTTTCCTCCTGATTCTTAAAAATCTTTATTTTGAATGGCTGTATCAGTCAATCATAACAACATCATCCGAACCGCGTGTGAGGCCCGTAAGACCTGTACGCGCAAGTTCAAGTATCTCATATCCGTCCGCGGTAAGGTTTTCGAGAAACTGATCAAGTTTATCCGTATTTCCCGTAATCTCCACTACAACGGAATCCGGTGTATGGTCAACGAATTTTCCGTGAAAGGAATCCACCACCATCTCCTTTAAGGAGAATACGCAGTCCGCTCTTTGAGCGTTCTTCGTTGAAACCTTTACTATCATAAGTTCTCTTACAACGGAATTGCCCGGCGGAAGGATTTTTATATCAACAACGTCCTCCAGTTTTGCAACCTGCTTCTCGATCTGCTCAAGGATTTCTTCGTCTCCGGAGGTCACGATGGTCATCCTGGTAAAGCGCGGGTCAGTCGTTACGCCTGCGGAGAAACTGTCTATGTTGTAGCTTCTTCTCGAGAAGAGTCCCGAAACGTGTGAAAGCACACCGGACGTGTTTTCAACAAGTATTGATAAAACCTGTTTCCTCATGATCTCTCCTTAGCTAAGCTCCGATGTACAATGTGGGCAACGTGTTGCACCGATATCTATCTTTGACTTGCAGAAGGGGCAGTCCTTTTCCGTGGGTGCTGCTTCCTCTTCTTTCTTCTTAACCTTGTCAAAAAGCTTGTTTAATGCCTTTACCATACAGAATATTACAAGCGCCATAAGAAGGAAGTTTATAACCGCGGTGATAAAAACACCGTAGTTTAATGTTGCTGCTCCCGCTTCCTGTGCTGCGGCCAGTGTTGCATAATTGCTTCCGTCAAGGGACACGAAATAGTTCGAAAAATCGAGTCCGCCGAAAAGCGCGCTTATTACCGGCATTATGATGTCATCCACAAGAGAATTGATAATGCTCTGGAAAGCGGCACCGATGATAACGCCCACCGCAAGATCCATAACCGAGCCTCTCATTATGAACTCTCTGAATTCGCCGAAAAAGCCTTTTCCTTTTTCTTTAACCTTGGTTACGTCTGCCATTAAAAATCATCTCCTTGTTTTTTGCTTTAGCGCTTTAATGTCAAAAAGCACTCCGATTATTGTATCAGACTTCCGTGATTTTTACAATGTTATCTTTATCTTTATAGATATGATGCGAAGGAACCACGCCTCTTACGGAAGATGTGGGGTAAACATGGGCCCCGCGTCCGATAACGCTGCCCGGGTTCAATACGCTGTTGCAGCCTATCTCCGCTTCGTCTCCCAGCATTGCCCCGAACTTCTTTAAGCCCGTCTCTATCTCTTCCGGATGGTCTTTATCGTTCTTATCCTTTACGACAACAAGGGTTTTATCTGATTTCACGTTCGAAGTTATGGAGCCTGCGCCCATATGCGCTTTATATCCCAGAACGGAATCGCCCACGTAATTATAATGGGGAACCTGAACGTTATCGAAAAGCACAACGTTTTTAAGCTCCGTCGAATTTCCCACAACGGCGTTCTTTCCGACAATGGCATTTCCGCGTATGAAGGCGCACTGGCGGATCTCTGCATTTTCATCGATAATAAGCGGTCCGTGAAGATATGCGCTGTCAAAAACCGTTGCGGTTTTTGCAACCCAGATGTCTTCTCCTTTGGATTCATATATTTCCGGATCAAGGGTGGGACCCAGCTTTTTTATGAAATCGCCAATCTCCGGAAGAACCTGCCAGGGATACTCTTTTCCTTCAAAGAGGTCCTTTGCGATGGTCTTTTCCGTATCCATTATGTTTTTTATCTTTGCGTTTTCCATGTTTTTCCTTTCACCTTACTTGTAATATTTCGCGCTCTCGGCGAACATTGTGCGGAGCGCCGGAGTACGGTTGTTGGCCAGCACCTTTGCCGTATGCTTTTTTATAAAGCCTTCCAGCTTTTCCATATATTCGTCGGAAGAGAGCGACCCTTCGCTGACATAATTCAATCCCTTTTCCCAGCTTGCGGTAAGTTCCGCATTTAAGAGTGAAGCTATGGACGAATTGACCACGTCGTAAACCATTTCTCCCTCAAGGGTCGGGGTTATTATCTGTGTTTTTTTATTCAGTTTTAAATACTCTTTTCTTACGAGTTTGTCAAGGATTTCCGCTCTTGTGGCGGAAGTTCCGATCCCCTGTGATTTTATCTGTTCACGGAGTTCCTCGTCTTCGATAAGCTTGCCGGCATTTTCCATTGCAAGGATAAGCGCACCGGAATTATAACGTTTCGGAGGGGTTGTTTCTCCCTCTCTTATACCGAAAGTCTTAAACTCCACCGTGTCTCCTTTTTTAAGGGAAGCTATCGCTTTGTTAAGGGCTTCCGGATCCGCTGCCTCTTCTCCCTCTTTGTTTTCACCCTCTTCCCCGTTCTCCTGTGCATCTGCATCCTTGTCTTTTTTCTTTTTGAAAGAATACTCGAGAACGGAAAGATATCCTTCGTCTTTTAAAACCTTTGCGTTTGCAAAGAACTGTTCGTTCTTTATCTCCACCGTGAGAGTTAGTTTGTCATAAACCGCAGGCGGATAGAATATCGCCAGGAATCTTCTTACGATAAGTTCATACACTTTAACCCCCAGGGGATTTATACTCTTTAAAGCGTTAAGGCCCTGTCCCGTCGGGATTATGGCATAATGATCCGTTATCTGTTTGTCGTCCACATATCTTGTCTTTGCAAGATTCTTATACAGTCCGTCATCAAGTATATGCTGCGCGATATCCTTTACTCCCGAAATGGAAAGAAGCCCTTTTATATTCTTATCTATAACCTTTGCAACCGCCGTCGAGAGCACTCTCGCATCCGTTCTCGGATATGTTACCAGCTTCTTTTCGTATAGTTCCTGTATAACCTTTAATGTCTCGTCCGGGCTTATCTTAAAGAACCTTGAGCAGTCGTTCTGAGCCTCCGCAAGATTGTATAAAAGCGGCGGGTTCTTCTTTTCCTTTTTCTTCTCTATCTTTTTTATGACACCCGTGGCGGCGTTCGCATCCGTATCCCGGTTCTCGTCAAAAGGCGGGATGAAGCCCTCGTCGTCGCTTATCAATGAACCGATAAGTTTCTTTGCGTTCTCCTCTTCCAGAAAACCGTTATCCTTATATAAAAGAGGAGAATTATAATATCTGCTTCCCTCTACTGCCTTCCATTCCGTTGAAAGAAAACCTTCCGAAAGAGTAACGATACCCGTAACGCGATAGAAAGGTGTTTTTACAAAGTTCCTGATTTCCCTCTCACGACGTACCACCATTCCGAGAACGCAGGTCATAACACGGCCCACCGCAATCGAAAAGAATTTCTTATGCAAGAAGGATGCCATGTCATCCCCGTATCTTAAGGATAAAAGTCTGGAAAAGTTTATTCCCATGAGGTAGTCTTCTTTTGCGCGAAGATATGCGCTTTCAGAAAGATTATCGTATTCAGCCAGAGGCTTTGCCTCTTTTATGCCGCGCTTTATTTCCTCTTCGGTCTGTGAATCTATCCAGACGCGTCTCTCGTCCTTATCATGGACGTTTGCCATCTGGCGTACAAGACGATAGATGTATTCACCCTCCCGTCCGGAGTCCGTGCATACATATATCGTAGAAACATCCTCCCTGTTTAGAAGGGAGGATACTATATCGAACTGTTTTTTTACATTCGGGATAACTTCGTAAAGATAAGTCTCCGGAATAAAAGGAAGAGTCTTAAGACTCCACCTTTTAAGCGCGGGATCGTATACCTCCGGATAACTCATGGAGACAAGGTGTCCCACGCACCATGTAACAACGGTGTTTTCGCTTTCAAGATAACCGTCGCATTTTTTCATGTTCTCGGAAAAAACTTCGGCAAACTGTCTTGCCACACTGGGTTTTTCCGCTATAAACAAAGACTTTGACATCTTAAAGTTCTTTCATGTCCACTAAGATTACGTTGCTGTTTTCCTTTGCGATCTGGGTAAGGGCCTTGTCAAAGGATGTTGCGGAGAAAAGGAAGATCGCGTTGGCCTGTATCCTTGCAAGTTCCAGGTTCTTTAAAAGCTCCTCATATCTTGAAACGGGAAGCATTGCCTTGTCCCAGTTGCAGATTCCGACAACGTAATTTCTCTCGTCATCCTCTCCCACAACGTCTATGGTTCCTTCTTTTCCTACCCATGTTCCCATCCTCTTTATACGGATCGGAGCCTTTCCCATACGGTTCAGGAGGGAAAGATATTCATGGCATACGGAAACGAAATACGGACGAAGGTAATCGTCGAGATCCTTTGCGATATATTCCTGATAAAAATCCTTCGGCTCCATAACGTAAAGTTTGGAAAGATTCGGATAGATAAATCTGAAATAAAAGCTTACAAAATGGTTCTTAATACGGTATACACCCTTCTTTGTATTGTCCCATCCGCCTGTTTCGAAGGACACAACCTTTTCGATTATGTCGAAGGACGCAAGATTCTTTAAATAAACGATGATCTTTGCTCTGGAATATCCCGTATCAAGATAAAGATCGTTAAGCTTCTCGTTTCCTCTTGCTATCGAAGAAAGGATGGTGTCATAAACCGAAAGCTCGCGAAGTTCGGATGATATAAGGTCCTCAGCTTCGGAGAAAAGCGGTCCCTCCGGGCTTAATATCGTCTCTATGATATTATCCCTGATGGACTTCTTTGGATTGATATAAGAAAGGTATTTCGGAACACCACCGAAAACGCCGTAGGTCTTAACACATTCCGATACGTTAAACTGCGGAAAAGCACGGACGATCTCCAGGAAGGTGGCATCCGTAAGCGCAAGTCTCTCATCGATCTTTGAAACACTGTTTCCGAGAACAGTATCCATCTCCTTATTGGTCCATGAAACAAGGGAATTGATAAGGATCACGCATACTTCGTTATCGGAAAGTTTTCCGTCTTTAAGAGCGGTTATTGCATTAAAAGCATCCGTCTCCTTCTTTACCATATGCTGGAATTCGTCGAGAACGATAACCGTCTTCTTTCCCGCTTCTTTTATATCCGCAATGGCGGAAAAGCATGCCTCAAAAGAAGTTACCGGAATCTCATCCTTAACGAACTCTTCCGCTTCCTTCAATAAGATATCAAGCTGAAGTTCCTTTGATGCATTCCTTGCGCGGTAATAAAAAGTCTTTTTGTCCTTGCAGAATTCCTTTATAAGATCTTCCTTGCCGATTCTTTTGTTTGCGACAATAAGAGTAAGAGTGTTTCCGCTCTTTTTGTATATTTCTTCAAGTTGTTTTAATTCCGCTGTTCTCTGTATCATCATCTGTTCCTGCCTTCTTTATTTCTTTTCGATATATTTCTTAGCATATAAGAGTTCCGCGCAAAGCACTCCGCCGCCTGCGGCACCGCGGATGGTGTTGTGTGAAAGGCCCACAAACTTCCAATCGTAAACCGTATCTTCGCGGAGTCTTCCGATGGAAACGCCGAAACCTCTTTCATAGTCCACATCAAGTGCAACCTGGGGTCTGTTATCCTCCTCGAGATACTGGATGAACTGTTTCGGAGCCGACGGAAGTTTTAATTCCTGCGGCTCTCCGCTAAAATCACGGAGTGCCTGAATAAGCTCTTCCTTCGAAGGATCCTTATGGAAACGAACGAACGCGGCTGCCGTATGTCCGTAAAGGATCGGCACGCGGATACACTGGCTCGTTATCGTCATAAAATCCGCCGGAACGATCTGTTTATTCTCTATCTTGCCCCAGATCCTTAAGGGCTCTTTCTCGCTCTTTTCCTCTTCGCCGCCGATGTAAGGAATGATGTTTCCTTCCATTTCCGGCCAGTCCTTAAAGGTTTTTCCCGCGCCGGATATTGCCTGATATGTGGTAACAACGGCTTCATAGGGTTCAAACTCTCTCCATGCGGAAAATGCCGGAGCGTATGACTGGATACTGCAGTTCGGCTTTACGGCAATAAAACCTCTCTTTGTTCCGAGTCTTTCTCTCTGATACCGGATAACTTCGAAGTGCTCGGGATTTATTTCCGGAACAACCATGGGCACGTCCGGTGTCCAGCGATGTGCGGAGTTGTTTGATACGACGGGAGTTTCCGTCTTTGCATAATCCTCTTCTATCTTCTTTATCTCTTCCTTTGTCATGTCGACAGCGGAAAAAACAAAATCAACTTCGGAGGATACCGCTTCAACTTCGTTAACGTTTTTAACAACGAGTTTCTTTACATTTTCCGGGATCGGATTCTCCATCTTCCATCTTCCGGAAACCGCCTCTTCATATGTCTGCCCTGCGGAACGCGGGCTTGCAGCAACCGTTGTAACTTCAAACCAGGGATGATCGTTAAGAAGATCTATAAATCTCTGACCTACCATTCCCGTTGCGCCGAGGATTCCGACTTTTAATTTTTCACTCATAATTTCTTCCTTTCTCCCGATACAAAAATGTTTATTTAAAGCCTTCCCTCTTTAAGGTCAAGGCGTCCCCTTTCCATAACCTCAAGCATTTCTTTTGCCTGCTTTATCTCTTCTTCCATTGCTTCTTTTCCCGGAGCCCCGACGGTTAATCTCTTGTTAACGCAGGTTTCCATGGAGATCGCATTGAATATGTCTTCTTCAAAGAGGTCGGAAAACTTCTTAAGTTCAGAAAGTTCCATATCATCGATGGCGATCTTTTTATCAATGCAATAGAGAACGATCTCTCCTATGACTCCGTGGGCATCCCTGAAAGGCATTCCCTTGTTTACCAGATAATCAGCCGCATCGGTGGCATTTGTAAAGCCGTGTCTTGCGCTGTCCTTCATCCTTGCTTTGTTAAACTTCATGGTCTTTATCATTCCGGTAAAAAGAAGGATGCAGCCCTTTGCGGTGTCCATTGCATCAAAGGAAAGTTCCTTATCCTCCTGCATGTCTTTATTATATGCAAGAGGAAGTCCTTTCATTGTGGTAAGGAGCGACGTAAGCGCTCCGTAAACCCTCCCTGTTTTTCCGCGGACAAGTTCGGCAATGTCCGGGTTCTTTTTCTGCGGCATTATCGATGAGCCCGTGCTGTATGTGTCATCAATCTCGACAAAGCCGTATTCGTTTGAGTTCCATATTATTATCTCTTCCGAAAAACGGGAAAGATGCATCATTATTATCGAAAGCGCGGATAGGAATTCAAGAAGATAATCCCTGTCCGAAACGCCGTCCATACTGTTCCTCGTAGGTCCGTAAAAACCTAAAAGTTCCGCTGTCATCCCGCGGTCCAAAGGATAGGTTGTTCCCGCGAGAGCGCCGGATCCGAGAGGACAGAAATTCATTCTCTTATAAATATCCGAAAGCCTCTGTCTGTCTCTTGTAAACATCTCGAAATATGCTCCGAAATGATGGGCAAGGGTTATGGGCTGTGCCTTCTGAAGATGTGTGAATCCCGGCATTATCGTGTCGGTATTCTCTTCCATAACCTTTAAGATCGCGCCCAAAAGATCATATAAAAGCTCATCCGTTTCAACTATCTCTTTTCTTGTGTAAAGCCTCATATCAAGCGCAACCTGATCGTTTCTGCTGCGTCCCGTATGAAGTTTCTTTCCGGCATCGCCTATGCGCTGTGTAAGGTTTGCTTCCACAAAAGAATGTATGTCTTCGTATTCATCCGTTATTAAAAGCTTTCCGGAAGCAACATCCTCTTCTATCGAATCCAGACCCTTTAAAATGCTGTCTCTTTCCTCTTCCGTAAGTATGAGCGCCTTTGCAAGCATCTTAACATGCGCGCGGCTTCCTTCAACATCTTCCGTAAAGAAGCGTTTGTCAAAGCCGATCGATGCATTGAATGCATATACAAGATCGTCTGTTTCTTTTGTAAAACGGCCGCCCCAAAGTTGTGCCATATTATACTATCTCCTATTTGTCTCTCTTGGAAAATACGCATCCGCAGTAGTCCTGCCGGTAAAGATTGTATTCCCTCGAAAGTTCTATTGAATGTTTATATCCGTCCTTCTTTTTAAAATCCGAAGAAAGGTATTCCACACCGTATTTTTCCGCCGCCTCTTCTCCGATGAGATTTAAAAGCTTTGCATCTTTTTGCGGGCTTATGGTAAGCGTTGTCGCAAAAAGGTCCGCATTTAATTCCTTTGCCTTCTTTGCGGCTTCATACAGCCTCAATCGAAAGCATATGGCACAGCGCTCTCCTCTTTCCGGATCCTTTTCATGTCCTTTGACCGCTTCAAAATAAACCTCCGGTTCATACTTTCCTTCAACGAATTCTATCGGGTTTTCATGCGGAAATTCGGATATGAAACGCCTTAATTCCTCCGTTCTTTTTTCGTACTCCGCTTTCTCCGTGATATTGGGATTATAATAATAATCGATGATATTATAGTCCGGTGTAAGAAGCGAAAGCACGTGGCTTGAACAGGGTGCGCAGCAGCTGTGCAGAAGAAGTGTTTTTGTCACTCTTATTAATCCTCCGACTGCATAAAGGAAAGTGCAACAAGCGCCGCAACATATACAACACAGGAAAGAATAACAAAAACAACGTGTCCCGCAATGATACCCGCGATTATCTGTGCAATAAGCACTCCTGCGTGAACATATATCGGTGTCTTTTTAAGAAGTGTTGCAAGAACAGCCTCAAGAACCGCAAAAACTATAACGGCAACAAACGGTGTTTTTATCGCAAGAATGTTAACAAGGACAACTGCGATATACACTACAACGAAGCAGATCAGAGCAATCTGCGTCCTGTTTAGGGGAAACCCCTTTTTTGCTTTTTCCATCTCTCTAAACTCCCAATAAAATTTAATGTAACTTTAATATTATATCACAAAGTATGATTATTGTCTCATTTTATTTCTGAAAAATCTTCCGGTCTCGGAAAGTTCGTCTTCCGTCCAGCCCGATGTCTTGTTGCACCATGATGCTATAACGGATGAAGACTCGTTCTTGTTTGAAAGATTCCAGCAGATGTAAGCCACCTTGTATTCCGAAAGAAGACTCATCCACTGCTCCGCGGAATTATAATCGATGTTACCGTTTCCGGAAGCGTCGCAGATACTGCACTCGGAAACAAACACGGGCGTTCCCGCATCATGCGCCGTACGAAGCTTGTTTCTTATCCAGTCGGTATGTGTTGCCGCATAGAAATGTAACGAATACATAACGTTATGGCCGTTTGCAACGGGATTTGCCGCAACCTGATCAACATCCTGTGACCATGTGGGCGTTCCGACAAGGATTATGGCATCCGGGGAATTTGCACGGATAACCGGGATAACCTCGTCCGCATACTGCTTGATCTGGTTCCAGTTTGTTCCGCCGTTAGGTTCGTTGCAAAGCTCGTATATTACGTTGTTGTTTCCGGCATATGTCGCGGACATTTCCGCAAAGAAAGCCTTGGCATCTTCCTTGGAGTCGTTGGGGTTTCCGTCGCTTAGTATATGCCAGTCGACTATACAGTAAAGACCAAGTTCCGTACAAAGGTTAACGCCTTCCTTAACCTTGTTCTTAAGTTCTTCCCTGTTTCCGCCGCTTCTGTATCCGCCGTATTCCTGGGTATACATTGCAAGACGGATTATATCCGCATTCCAGTCGTCACGGAGTGTGATGAAAGCATCCCTGTTTATATACTGGGGGAACCATGCGATACCGTGGGTGCTGACACCCTTAAGCTGTACCGGCGTTCCTTCGCTGTTGCAAAGGTTCGTTCCGACAACGGAAAGTTTTCCGTTTCTCGCAACCGGAGTCTGTCCTGTTCTCGAAGCGGGGAGAGTTCCTTCCGTCACAGCGGTAACGGTCTCGTTATGAGCCGCCCGGTCCTGTACGAGCGCGGCTTCATCCACACAGCCGGTGGTTAACACGGCCAAAACAAGTGCTGCCGATAAAAGTTTAGCGATTCTCTTAAGCCTGTTGTTCTGCATCTTACTTCCTCCCGTCGTTAATATATTTATCCATTATGCGCATCTTGTTGTCATCCGTTTCTTCTCCGGGCTTAAATACCGCATAGCCCTTCTTTCGTTCCTCTTCCGCAAGCTTATGCTTACACTTGGGACAGATTATCCCGAAAGCAACGGGCTGTCCGCAGAGCTCGCAGTATCCGGAAGAAAGAACCCTGACACCGTTGGGTGTCTCCTTATACTCAATCCTACCCTGTCTTATCCATTCCTTTACTCTTGATACGGGAAGTCCGAAATGATCCGCAACCTCAAATTCGTTTACATCTTCTTTTCTGATGTAGTCACGGACGTCGGCAAAAAGATTCATCTCTCTGCAGGCGGGACAACACTCACCTTCGGGAAGATTTATAAGCATCTTCCCGCACTGCGGACACATATTTTTGTTATCCATAAAACTCGGTTCACCGATGAACCCGGATTGAATCCCCGCAGGCATAAAAGACTACTCTCCTCCTTTTGATTCTTAACTAACCTATTTTAGCCCAAAATTGCCGTAAAAACAAGCCTCATATACGTTTCTTTACTTCTTCCATAACATCGTTTATAAAGCCTTCCATATCATCCCGGAGTCTCTGCCAGGAGATTATGTCTATGGCGTACAGCTCATCTTCTCTACCCTTAAATACATCATCATCTATCTTTGTCTTTGTTATACTGCCTTCGAACTGCGCACTTAAAAGCCTTTTATCGTTCTTATAAATTTCCGCATCCCGGACCTTAAGGTCCGTTCCGTTATCTTTCATGTCAAAAGAAACCGAGCATTTTCCGGTGTAAACATCCCCCGTCTTTGCGTTATACGTTCCGCTGACATCAAGAATATTTGCGGATGTATATTCCCCGTTTCTTACCATTTTGATCTCCATGGTTTCATCGTCCGGAAGACCGACATTCCAGATAAGGGTTCCCACATCCGTCCCTTCCAGGGTTACCACGGAACTCTCTATTGCGGAATCCTCCGCCACCTCCGAAAGATCGCATACTATCCGCCTTACCCGGCATGTGGGGGTAAGATAAATATCAAAAGCAACGTCGTGTTCCGGAGGATCCATTGAAAGGAGTTCCCAGATAAAACCTCCGGAGCCTTCGGGTATGATCACATGATAACCGATACTCTTAATCCCGTTATCTTCAACATAATCCCCGTTTTCTTCTATGCTTATTTCCTTAGTCAGCTCTAGGATGTTTGCCTTGTTATCGGAAAACCATTTTGAATCCAGATCCGATGAAAGCTCGGGCGCCTTCCAGAAAAGGTTTATTCCCGTATCAAAAGCATAGGAAAGATTTGAAAGCATGGGCGCCACCATATATGCCATCTTATCTTCCGCATATAATTCCACATCACCCACCGAAAGAAAAAGAACATCCAGCGCAGCATCTGCGGATGCCCTCTTTTGGGAGAAAGACCTCTCTGCATCAATATCCATGCTCATTGAAAAGCCGATCTCTTTTACATGATTGATAAGCGCCTGACCGGACAGATCCACATCGGAGTTGATATACTCCGTACACAGTTCCTTAAGATCCACGTCATAGGCGATATATGCGGGATTTTCAAGAGTCTCCGCAGCAAACCTTATAACGTTTATAAGCATTTTTGCCCGTGGATTTTTCTGTATAACAAGAAAAGCCGCCGATAGTATAACCGCGATCGCAGCAAGAACGATAAGTATTCTTATTAAAACTTTGGGTACTTTTTTTTCCTTCATTTATCCGCTTATGAAAGTGACACAAGATAGTCAACGAATTGCTGCGCCGTACGGCCGGACATTCCGCCGTTTCTCATTGCGAACCTATCCGCTTCCAGGAAGAGTTCCTCATCCGTCATATTCCCGTTCTTTAAGTCTTTTTTGTAAAGACTCTTTACTATACCGTAAAACTCTTTTCTTTCCGGCTTGAAGTATGATATCGTAAGTCCGAAACGGTCCGAAAGGGACATTCTCTCCGCTATGGTATCATTCTTATGTATATCGTCATCATCCGTTTCTTTCCTGTCCGCAAAAGATTCCCGGATAAGATGCTTTCTGTTTGACGTGGCGTATATTAGTACGTTTTCCGGCTTAACCTCAAGATCTCCTTCTATCACCGCCTTAAGATATTTATACTCCGTCTCCGCGCTCTCGAATGAGAGATCGTCCATATAGATTATAAACCTGTAATTCCTGTTTTTTATAATGCTGATGATCTCCGGCAGATACTTAAACTCATGCTTGTATACTTCTATTATACGAAGACCGCTCTCGTAATAAAGGTTCAAAAGCGCTTTTACGCTTGTGGATTTACCCGTACCCGCATCCCCGTACAAAAGAACATTGTTTGCGCTGTTACCGTTTAAGAAGCTTTCCGTGTTCTTTATCAGTGCTTCTTTCTGAGACTCGTACCCGAAAAGATCCGAAAGGGTTACCGTGCTCGTTGCCGCTATCGGGACAAGAATACTGTCCCCCTTTTGTGACACGCGAAAAGCTCTGTTCATTCCGAACATACCGACTCCGTATTTTCCGTAGAAGGATATTACTTCTTCAAAGAATTCATCATCATTCTTTGCCAGGGAAAGCCTGTCGGACAGTTCCCTGATCCTTATACTGGCATTCTTGTTTATGAAACGGTCTTCCTTCTTTACGGAATCGTAATGTGTTATAAGGGAAAAACAGTCGAGGGAGAGTTCGTTTTCAAGTTTTTCAAAGTCATATTCCATAAGCTGTCTGAAAACGGACATATCGCTTTTTACGAAGCTGTTGACGCTGCCCTTCGTCTTTCCGCGTTTCTCGGATACGATGGTAAAGGGGTTCTCCGTCATGGCGATAAGATATGCGATATAATCTCTCCAAAGATTCTTATCGAAACCGTATTCCGTGGCAAGATTAAGAAGTTCGTGAACCTCGTCAAGGATCCTGCTCCTAAGTTCGTCGCGGTCATACTCTCCGTCGTCAAAATCTTTTATTATCTCCGAAAGTTTAAAAAGAATACTTTCTTTTCCGATATTTCTGTAAACCAACAGTTTGGAAACAAGTTCATACATGGCTATACTCCTTATTAATCATGTGTTTTACAGGTGATAGTATACATTAAAAATTTTTTCTTGACAATCCGCTTTGAAACAAGTATAATGCGTTTTGTTGTTTGCGGGTGTAGTTCAATGGTAGAACACCAGCCTTCCAAGCTGGATACGTGGGTTCGATTCCCATCACCCGCTTTAAGCGACTAAAAAATTAAGTTGCATGCTCCGATAGCTCAGTCGGTAGAGCACTTCACTCGTAATGAAGGGGTCGTGTGTTCGAGTCACATTCGGAGCTTTTTGTATACATAAGATCTGTTGCGCTTTGTTTGCGGAGACAGAGCATGACATATCAAAAATTTAAAGATGATCTTATTCAGGATCTTACGCCTTCTTTTCCGGACGGCTCGGTTTTTTCCCTTGGAAGGTATATAAAAAACAACGACCGTGTACTCGACGGTCTTACTTTGCATATCCCGGATTCCAATGTTTCCCCCACACTCTATCTTGATCCGTTTTACGAACAGTTAAAATCCGGAAAACAATATGACGATATCCTTTCCGAGATTTTAAAGTCATATCGGAACAACATGATCCCCGATGTCCGGGATTTTGATTTCTTTAACGAATTCGATCTTGTTTCCGGAAGAATAATATACAGGATAGTTAATCTTCTGAAGAACAAAAAGATGCTTAAAAATATTTGCCATATCCCTTATCTGGACCTTGCCATAATCTTCTGCTATCTCATGGACGAAAAGGAATACGGTCTTGCAACCATAAAGATCACCAACGAGATAACGGAAATCTGGGACGTGGACACTAAAACACTTATGGAACATGCCGTTAAGAATACCCCCGCCCTGTTGCCTCCGGTTATAAGGCCCATAAGCGATGTTATTTCCGACTTTCTTTCGCCGGAACATTTGGGATTGCTAAAGGACGTTGATATCAATATGTACGTTCTTACAAACAGTGCCTTCTGCGGAGGCGCATCCTGCATTATATATAAGGATCTGATAAAGGATTTTGCAAAGGACATCGGATATGACATTCTTATTATTCCGAGTTCCCTGGATGAAGTGTTGCTTCTTCCCATAACGGAAGATCAGGACATACCCTTTGAAACCGTCAGGGAAATGATAGCGGAAGTTAACAGAGAGTGTGTTTCTTTGGAAAACATTCTCTCTGATCATCCCTATGTCTACAGACGATCCGAAGACAGGATAATCTGCGTATAAAAAAGTGCGCCTCTTAGGCGCACTTTTTTATTATTCAGTATCGGTTGTATTTCCCGTATTGTCCGGATCCGGTGTACCCATTCCAAACTCTGTCTTTTCGAGTTCCTTAACTTCTTCCGTAACGTTCGCTACAGGCGGTTCGGCGGGCTGTGACCATGCATCCTGTACGGGCTGCTGCGGCTGTGCCGGCTGCTGGTAATTATTGTACGGCTGGCGCGGCTTCATGATACGGAGCGCATCGTAAAGCGCCGCACGCGTTGAATTCCAGTAGGGTCCAACGTAAAAGATCCAAAGTATGCCGAATGTAAGAGCGCTCAATATGAACCATCCGATGAAGGAAAGATCAAGAACGAATGCATTCCACTTCTCTCCCGTCATCATCCTCTTGCTCTCCGCAAACGCTTCTTCCGTCGTCATATCGGGATTGTCCGCAAGAAGATACGGTATCATTGCGTATTCATAGAACTTAATGATACCCGGTATTATAAACAGGCACGTCCAAAAGAAGGTGTATAGGTCTCTTAAGAAAAGTGTCTTTACCACATTCTTGTAATTTGTATCATAGCCGTACGCCATCTCCTGCATCTTTGCCGGCTCTCTTAAATTCTTAAAGTAGAATCTTCTTGCACCCACTTCTATGGGATTAACAACAAAAGCCTGGATAAGAAGTGCGATCGCAAGAATAAAGAAAAATGCGATAACGAAACCGAAAACGAATCCGACTACCATTGCAGGGTTCCATGAACCCGAAAAATGCTCGTTATGTCCGAAGATATTCGAATTGAAATCATATGTGTTGTTTGAACCGTAACGGTCAAAGTGATAATTGTTATTATTACCGTTATAGCTGTAATGTACCGCGGATCCGCCGACTACAAGCGAAAGAAAAAGATTGAAAAGCACACACTTCCAATAGTTTCTCTTAAAGGCTTCTCTCCCGGCTGTCCTTACTTTTTCACGTGACCACATAACAAAAACCTCTCTTTCTTTTTATCCTCTATTCCTCTTCAAACCTGTAATCCGCAGGATTAAGGCCTGCCTCGGAAATAGCCTCGGCGCGTTCGTCTTCATCCATCCCCCAAAGTTCCATGGGATCAAGGCCCGCGTCTTCAAGCTCATCTATCTGTTCTTCCGTAAGACCTGTCTCGCTTTCGGCGGAGTCATAGGAATCCATATAAAGTTCGTTGTCTTCTCCTTCGTTATCAACGATATCGATATCATCCATCAAAGAATCATCAAAAATGCCCATTATTTTGACCTCCTGTTTTTATGGATATTAATATACACATTTTTTTTAAAATGTAAACCCTCTTTCGTACATTTCAAGGGCAACGCGGAGAAGCGGATATTCAACCATCTTTGCACGCCCGAGATCCGATGCGGTTTCGGGATCGTTTTCTTCGCACATTTCGATCACCTTATTCCTGCCTGCGCGTATCATGGCTTTCATTTCATCCGTTGCATAGGTTTCTATGTATTCCCTGTAAAAAGCTTCCGGATAATATGCTTTATACCATGCAGCCTGCCATGCAAGACTGTTGTTATAAATAATATAATTTCTTGAGAAAAGATATTGGATATTGGAAAGCGAATACTCAAAGAAATCCGGGACACCGTAATGTCCCAGTTCCCTGAAAGCATTTTCTTCAACCGTTCTGCTGTTAACGATATGATCCATTATCACCATTATGCGGTCTTTCGGAACGTTGTATCTTTCCAGGAATTTATATACGTCATCACGGCTGGTGATGATATCTTCCATCTTTGCGCCTTCTTCACGGAATGAATCCAGGGCATTCTTTTCCCAAGAAGATCCTCCGATAATAAGACCTGCGATCCTTATAAGCTGTCCGAAACGTACCGGACGGATTTTTTCGAGGATCAACGCGCCTCTCTTTGCTCCGAACACGGGAACGCCGACGGTTCCGAAAGGTGTGGGCATAAGCATACTCGTGTTTCCCAGCATCGTATTGTTTCTAAAAAGCGTAAATGTTTTCGGATCTCCGTATGTCGCTTCCGAAACCTTCTTTCCAACCCTCTTTTCAAGATTCACCAAGAGTTCAAGATGCGGATGCACCTGTCCCACAATAAGAAGATTATTGCCTTCTCCCGTACTTTCTTTTTTATAAATATATGTTTTAAAGTTTGTTCCGTTTATACCAATATGCCGAAGAACCCGTTCTTCTATCTTTTCGGCCTCGGTAATATTCCTTTGTACCGCCTTGGATCTTTGCGGAAAGAGCGGACTTCTCTCCGCTTCTTCTCTTGTAAGTTCAACATAACGTTTGGAAAGAACCTTTTCGAAAAACTCCGTTGTGGATTCAACAACCGTCACGGCGCTTCTGGTTTTCTCCTCCGGGAAGCAGCATTCCGCGGGGATGTCATAACCGTCTTTTCTCAAGGGTTTATTGCATTTCGGGCAGAGTTTGTCCGGAAGATCCGGTGCGCATTCCCTGATCTTCGGTTCAACCTCCGGAAATTCATAATATCCGCAGGCGCAAAGATAATGTGCAGGAAGAGGATTTAAATATCCCGCTCCCGAAAGATACGCCGTAAGCGATGCAGCCGCAGGATTTCTAAAAACATGGGGAACATCATTTTCCTTTGCAAGTTCCGATATCTCTATCCATTCCTTAAGCGCGTGGGAAATACCGAGTTCGTTTATTTTCTTATCCTCTTCGGCTATACGCTCGGTAATGAATTCCGGAACTTTTTTTCCGTATATTTCTTATGCTCTTTTTTTACAGATTTCTTTTATCTCAGCCATCACAGCTCCTTTTTCCGCTCTTTTGCAAGGCGTCTCATCTCTTTTGCGTTTTCCCTAACGGCGTCCGTGATCTCCGCCCCTCCGAGCATTCTTGCAAGTTCCTCGTTTCGCTCTTCCTCCGAAAGAGGATGTATCATTGAAACCGTCTGTCCGTCCTGTACCGATTTTTCTATCAGAAAGTGTTCATCCGCCATGGATGCTATCTGCGGAAGATGCGATATGCATATCACCTGGTGAGCCTTTGCCACCGCCGAAAGTTTTTCGGATACAGCCTGTGCGGTGCGTCCGGATATACCGGCATCTATCTCGTCGAACACAAGCGTATTCTTATCGTCCCTCTTTGCGATGACTGTTTTCAGCGCAAGCATTATCCGGGAAAGTTCTCCTCCGGATGCGATATCCTTAAGCGGAAGAAGCGGTGCCCCTACGTTTGTGGATATGAGAAACTCCGCATCATCTTTTCCGTTTGCGGAAGGTGAAGGAAGTTCTTTGAAATCCATCTCGAATCTTACATCAAGGAAGTTAAGATCCGAAAGCGCCGTAATCATTTCTTTTGAAAGACGGACCGCCGCTTCCTTTCTTGCAGCGGAAAGACTGTCTGCCGCGGCATTAAGCTTATCTTCCGCCGTCTTTGTATCCGACTTAAGTTTCAGAAGATATGCATCAAAATTGTTCAGTTCATCAAGCCGTTTTTCTTTTTCTGCAAGTGAAGAGTTTATCTCTTCTATGGTTCTTCCGTATTTTGTTTTTAATGTGTTAATAAGATCAAGCCTCTCCTCCGTCTCCCTGAATTCTCTTTCGTCAAAAGTCAGTGACTGCATATAATCGGAGGCCGCCCTGTTAAAATCCGAAAGAATACCTTCCGCATCCGAAAGGGATGCATAAAGATCCGTCAGTTCTTTCGAAAGGTCGGATACTCTTGAAAGAGACATCATCGCACGGCCCAGCTGCCCCGCAGCATTTTCATCCGACGTAAGGTTGTAAACCTCCGAAAGACTTTCGAATATCTTTCTCCCGTTCTGAAGAAAACGGTATCTTTCCTCCGTCTCTTCGTCCTCGTTTTCCTTTAATGCGGCAGAGGATATCTCTTCGATCTCATGCTCGAGAAAAGAGATTTCCCTTGCTCTTTCGCTCTCGTCTTTATTCTCTTTTTCAAGTTCTTCAAAAAGTTTTTTATATTCTTCGTAACACTTCTTTGTTTCTTCTTTTAAGGGAAGTATCCTATCCCTGTCGTATTCGTCGAGAAGATTAAGATGCCTTGCTTTTTTTAAAAGAACGGCGTGTTCGTTCTGTCCGTATACATCCAGAAAGAGATCTCCCACTTCTTTCATCTTCGGTGCGGGGACCGTCTCGCCGTTTATCTTTGCGGTTGCCCTTCCCTCCGTGATCTTTCTTGTAAGGATCACCTCGTCATCGTATGTTTCTATGGCAAGTTCCTTAAGCTTCTCTTTCTGTTCTTCGTTATCAACGGTAAATACCGCTTCGACAACGGCATCCTCGTTCTCGTTCCGAAGATGTGACTTGTCCGCCTTTTGCCCCAGAGCCAGAGAAAGCGCACCCAGAATTATGGACTTTCCCGCTCCCGTTTCGCCGGTCATAACATTAAGACCGTCTTTAAAGCTTATCTCCTCTTCTTCGATAAGTGCCAGATTTTTTACATGCAGATATGTTAACATAGTTACCCTTTTTGTTTTTTCCCGGAAACCGAAGGCATTTCGCCACGGCCTTAGTCTGCCTGCAGTTTTTTACTCATACGCTCTAAGAAGTTCATCTTCTGAAGCATTATGATCTTTGTTTCCTCATCCGCTTTTCTTACATGGAGTTTTTCTCCCAGCGCGATCTCCTTTACATTCTTTCCGTCAAAGCGCACAAGCCCCGTCTCTTTTTTTGTGGATCTTCTTTTTTCAAGTTCCACCGTTACCTCATCATCCTTATCAAGCACAATACTCCTTGAATTCAGGGTGTGGGCGTTTATGGGCGTTAACAGTATAACGGATGTTTTAGGATCAACGATGGGTCCGTTTGCGGAGAGGTTATATGCGGTGGAACCTGTAGGCGTTGAAAATATCATTCCGTCGCATAAATATGAGTAAAGGTATTTACCGTTTACGCACACCGTAAGGCGTACCACGGAAAGATTGTTTCCCGCCGTTATAACAATATCGTTAAGGGATACGGCACGGTTGCTTATGTTTCCGTTTTCGTCTTCGATAAAACCCTCTATCATCATTCTTTTTTCCGTTTCGAATTCGTCACGTATAAGACGCGCTATTGCATCTTTCGCATTCTCCTCGCCGAATTCGCAAAGGTATCCGAGGTGGCCCCTGTTCATACCGATGAGCGGGATCCCGGATTTTCCCGTTGTTCTGGCAGCGCCTATAAGAGTACCGTCACCTCCCACGGTTATTATGCACTCCGTTCCTTCCGGTACGGAAACATCTTCTTTGGATTCATCCGGAGGACTTTCGATATAGTCCGATTCGCCCCCCAACTCTTTTATTATATTCTGAAGGAGTTCAACCTTCTCTCTGTTCTTTTCGAGTTTTCTTGTAATGATAAAAAACTTGTTCACTCTTTAAGACTCCTGTTTGCTTCTTCAACCACGGAATCTATATCCGTAGGATTGTCATTACCCTCTTTTGCTTTTCTTAAGTGGAGCAGGTACTCGATATTCCCTTCCGGTCCTTTTATCGGGGAATAAGAAAGATTTAATATTAAAAGCTTCTCTTCCCTGCAAAAATCTATTATATCACGGATAACTTCCTTATGCACGGAAGAATCTCTCACAACGCCCTTTTTTCCAACTTTCTCCCGTCCCGCTTCAAACTGCGGTTTTATAAGGCATACCATCTCTCCGCCTTCCTTTAACAGGGGGATTACCGGCGGTATAACTTTTTTAAGGGAAATAAAGGCAACATCAAAGGATGCAAAATCAATCTCCTCAGGGATCTCTTCGTTTGTAAGATATCTGGCATTGGTCCGCTCCAGGGATATCACCCTTTCGTCGCATCTTAATTTATAATCAAGCTGACCGTATCCCGAATCCACGGCATAGACTTTCTTTGCGCCGTTTTGCAGCATACAGTCCGTAAAGCCTCCTGTTGACGCTCCTATATCAAGACATGTCATACCTGAAAAGCCCAGACCGAATTCGTCCACCGCTTTTTTAAGCTTTAACCCGCCCCGGCTTACAAAGGGCAGCGTCTCGCCTTTTATCTCTACGGATGCGTCCTCTTTTATCATCGTTCCGGGCTTATCTTCCCGGACATTGTCGATAAAAACAAGGCCTTCCATTATTGCCGTTCTTGCCTTTTCCCGTGAAGGAAAATATCCTTTTTCGGTTAAAAAAACGTCCAGTCGGATCTTTCCCATATTTACTCCTTCAATGCCCCGAGGCAATCCAAAATCTTTTCCGAAACGGATGCGGCATCCATGGACAGTTCTTCAAAGAGAACATCGGGACTTCCGTGAGGCACAAAACGGTCCGGAACCGAAACATTTAAAAACTTTCCTTTGTATCCCGTTTCATTAAGGTATGAAAGAACATTCTCGCCGAAGCCTCCGGCTTTAACATTCTCTTCCAATGTCACTATAAGGTCGAATCTGTCTGTGTTTTTATCCAGATATTCTTTATCAAAAGGTTTTGCAAAGCGTGCATTCGTAAGCGTTACCGGAATCTCTTCCTGAGAAAGGATATTCCGGACTTCCTCTGCTATACGGACCATGCTGCCCAGAGCAAAAAGAAGTACCCTGCTCTCATGTCCCTCATATATTTCCTCACACTTGCCGTAACTAACGGGAGCTCTGAATTCTTTGAGCCCGGAATATGCTTCGCCTCTCGGGTAACGGATGGCAACGGGGCCGTCATGGTCCACCGCAAATTTCATCATATCCGAAAGTTCCCAGATGTTCTTCGGGGCCATGACCGTCATGTTCGGCATCATGGAAAGATAGGAAATATCGAAAACGCCCTGATGCGTCTCGCCGTCCGCACCCACAAGACCCGCACGGTCTATGGCAAATATAACATGCAGTCTCTGCATGCATACATCATGAAGTATCTCGTCATAAGCCCTCTGAAGGAAGGATGAATATACTGCAAAAACGGGAATCTTTCCGTTTATCGCAAGGGCTGCGGCAAAGGTTACCGCATAATCTTCCGCTATGCCCACGTCGAAAAACCTTTCCGGAAACATGTTATGGAAACGCTTGAGTCCGGTTCCGTCAGCCATGGCTGCGGTTATTGCAACAATATCCTTATTCCTGTCACCGAGCTTTCGCATTACGGTTGAAAAGATATCCGTATATCCCGGTCCCTTATGCTTTATGGGAAGTCCGTTTGAAATATCGAAAGGATCCGTTCCGTGGAATCTTGCGGGATGCTTTTCCGCGGGCTCATAGCCCATTCCTTTTTTGGTACGTACATGAATGAGAACCGGGCCCTTCCAGCGATATGCCTGGTTTAAGATATCAACCAGTGTCTTAACGTCATGCCCGTCAACCGGTCCCAGAGTTAGGATACCAAGTTGTTCAAACACCATTCCCGGAAGAAACAGCTGTTTTATACTGCTCTTCGTTCTTCTTAAATTATCCGCTATCCTGTTTCCGTAAACCGGTATGCCTTCAAGGAAATCCTGTATTCCGGATTTGAATTCATAATAATTCTCGCTGGTACGCATTCCCGAAAGATGGGTTGCGACAGCGCCAACATTTTCGTTTATGGACATCTCGTTATCGTTTAATACGATAATAAAATTCTTCTTCAGGGACGATGCAGTGTTTAAAGCTTCCCATGCAAGACCGCCCGTTAAGGAACCGTCCCCGATAACGGAAACAACCTTAAATCTCTCATGGTTCATGTCCCGGGCGAAAGCATAACCCAGTCCCGCAGCGATGGAAGTACTGCTGTGTCCCGTATCAAAAGAATCACAATCGGATTCCGCTCTCTTCGGGAAACCGCTCATTCCGTTATATTTTCTGAGTTTGGAAAAGCCCTCTTTTCTTCCCGTCAGTATCTTATGGGTATAGGATTGATGTCCCACATCCCATATAAGCTTATCCTTCGGGAAATCCATGGTAAGATGAAGCGCCATGGTAAGCTCCACGGTGCCCAGATTGGAGGCAAGATGTCCTCCGGTTTTTGATATGTTTTCAATAAGAAACTTACGGATCTCTTCGGGAAGTACCTTAAGTTCCGCATCCGTAAGGTTCTTTATATCGTTAGGTTTATTTATCTTCTCAAGTGCCATTTATTTATCCCGATATACAAGATATTCCACAAGTTCGTTTAAGAACTCGTTCTGGTATAAAAATCCGTTAAGTCCGGAAATAGCTTCATCCGTAAGTTTTTTTATGTCCTCTGCGCTCTTTTCCATACCTTCGTACGAAACATATGTCATCTTATTGTTTCTTGCGTCCTGCCCGGTCTCTTTTCCTATAACCTGCGAATCTCCGATAACATCAAGGATATCGTCCTGTATCTGAAAAGCGAGACCGATCTTTCCCGCTATTCTTTCTATTTCGCTGACATCGGAATCCACTGCTCCTCCGAGGGTTGCGCCGATCATCATGGATGCTTCTATAAGCGCTCCCGTTTTAAGGCGGTATACGGTATCCATTCTTTTTTTGCTTACTATACCGCTCTTTTCACCTTCCACGTCGATAACCTGACCACCTATCATTCCGTAAATACCGGCCTTCTCCGCGAGGATGGACAGTGCAAATATAACTTTGTCCGTGCCGATGGGTTCCGGATCTATCCTGTCTTTTGAAAACGCTCTTAAGATGATCTCGAAAGCAAGATTTAAAAGCGCATCACCCGTGAGGATTGCCATCGCCTCTCCGTATTTTGCGTGCGTTGTCGGTTTTCCGCGACGGAGCATATCGTTATCCATCGCAGGAAGATCGTCATGCACAAGAGAATACGTATGGATCATCTCTATTGCAGCCATAAAGGGTTCAATAACCTTCGACTTCCCTCCGAAAAGAGTGTAAGTCTCTTTCATAAGAAGCGGACGTATCCTCTTTCCTCCGGCCTTTACGCTGTAATTCATTGCGGAAAGGACCGTCCTTTGATATCCCGTTTCCTCGGGAAGGTACATCTCTATGATCTCATTTATCTCATCCGTTTTTTCCTTAAGTTCTCTAAAGAAAATTTCCGATTTATCCGGCTTCTTCGGTTGCGGAGGAGCCTGCTGCACGGGCTGTTCAACAGTCGGGCCCGAAGGATTATTCTGTACTGCACCGGGCGGAATCACAGCCGCCGTAAGATCATCCAATGATGCGTTTAAAAGATCGTCATCGGTGAACATCTCCTTCTTTTCTTCTTCCTCTTCTTCCCGCTTCTTTCTGGCAAGATCGGCTTCGACTTTATTACTTAATTCCTTTAGGGTCTTAAGATCCATCTAACTCTCCAT
>JAFOND010000042.1 GCA_017418645.1 Lachnospiraceae bacterium | reverse complement strand
TGCCAGATACGAAAAGGCGAAGGGGGATGCAGAACTTGCGTTAAAATCCGGCGGTTCTTCATCAGGTATCGGTGATGACACGAACGGAAGTATCCGTCTGACCGATACCATAAGCGTGGATACAAATCTTCATAAGCTTAAGAAGGGTGAAGAATTCATCGGTCTTAAGGCCATGGAATATAAGATGTTAGTATACCTTCTTGAGAATAAGAACCGCGTCGTTACAAAGGATGAGCTTCTTAAAAATGTCTGGGATGATGAGTTTATCGGGGAAGGAACACTGGCTGTTCATATTCGTCATTTAAGAGAAAAAATCGAAACCGATCCCAAGGATCCGCAGGTGATAAAAACGGTCTGGGGTGTCGGATATATGATAGAAGGCTGAAATGAAGAATTATGCTAAATTTGTTATAATTTTCGGCATTTGTATGGCTGCCGGGATTATTCTTTTTGTGATTGTGTCCGGGAATAAGGGCAAGAGCATTTCGGTAAGCAACGAAAAAATGCTCATCCTGAATGATATCGCAAAGGATGCCGAAGAAAAAATGGATTCACCCAATCGTTTTGGAGAAAAGGACTATGGGGTGGATTTTGTTGTTTTGGATAACAATGAAAAAGAAGTCTATAAAACGCCCGGCGCGGATGGGAAAACCGCCGGAATCGTTGGTAATAACGAAAGATTCACAACGGAAGATGCGATTAAGAACAGACTTCCGTATAAACATGTGATAAAGGATGAACGTAACCTCGGAACGGTAATTTTACTCGATTCACCGGAGGAAGGACTGGCCGATTATAAGTTCCGGCTTATCATCGGCATGATTGTAATGGCGGTTCTTTTTCTGACAGGTGCCGTTATCTACGGCGTGTATATTGAAAAAAATATCGTTAAGCCGTTTGACAGGATGCAGTCTTTCGCCGGCAAGGTTGCCGAAGGGAAGCTGGATGAACCACTGATGATGGAAGAAAACAACATGTTCGGCGTATTCACGGAGAGTTTTGATATCATGCGCGAAGAACTTTCCGAGTCAAAGAAGAGGGAGATTGAGCTTCAGCGGAAAGAGAAGGAACTTATTGCATCGCTCAGTCATGACATCAAGACACCGATAACGGGGATTAAGCTTACAACGGAACTTCTCGAGGCAAAGCTGAATCAATATATCCGTGAAGAGGCTGCAAAAACGGGAACGGATGCGGCGGATTCTACGGAACTTGAAATTCAGAGGGATACGGATATTCTGGATAAACTCGATAATATTTATAAAAAAGCAGATGAAATCGACAGTCTCGTAAGTGATCTGTTCTCCGCCACGCTCGAAGATCTCGGCGAATTTAAGGTTAACTGCGAGGATGAGGAATCAGGTGTTCTTAGTGAAATCATTAAGAAAAATGATTCAAAGGGACTGGTTGTTGAATCGGAACTTCCGAAGCTTATCATCAATATAGACAGTACCAGAATGAGCCAGGTAATCGGAAATATTATCAGCAATTCGTATAAGTATGCCGGTACGAAGATCAATGTGGAATACCGTTTGAAAGACAAATATCTTGAGATGATTATAAAGGATTACGGTCCGGGCGTTTCCAGTGATGAACTTGAGCTTATAACCAATAAGTTCTATCGGGGGAAACAGGCAGAAGCGGATAATAAAGAAGGAAGCGGCCTGGGTCTTTATATAGCCAAATCACTTATGGTTAAAATGAACGGTGAACTAATCTGTTACAGTGATGATACGGGTTTTGAGGTTACCGTTCTTATACCGATCAGTTAATTGTCAGAGAAAATACCTGTTGGGGGAAAATTGTATGGATATTCAGATTTGGCTATTTACCAACTCGTGGTTGATATTTTTAAATTTCCGAAGTTTCTACCCCGGTCTTTTAATGGCACTAGCCTGATGCCTCTACCTGATCTAATTCAGGCTACATTGAGTCTTATAACTTTTTCTTTCTCCTTAATCGGTAGTTCCTGGTATCCTCCGGCTTTTATGATCTGATAAGCCGCCTTCACGTCTGCGTTGATCAGTATCCCATGGTTGCTTTTGAACATCCCTCTTTTTATCCGTCGCGTAGCATCGTAAAGAATCTTTTCCGGTTTTTCGCCATCGAGATAACTGGTGCCACTC
>JAFOND010000041.1 GCA_017418645.1 Lachnospiraceae bacterium | reverse complement strand
TCACCCTTATCCGTCAATGCTTTTATGGGATCGTTCTTTTTTGCGAAAAAGTAATCAAACTCCGGATAAAGCTTCGCTGCGGGTTCGTTGTAATACTGGATCCTGCCGTCGTTGTCCACTGCGATTATCCCTTCGGATATCCTGTCTATAACAAAGTCTCTTGCTATATCGCTGGTTCCGAGAAGGTCGTACTTAAATATTGCGACAAACATGAATGCCGTTCCGCCCAATGCTCCCGGCATGGAAAGATCGTAATATTCCGATATGGCAAAGACCTTGAATATCTGCAAAACGTAGGCTATCGACTGGACACTGAATGCCAGGATAAGCATTTTATATTTCCGCTTCGATTTTTTATGTTTTTCCTTTCGGTAAGCATTGATAACCCAGGATATCGCAATAACAATAAGAACGGCATTTAACCCCATAAAAATATCGTGAACGGTTCCGTTACTGTGGTAGAATTTCGGATACTCGGGATCCGGATCAAAATGATAATCCGTATAATATAAAGTGTGTTTTCCGACCGTCAGTACCGAAACATAAATGCCGGTTAGTACCGTCACCAATGCTACCGTTATGCTTTTTCTTATTTTTACCCTGCAGATCTTCGCGGAAAAAAGAAAGAACGCAAATACGATCCATGTCCTTCCGACATAGGACAGTTTCAGCGCCGTAAGATATGCTTCCTCCGTACCTGCCTTCAACTCAAAAAGATATCCTATATTGCTTATAAATGTGGCAATACACGATAAGAACAGGTATGTATGAACGGAGTCCTTCCACCTTGAAAAAACGATGAGAATCTCCGCAAACAAAGCGCTCACCGTTATATATTGAACAATAAGTAAAATATTATGTGTATTCATGTTAAAATTTTCCCAGTATTTCCAGTGCTGCCTCCTGGTCAAGCTGCGAAACCGCAGTCTTCAGATTCGAAAACACGTCCGATACTTCCTTCGGAAGCTTGTATGATGACATCTTTTCTATCGCATCGTCCGCAGCCTCTACATCCATGTTTTCCATTGCGTCCGAAAGCATGGACAAAAGGGTCTTTAATACTTCTTCGTCTATTTCTTCTTTTTCTTCATCCGGCGCATCGTCCGGATTGAGATATTCGTTAAGACCTTCCTTATAACTTCTCCATTCCCTGACGAATACGTCATGAAGAGTGTTCACCGTTTCAAGGTCCTCTTTCGAAGAAGCCTTCTCAAGTGTTGCCGCCATTCCCGAAAGAGGTATTATTCCTATTGATGCGGATGCGCTTTTCATACCGTGAACCGCGATCCGATAATCCTCAAGGGATTCGGGAAGTGAGTCTTTAAGATTTTGAAGTATATCGGCCTGAGCGTCAAGTGTATTATAGAACTCCCCGATGATCGTATCCACTGCTTTCTTTTCTTTGAGATGCATATAAGCAACATTCCAGTCCAATCCGAATATCACCGGGAGTTCGGACGGTTTTACGGAATACGCCGTTTTTTTGGGAAACTGCCCGTCTTTTTTTGCAGCGGGTTTTATCATTTCATTCGGAAGCAATTCTTTTATTATGCCTTCAAGTTCTTCATAGTTGATGGGCTTTGAGAGAAAAGCGTCGAAACCGTTATCCAGATATTTTTCTTTGGCTCCGGCTATGGCATTTGCGGTAAGAACGACTATCGGTGTTTTTGAGCAGGGACCGTCCTTCTTTGACTTTATTCTTCTCATGGCTTTCACGCCGTTAATCCCCGGCATCATATGATCCATAAATATCAGGTCGAATTTTTGCTCACCGGCAAGATCAATAGCCTCCTGTCCGCCTTCCGCCTCGGTGATATCCATTTCGGTCTCGTTAAGAAGCGAGATAAGAACCTTCCGGTTCATGGTATTATCGTCCACAACAAGTATTTTTGCATCCGGTGCCGTAAAAGATCCGTTGTAAACCTCCTGTTTTTCAGTATAGGCTTCAATGCTTTCTTCGTAATCACCTATCGGCGTTTTATCCGCTATTCTTTGTTTTATATCAAATGAGAATACGGACCCTTTTCCGTACTCGCTCTTTACCGCCAGTGAAGAACCCATAAGTTCAAGAAGTTTAAGGGTAATGGGGATTCCAAGTCCCGTACCTTCTATACTTCTGTTCCGTTCAAGATCAAGCCTTTCGAAACTTATAAAAAGTTTCTCCATGTCCTCCTGCTTTATACCGGTTCCCGTATCCTCAACTTCAAAATGCAGAACCGCATACTCACTTCCGTCGTTCATGACCTCTGTATCTTTAAGAAGGACCCGGAACCATATGGTTCCCTTATTTGTATACTTTACGGAATTTGTAAAGAGGTTTGTAAGGACCTGTGTTATCCTCACATCATCTCCGATAAGTTTGGAGGGGAGATTTCTCGGCACGCTGACATCAAACAGGATTCCCTTCTTTGCGGCCTTAAAACGGATCATGTTGGTCGCTTCATAGATCATATGGGAAACGTCATATTCCACGGGAACTATCTCCATCTTTCCCGCTTCGATCTTGCTGAAATCCAGTATATCGTTTACTATTGAAAGAAGAGATTTTCCGGCGGAGCGAATGTCCTTTGCATATTCCAGGACCCGGCCTTCCGGGCTTTCCCGGATTATCATCTCGTCCATTCCGATTATCGTGTTTATCGGAGTCCGAACCTCATGGGACATTCGCGCAAGGAAGTCGGACTTTGCCTCATTGGCTTCCAGTGAAACCTGTTCACGGAGTTTTGCTTCATTAATGGCTTCGTTCTGGAGAAAGAAGAACATAACGCAGCATGACATTGCCGCCGCAACATAAGAAAAATCAAAACTCGGGAAAAACAAAAGAATTACGGCTATTGTCGCAGGAAAAATGAAAAACGTGCTGAAGATGATCGCGCTTTTTCTTCCGATATGCTTAACGCATCTCAACATAACCGCGATCGTATACAATATACAGATAATCGGAACTACCGCAACATAATCCCTCCAAGGGCCGTAATTATATATTCCGTTTTCCACGGTAAACAGATTTCCGGTATATACCCCGAGAATTACCCAGCATACATCTACGGCCGCGATCGCAAAAATAATATAATCATGCGTTTTCGAGACTTCGTATTTTTCCCTTATGAAGGAAAAAACATACAGTGCAAAAAACATTATGCCGATATTCGTGATAACAAATGTTGATGCATTCACCACCACATGGACGCCGTCCGATAATACGGTGCCCTCTATGGCGTAGCTAAACGCATCAACAAAGAGTCCCACCATTTCCGATAATACGAGGCACATAAAATAATGGGTTCTCCGGTTATTGTTCAGATGCTGCTGATGAAGCGAAGCAAGGATCATCAGCATAAACACCGCGGTTATGATTTCGGATGTA
>JAFOND010000040.1 GCA_017418645.1 Lachnospiraceae bacterium | reverse complement strand
TTTCTTTCGTATTGCATGTTAATGAGTTCGCGGATAACATCGTCACGGTCTTTCGTAAGGCCGGGGCGAAGCGAAACACTCATGTTTTCATAATCCTCGGGGGAACCGATGCCGTAGATACACGACACGGATGATACGATAATAACGTCCCGGCGCTCCGACATGGAGGCGGTAGCCGAAAGACGCAGTTTATCTATTTCATCGTTTATGGATGAGTCTTTTGCGATATATGTATCAGTCGAAGGTACGTATGCCTCCGGCTGATAATAATCGTAATATGATACAAAATACTCTACCGCATTATTGGGAAAGAATTCCTTCATCTCGCTGTAGAGCTGACCGGCAAGGGTCTTGTTGTGAGAAATGATCAGGGTAGGCTTGTTCAGCGCGGCTATGACATTCGCCATGGTAAAGGTCTTTCCGGACCCGGTCACGCCGAGAAGCGTCTGCATCTGGTTTCCTTCTTTGAAACCGTCAACCAATTCTTTTATTGCCCGGGGCTGGTCGCCGGTAGGCTTATAATCCGAATGTAATTCGAAGTTCATATGTATTCTGATACGCCTTATTCTACACCGCCCTGTCTCATGTGGCAGTTCTTATACTTCTTACCGCTTCCGCAGGGGCACGGATCGTTGGGATATATCTTCTTTTGCGTACGCTTCATCGGTCCTCTCGATGCGGAATCATCCTTGTTTGTTCCCGTAACCTTCGCAACCTCTTCACGCTCTACCTTCTTTTCGATACGAACGCGATAAAGTATCATAACAACTTCCTGACGGATCGCTTCGTTCATCTGGTCGAGCATGTCATAACTCTGCATCTTGTATTCGTCAACGGGATTTCTCTGGGCGAACGCCTGCATTCCGATACCCTGACGAAGCTGTTCCATATCGTCGATCTCTGCCATCCATTTTCTGTCGACAGTCTTTAAAAGCACAACTCGCTCGATCTCTCTGAACTGCTCGGGAGATTCAAATTCCGCTTCTTTTTGATCGTATAATTTAAACGCTCTTTCCGTAAGCTTCTCTTTAAGATCCTTTGTCTTCTTAACGCCTTCAAGAGTTGCATTGTTAATGGGTGAAAGAGGTATGATCTGAAGAAGGACTCTGTTAAGTTCCGGAAGATCCCATTCCGACGGAGCAAATTCATCCGAGCAGACGGAATCCACACAGGTCTCGATGTTCTGCGCGATCATTCCCTTGATCTGTTCCTTCATGTCTTCGCCGGCAAGAACACGTCTTCTCTGAGCATATACAAGCTCTCTCTGTTCGTTCATAACCTGATCGTATTCAAGAAGATTCTTACGTATTCCGAAGTTGTTTCCTTCTATTCTCTTCTGCGCTTTTTCGATGGCGGAAGATAGCATCTTATGCTGGATCTGTTCGCCTTCGGGAACACCGAGGGAATTAAACATTCCGATGAGTTTTTCCGAACCGAAAAGTCTCATAAGATCATCTTCGAGGGAGATGAAAAACTGCGACTCACCGATATCTCCCTGACGACCTGAACGACCGCGGAGCTGGTTATCTATACGTCTGGATTCATGACGCTCCGTACCGATTATCTTCAAGCCGCCTGCCGCTCTCGCATCTTCATCAAGCTTAATATCCGTACCACGGCCGGCCATGTTCGTTGCTATGGTAACTGCACCGTGAACACCGGCTTCTGCAACGATCTGCGCTTCCTTTTCATGGAACTTCGCGTTCAAGACATTATGCTTGATGCCTTCCTTCGCAAGCATTCTCGATACTTCTTCGGAAACATCGATGGTTATGGTACCCACAAGGACAGGCTGTCCCTTTGCATGGGAAGCCTTAACTTCCTCTACAACGGCGCGGTATTTTTCAGCCTTGGTCTTATAAACCGCATCGTCATGATCGATACGCGCGATGGGTCTGTTTGTCGGGATCTCCACAACGTCCATCCCGTAAATATCTCTGAATTCCTGCTCTTCCGTGAGGGCGGTACCGGTCATGCCGGCTTTCTTGTCATATTTATTGAAGAAGTTCTGGAAGGTTATGTTGGCAAGGGTCATGCTCTCTCTCTTAACCTTAACATGTTCCTTCGCTTCTATTGCCTGGTGAAGACCGTCTGAATAACGGCGGCCCGGCATAATACGTCCGGTAAAGGAATCTACGATAAGAACCTGATCGTCTTTTACAACGTAATCCTGATCGCGGTGCATTAAGTTATGAGCACGGAGAGCAAGAATAACGTTATGCTGGATCTCAAGGTTCTCAGCATCCGCAAGGTTATCGATATGGAAGAAGTTCTCAACCTTCTTAACGCCCTGGGCGGTAAGGGATACAACCTTGTCTTTTTCGTTTACGATAAAGTCCCCGGTCTCTTCCTGCTCGATACCCATGATGGCATCCATCTTCGAAAACTCCGGAAGGTCCTCGCCACGTTGCATCTGATTCGCAAGTACATCGCACATTTCATAGATCTTTGTGGACTTTCCGCTCTGTCCGGAAATGATGAGC
>JAFOND010000039.1 GCA_017418645.1 Lachnospiraceae bacterium | reverse complement strand
GCGCCGGCGCGCTTGATGTGATAAAATATGTTTCGATGTACGTTTTCGGAAATATTGTGCGTTACCGCTATGAAGAGGCGGAGGCGGCGCTTATGGCGCTGACGGACTTCTTCAAAGGGCCGGAGTACTTTATGCGGATCGAACCCGAGGCGAAGCATGCGGAACTTGCACGGTTTTCATATGCTGAAGAACCTTACTACGGCGCGGGTCCGGCCGCTGCGGTCTGCTCGGACCGCGGGGATGCTCCCTCGCAGACAGCTCCGCGTCACCCGCGCCTGTTTGCGCGTCGAGCGGAATATGACGAAAATGCAGATCCGCATGCCCCGCTGGATATCATAAAATCCGCCCTGTGCCTCCTTCTTCCCACGACGGAGGAGGAAAAGCAGGTGGACGCGAAATCTTTCGGCCTCCCCTTCCGGAGCGCGGCGCTTGTCAGGATAGATAGCGAAAAGCGCAAAAAAACTGTTTTAAAGCGTGACAATGCCCGCGCCGCAAAGCTCTGCGCCGAACTTATGAAACAAAACGCAAATATCCTGCTTCAATACGAGAAGACGCAGGATGAATATAAAAAGATGAAGGAAAAGATGACAACAACGGAATTCTGGGAAGAATATCTTGGAATCTGATCTCAAAATAACGGAGCAAACATATAATATGCAAAAAACTAAAATTAAACTTAACAGAAACAGCCTTATATCTTTTGCCTGTGTGGCTGTCATAATCCTTCTTTTTAATCTTTCCATGAACTGGAGCGCGCAGCCGGGTTTTAATTGGCATAAAGCCTTTGTGGCGGTGCTCAGTGTTATCGCGATTGCGGCATCACCCTTTCTTCCCACGATCTTTATATCCTTAAAGAAACTTTTCGGCAGGGAAAAGACGGAAGAAAACGGTTTGACGCAGGAAAAAACGGATATCTTTGCTCCGGAAAACATCTTCCTTGTTGCTGTTCTTATAATGGGACTTTCCACGATGTTTATCCTTCCGAAGACAATAGGATACGTTATGGACGACGATACGCATTATATCCGGTCCGTATCTCTTGTCAGCCTCTTTGACTTCGTAAAATACGATACGGATACAAAGATGAGCGAGGATTATGAAGCCATAGTCAGCTTTTACAACAATATGAAACCCTATGACAGGGAATTCATCCGTTCGTATGAAAAAGAACTCTCGGATCTTTTTAAAAGAGAAAACAGTATTTATACGAACATCTTTATACATAAGGGACCGGAGGTTCAGGGCTATAAAACTCTTCTCGGGGCATATGATGTTGCATATATTCCCCAGGCATTTCTTATGATCCTCGCAAAAGGACTTCATCTTCCCTTTGCGGCGGTTTATATCGCGGGAAAGCTTGCAACGTTGCTTACCTATGCGGCGGTAATGTATTTCTCCATAAAACGTTTAAAATACGGAAAGATTATGCTGAGTATTTTGGCTCTTATTCCCACATCCGTTTTCCTCGCTTCGGGTTACGGATACGATCATTTTGTCTATGCGTTCCTTATTGCGGGATATTCCGTTTTTTTATCGATAATGCAGGATCCGGAGAAGAAATTCAAAACGAAAGACATGGTTTTAATGTATCTGTTCTTCGTTCTTGCGGTTATTCCCAAATGGTTATACGCGTTTATGGTACTTCCCGCTTTTTTTATTCCGGCGGACAAGTTTGAAAGCGATAAACTTAAAAAAACATACAGGATCGTTATTGCTTCCGGCGCAGCGCTGGCAATCGCAGGCTGCATCTTCTTCCTTAAGAAGGGAGGCCTTGGAAGCGGGGATCCCAGAGGCCCCGAAGGCATAAATCCTTTATGGCAGCTTCTTTATATAACGAGCGAGCCGGTAAATTCCCTGGGAAGCGTGGTAAGATATTATGTCAGCTGCTTCTCGACGGAAGGCCTTAAAGATATTTTCTGCCGATACGGATATTTCGGCACAGGGATTCTCGAACCCGTAATAATCATCATGCTTTTTATCCTTGCGGTGTTTGACGGGAACCCGGAAAACGAAACCAAAGCCAAAACCGATGTCGTAAGGTGGGTAACAGTGGGCGCGTCGGTTCTTATGGGCGTCTTTATCTGCCTGGCCTTTTATATAATCTATACTCCCTTCGGAGCGGACACGGTGTACGGCGTCCAGGGAAGATATTTTATACCGATGCTTTTTCCGTTCCTGTATTATGCCGGATCAAACACGTTAAAAAACAAGATCACGGACCGTGTTCCGGAAAAAACCATAAACATGGCAATGGTTGCCGCTATGATGATAATCTATTACATAAACCTTTATGTGCTTTATCTGTCACAGTTTTCATGACCTGTTTATTCTTTTGCTAAAACCTTTATATTCTGTTAAAATATAAAGTTATGAGAACAAAGAATTCTTTTATCAATTTCCTCGCAAACGAGGGAAGCATCATCGTTAATATTATACTGTCCTTTATTACGAGGACGGTTTTTATTTATACCCTCGGAAAGGCATATCTTGGTGTAAACGGTCTGTTCGCAAACGTACTTTCCGTGCTTTCTCTTGCCGAACTCGGAATCGGAACGGCGATGATCTATCACATGTATGCACCCGTTGCAAACAACGATTTCGTTCTCCAACGAAAGCTTATGAACCTCTACAGAAGGCTTTATAAGATCGTTGCGGCAGTTGTGGCGGTACTCGGGCTTATTCTCGTTCCTTTCCTGCCATATCTCATCAAGGAAAAGGATGCCGCCGGAATCGAAAACCTCACGCTGATATATATTTTGTACCTTTTTAATACGGTTGCATCATACTTCTTCAGCTACAAGCGTTCCATAATAAACGCGCATCAGAAGATGTATGTTGTTACGATAATAGATACGATCTGCACAAGCATACAGTTTATTGTACAGATAGTGATCCTTCTTGTTTTCAAGAATTTTATTCTGTACCTTTGCATACAGATCGCGGCAGCGATTCTTTCCAACGTTTTTGTGTCCATTCGTGCGGATAAAATGTATCCCTTCCTTAAGGAGAATAAAAAAGATCTTCCGGATGAGCCGCTTAAAAAGGATATTTATAAGAATATCGGGGCGATGTCGCTGCACCGCTTCGGCGATATCTTCGTTAACAATACGGATAACCTGATAATGTCTGCTTTTGTCGGGATTATTATCGAGGGCGTTTATTCGAATTATCTTCTTATTCAGACCAGCGTTTATACGGCGTTAAACAGCGTCTTTCTTGCGGTTACGGCCAGCGTGGGGGACCTTAGCGTTAAGGAAGATAAGGAAAAGCTTTATGATGTCTATAAGATGCTTTATTTCCTTTGTTTCTGGCTCTTCTCCTTTTCCTCCGTCTGTTTTATAACGCTGTACAATCCCTTCATAAGCTTTTGGACCCAAAAGCCGGATTATACATTTGAGATGCCCATAGTTCTCCTTATCGTAATAAACTTTTACTTTGCAGGTATGAGACGCGTAACCCTTACATTCCGGGATGTGCTGGGGCTGTATTGGTACGACCGGTATAAACCGATCTTTGAAGCAGTGATAAATCTTGTTGCGTCCCTGATCCTTGTTCAGAAGATCGGCATTTCGGGTATATTCCTGGGAACGCTGATAAGCACTCTTACAACCTGTTTCTGGATCGAACCCCTTGTAACATATAAATATGGTTTTAAGAGAAACGTGGGAGAATATTTCGGCAGGTTTGCCCTGTATACTGCGTTTACCGTGGCAGTGGGGGGACTTACGTATTTTCTTGCGACGCGCTTTGAACCCGGCGGGCTGTTGGAAGTTGCCATTAAATTGTTGATATGTATAATTGTTTATAATACTATACTGATAGCGGTGTTCTGCAGAACCAATGAGTTACAGGGCCTGTGGAAACAAGCTGCGAAGATACTGAGAAGGGAACATAACGCTTAACAAACATGTCGATATAAAATACGGAGAACTAAAACATGATTATACAAAGATTATTACTTCCCGACGAAACAACAGAAAACGAAGCAGAACTCTATCTCCGCGGGAATTACAAAATAAAGGACGGGATCATAAAACTGAAAAAGGACGATGCCGTTTCCCTTTCCACATATTTTAACTGTTTCTCATATGCCAAGTGGGAGCACTACACGGATGTTAAAAATGTAGGCTTAAGGATTCTGAGCGCGGGTGATCTTGAAGTCCGGGCATATGTTGCCGCAGGAGATTTTAAAGACGCTCCGAACCCGGAACTTCGAAACAGGATAGTACAGGAACCGCTTCCCGCAAAGGTAAAGGAAATAACTTCCCTCAGAACGGAGATTAATTCCGAAGAGGGAAAAAAGAAAACGGAAACTCTTATAAAGATTCCGAAAATAAAAGAAAAAGCACAGATATTATATTTTGATTTTATCGCACGTTCCGAAAAAGCAAAGATCATTTCAGCTGAATACATAACGGAAGAGAAGCCGAAGAACAATGTGAATCTTGCAATCTGCATCTGTACTTTCAAAAGAGAGGCGGAAGTAAAGAGAAATGTTGCGGCGATAAACGCCCTTTGCAGGGAAAACAAAGAATCCGAGGCTTTCGGAAAAATTGATATCTATGTATCCGATAACGGAAATACCTTAAAAGCCGAAGACCTTCCGGGGGCATTCATGTTCCCGAACAAAAATACCGGCGGCTCCGGCGGTTTTACCCGCGGCATGATAGAATCCATGATCTATCACGGGGGATATTCCCATGCGATCCTTATGGATGACGATATAAGTCTTGATGCAAGAATAATAGAGAAATTATATGCGTTTCTTTCATATATTAAATCCAAATTCAGCGAGTCTCTCGTGGGCGGGAACTATTTCTCCCTTCAAAGACCGTATATCCAGATGATAGGAAACGAGAACATAAAACGGCACGGGCTCTTTGAAGTGAATACTTTTTACGGAAATTTTGACATGAGAGAGCTTTCCGCCGTGGCTGCAAACGAAGTGAGAAGAAAAGGAAGGGCCGCAAATTACAACGGCTGGTGGTTCTGCTGCATTCCTGCATCATATATCCGTCCGGACAACCTTCCGATGCCCATGTTTTTGCATTACGACGATATTGAGTACGGCTTCAGAAAAACAGACCGTGCCGTGATAACCATGAACGGGATCGGAGTAAAACACCCGGAGTTTGCGGGAAAGCAGCCCGCAAGCACACAGTATTACGACGTGAGAAACTGGCTTATCGCGGAAACCGCATCCAGAAAAGGATTAACGAAACTTAAGATCTTAAAGGATATAACGGACAGGGTTGCCTGCGAGACCACAAGATACCGCTACGAGGCAACACATCTTGCATTGGACGGACTGGAATGTTTCTTGAACGGGCCGGAAGAATTCATGAAGATAGATCCGGTGGAACTGCATAAAAGCCTGATGGCAAGAAACTATACTTTCGTTTCCCCGGAGGAAGCGGGGGTTGAGATACCGAAGGAAGTTAAGAACCTTACCTTCTGGGAGGTTACGCCGAAGATGTATTTTCTGGATGCACTCTGCTGGCTTCTTCCCTCAAAAGACGAAACTCTTGTCGCGTTTAAAAGAGATGTGGATCTTCCCATGCGAAGCAGAAGGCTTTTCTTCTATAACGAGGATATTAACGTCGGATTTATGTCCGAGAAGGATTATAAAAAAGCGATCGGCTGCCTTACGAGATATATTAAGCTTGCCTTCAGAATATTGACGGAATATGACGGCGTTAAGAAAGAGTGGAGAGAGAAGAAACCGGCGTATACGGGGCTCGCGTTCTGGGAGAGGTACCTGGGTATAAAATGATATCGGTGATCATCCCCGTTAAAAACGCCGGGAAATACATAGGGGATATGCTTAAAAGCGTCCTGGCGCAGACATATACGGACTTCGAAGTCATTGTTGTTATCGATCTTTCTTCCGATAACACGGAGGCTGTGGTTAATGAGTGGGAAAAACGGGACGGCCGCATCAGATACTATAAAGGCCCCGGGACCGGTGTATCCGCTTCCAGAAACCTTGGTATAAAAGAGGCAAAAGGGGAATATATGCTCTTTTTGGACGGGGACGATGTTATCGAACCCGAAATGTTCGATACGCTGCTTGAAGGATTCAAAGCAAAGGGATCCGATGCCAAAACGGGCGAAGAGGAAAACGACACTGTGATCATGACATCCTGCGGCTTTGTTAAAGAACAGGACGGCGTTAACGTTTCCGGAGAATATCTTTATCCCACGGGGACCGTAACGATCAAAGAATTTATAAACGAAAGACTTTTCGGAACGGATATAAAATGCTATCAGGGT
>JAFOND010000038.1 GCA_017418645.1 Lachnospiraceae bacterium | reverse complement strand
TACGGAACTGGGAAAAGAATACAAAAGAAGAGACCTTATCATGCAGCTTCATATAGGAGCACTGAGAAACAATTCCGAAAGGATGCACGAAAAACTCGGAAACGATGCAGGCTTTGACTGCATGAACGATTTCAACTTCGCGCCTCAGCTTTCCGGTCTTTTAAATGCAATGGATAAAGAAGATCTTCTTCCGAAAACAGTTCTTTATTGTCTGAATCCGAAGGATCTTTATATGCTCTCAACAATGGCGGGAAATTTCCAGGGAAACGAAGAGGGCGTAAGAGGAAAGGTACAGCTTGGAGCTGCATGGTGGTTTCTGGATCATAAAACCGGAATGGAAAAACAGCTTACGGCGCTTTCCGATACGGGTATGCTCTCAACGTTTACAGGAATGCTGACAGATTCGAGAAGCTTTTTATCGTTCCCGAGACATGAATACTTCAGAAGGATACTTTGTGATTTTATCGGAGGGATTGTGGAAAGAGGAGAGTATCCGAAGGATGAAGCGTATTTGGAGAAACTGGTGAGGGATATATGTTCGGATAATATTCAGAAATTTTTAAAGGCTTCCCAATGAGGGAAGCCTTTTTTATTTTTCTCTCTCGGCCTTCATTTCTTTCTTCCGGATGTACATCGCATCGTCTGCGCGGCGGAAAACATCGTCCACGGTTTTATCCGAACCGGAGTCACAGATAGAGATGCCGATGGCTGCGGAAACACGTTCCCAGGGGGCAAGAGAATCGTCATTATAATAATTGTCGATGCTGGATTCAAACTTGCCTACAAGTATGTTTCTGTTCCTGTAATCAGCGTTCTTTAATACGACAACGAATTCATCGCCGCCGATACGGTAAACCGGTGAATGTTCAAATATTCTGCAAACAAGTCGCGCAAGCTTCTTTATTGCGGCATCACCTTTTTCATGACCGTATGTGTCGTTTATCTTCTTAAGGAAGTTCAGGTCTATCATTGCAAGACCAAAGTTTGTCTCGCCGTCTTCCATGGATTCCTGAAGACTCTTTAATGCCTTCGCATATGCGGTTTTACTTCGTACACCGGTGAGCGCATCCTTGTTTGCAAGTTCAGCCATCTCTTCCGCATGCGTTCTTGCCTCCTCAAGCTCGGTGGAAGTCTCCACCAGCTTTTCGTTTGTTGTCCGGAGTTTTGCGACGTAATCCCTGACCTCATCGATAAGGCTGGCAAACTTCTGTCCCAGGATCGAAATCTCGTCATTGCCTTTAAACTGGTTACGTATTACTTCCGCCATAGTGGAATCCTTTTTATCCGTATATTCCTCTATGTCTTTTTGCAGAAGTTCCGTCTTGTAGACAAATCCTCTCTTTATTCCGTAAAGAATGAGAAGAATACCGATTATGATAACGAAGAATACAACGGAAAGCTGTTTTGCCGTATTTATAATGATCTGTTTGTTTACGGATTCATAATCTATTTCCGAAACAACAAGACCGACCTTCTGACCTTCTATGACGAGAGGAGTGTAGTATCCGTAGGTGTGTCCCCACTGATTGTCCCATTCCTTATAACCGTCCTGTTTCTTTCCGGTATCCCAGGTCTTCCACATGATCTCGTTTTCGGAACGCTTGTTATAATATGTGTCTCCCAGATAAAGGTACTCCGGATCGTCCTCGCGCGCGGTCCTTTCGCCGTCTATCATGTACACAACATTGTCTTTATGGGGATCACCCTGGGAATCGTCGAATTCCACCTCTTCGTACCCCATATCCCGCGCGGTTTCCTCGCTGTCCACCATTACAAGAAAGTATGTATAAGGAAGATCGAAAACTTCCCTTGCCTTTTCAAAGGTTAAAAGCCAGTATTCATGGGTGTATGTAAAGTACGCGCGCTGAGCTTCTTCCGAAAGTTCGTCCAGATCTATATCGTATCCGAGAACCTTTCCGGGATATTCATCCGCCATTATACGCTCGTATTCATACCAGGCATCATCATAATCTTCAAAATCCACGGGAATCTTCATCTCTTTGTAGTGCGACATATAATAATCGCGGTAGGTGATGATATCTTCGCCCTCCGCCTTCATAAGTTCGGCAAGATAAACACCGACGTCCATAACGCGGTCCCGGCACTGATTCTTATATATGTTCATCTGGGAATAGTATGTTGCAAATCCCGCAACAATAAGAACGATGAGTGTTAAAACAACAAACATCGATGTGAATCTGAACATCAAACTATCCGAGAGTTTCTTCTTCTGCATATACTTCCTCCGAAGAGTTTGTAACTGATTAAGTCAATGATGTCACATTTTAACACATTTTTTTTGAAATGTCACATTTTTATCTATATTAGAGGCACCTAATATGATATAATATCAAACATTAAGGGGAGGTATATAGATTATCTTATATTCCGGTCATGAAATTTAGTGTAAAATCCGAAAAACAAAAGAGAATATCAAAGATCCATGAGGCCGTTATACTGTCTGCGACCGTTTGTATGATTGCGGTCATAACGGTGCTTATGATCGTTGCGATTTTTGACAGGGAAAGCCGCGGTGAAGCTCCCCTCGGATCCTTTGAGGTTACGGATTTTAACG
Source organism: Lachnospiraceae bacterium (assembly GCA_017418645.1). Lineage (GTDB taxonomy): Bacteria > Bacillota > Clostridia > Lachnospirales > Lachnospiraceae > FD2005. The sequence continues at coordinate 9,396 of JAFOND010000038.1, read as the reverse complement.
ACAACTGGTATTTATCCGGAAACCGTGTGACAGACGGCAAAATAGCGCTTCCGTACAGTATAACCGGCGCAAACCATAACGATGAGGTCCGGATTATAAACACTCTTCCCGACGACTTAAGTGACGGCTCCAGCCTTATGGTAAGATCCGTAATGGAAGATATATATGTTTACATAGACGGAAACTTAAGAGCTTCGTATGCGACGGAGCTTATCGACGGAATGTCGGAATATATTCCCAGTGCCTATGTTGTTACGGAACTTAATAGCGACGATGCGGGAAAAAAAATAGAAATACTTATCCGCGTTAAGACAAACGGAATCATAAGCGGGATAACCATCGCCCACGGAAACAACGTATGGTTTCCGGTTTTAAAGCGCGGGATCTTTATGATCTTTACTTCCGTACTCGTTCTAGTGAGCGGACTTATCCTTTTCATTGCTGCTTTCACCTTAAGAAAAAAAATGAACACGGGCGCGGCGGGATATCTCGGACTTTTGATGATAAACATTGCCTGCTATGTTATCAGCGAGAGTATTTTAAGGCAGTTCATTTTTGTCCGTCCTTCCCTGTCGCAGTATTTTTCATATTTTACCATGGAACTTATCGGCGTTATTGCCGCGCTGTATTTTGACGAGGTGCAGCATAAGGTCTATCACAAGGCATATCTCCTTATAGAAAGCGTTATGCTTCTTCAGATCCTTGCAAATATCATAATGAACTTTACGGGGATATGTTCGTTCTACAGATCAATGATATATTCACATATATGGTCCGTTATATGCGCGGTAATATCCATAGTATGCGTTATCCTTGATATAAAAGCCGGGCGTGTAAAAGCATACCGGATAACTGCCATAGGAATTATAAGCTTTGTACTTATCACGATGCTGGAAGTTTACGGTTTTTATGTTGATGCTTTCCATCTTTTCGGAAAGTATCTCCACTTCGGACTCATTTTGCTTATGGGCGCAACGGTGGCCCAGCTCATTCATGACGAAAGATCAAAGAAATTGATCCGTGAAAAGGATCGCATAATGATGACGATGAGCACGATAGAAACCGTGGCGAATGCAGTGGATGCAAAGGATGAATATGCAGGCGGTCATAACGAACGTGTTTCGGTTTATGCCGAGGCCCTTGCACGTGAGGTGGCGGAGGAATATGAACTCACGGAAGAGGACATAATAGCCATCCGTTATACGGCGCTCATGCATGATATCGGAAAGATAGGTGTTGCGGACAGCGTTATCAATAAAGAAGGAAAATATACCGATGAAGAGTTTTCTCTCATGAGAAAGCATGCACAGATCGGTTTCGAAGTAATGAATTCCATGGGATGGATGGCGGACGGACTGCTTGACGGAATAAAGTATCATCATGAAAGATACGATGGAAATGGATATCCGGACGGGCTTTCGGGAGAAGATATTCCGCTTGTTGCAAGGATAATATGTATCGCGGACAGTTTTGATGCCATGACCAGTGCGCGCCCCTACAGAAAAACCGTTATGGATGTGGAAGCAAGGGAAGAACTCATTAACTGTTCGGGAACGCAGTTTGATCCCAAACTGGTAAAGAGTTTTGTAAGCCTTATTGACAGGGGAGAGATAAAGGTAGAAACATTCCAAAATACGGACAGTAATCCGGAAAACTTCGGAGCACTTTCCAACCTTCTTTTAAACAGGCTGAAAAAAGATCTTATGGGAAAGAAAGAGATAATATCCGCTTCCCATGTCAGGATGCTTTGTTATATAATGAAACTCATGGAAGATAAGGATAAACCCTTTACCGCACTTTTTGTGGGACCGTATGACAGGGTAAAGGATGCTCTGAAAGAGAATACGGGAAAATCCGATATCAATATACGCTATACGAGAGATACCAGTATTGTTGTACTTTTTAACAGTGATAATCAGACTGTCGGCGCATTCATTACAGGGATGAAGGATGCGTACAGGGACAGTGAAATAGAATATCTTTCATAAAAGGAGGACGAAAAAATGGAAGAAAAGAACAGTAAAAAAGGCGCTCAGAACAAGAGTGGGTATGTGAGTGTCAAGACGAAACTGGCATTGATAATAGTTATTATCATGGCCGTACCGCTTATAATGTCTGTCATTGTAAGCTATGTTTTCTCGCATAAAGAAGCGATCGAAAACATGCACAGCATGAATTCGACTCAGTCATCAATCGTGGAAAAGGATTTCAGTTCGGTCGTGATCGAAAACAAGCGTCTTCTTGAAACGGTTGCAAACTCCAAGGAAGTGAAAGATATTCTTCAGGGCAAAGGTGATGAAGAAACAGTCCTTGAATGGATGATAGCCGCAGATGAAAAGGTGGGCGACGGAAACGCAATGGTAATTACCGGAGCGGACGGTATGCAGGTGCTCCGCGCAAAGGGCGACTGCGTTGATGTTTCCGAAAGAGCATATTTTACGGACTGCCGTGACAAGGTTCAGTTCTGTGTATCCGATCAGAATATTTCAAAGACAACGGGCGCAAGAATCTGTACCTTCATAGCACCGGCTGTTGACGGAAGCGGAAAGTTTATCGGAGCGGTTCAGAGAAATTATGACCTCCTTGAACTTTCGGATTTTGTAAAGAGCGAAGTTAAGTCCAAGAACCAGGATATCTTCATTGGAGACAACAACGGTGACCTTATCGCTCATACAACAATGGATCTTGAGACCGGTGAGCCGGTTAACTTCTCGACGCAGAAATGGTATTCGGAGTCCCGCGATAATCTTGAGGCTTCCGGAAGTTATGAGTCCAAGTTCAACGGCGGAAACTGGGCAATATCTTATCAGCGCGAGCCGATAACCGGATGGGTTACCGTTATAGCAACGGACGAGGGAGTTGCCCTTTCCAGTGCAAACAAGATGATCCTTATCATAATAATTGCCGGTGTTGTAATGCTTGTTATAGCTGCCGTTATTGCCGTAGCGCTCGCATCTTCCTTCACAAAACCGATCGTTGCGGTTAACGATGCGATCAGCAAACTTTCAAACGGTGAATTCGAAAAGCTTACGGATGAGAGCCTTACGGGACGAAAGGATGAGTTCGGCGATATCGTTATTCATATAAACGAACTTATCGAAAAACTTTCAAGCGTTGTGCTTGATATAAAGACCGCAATGAATAAGCTTGCAAAATCCTCCGATACCCTTGCGGAATCCGCAGATCAGATCAGCCAGACAACGGACGATGTTTCCAATGCGGTACAGGAGATCGCAAAGGGTGCAACGGAACAGGCAGACACTGTGGGAGGAGCAACGGACAACATCAATATGCTTTCAAATGCGATACAGGAAGTTGCAAACAACGCAGAGACTTTGGCGATGACAGCATCATCAATGAACACGCAGAGCCAGTCCTCCGCAGATGCGCTTACGGAACTTTCACGTAACATGGAATCCATGACAAAGGCAGTTGACGATATCTCCGAAGGAATGAGCGCTACGAACGCAGCGGTTCAGAGCGTTAACAATCATGTTGAAGGAATCATGGCGATCGCATCCCAGACAAACCTTCTTGCACTCAATGCATCCATCGAGGCTGCAAGAGCCGGTGAAGCTGGTAAAGGTTTCGCGGTCGTTGCGGAAGAGATCGGAAAACTTGCAACGGAATCCGCAACAACGGCGGACGAGATCCGCGTGGAGATGCAGAAGCTTCTTCAGCAGTCACAGAATGCGATTGCAAAGACAAACGAGGTTACAAATGTTGCCGAAAACGTAAACAAGGTTCTTCAGAGCAACATCGAGAAGATAAACGAGCTTATCGCAGGTGTCGGAACAACGGTAGACGGCGTTTCTACAATCTCCGGTCTTTCACAGGAGAGCGCTGCGAGCAAGACGATCATCGTGGATGCAATGGAATCCCTTTCCGCAATATCGGAAGAGAACGCGGCATCGACGGAACAGACCTCCGCATCCATGCAGGAACTCAATGCAACGGTAAATATTCTTTCACAGTCTGCCGCTGATCTTAACGGTCTTTCAAAGCAGCTTGAGGATGCCGTATCGTTCTTTAAGATTTAAACACAAACACAGGGAAAGGAAGGTAATTGATTATGAGACTTGTGACCAGAAGCGATTTTGACGGACTTGTTTGCGCCATGTTGCTTAAAGAGATCGGCTTGGTCGAAGATGATATCAAGTTTGTTCATCCCAAGGATGTTCAGGACGGAAAGATTGAGCTCAGCGATAACGACATAACAACAAACCTGCCATTTGACTCAAGAGTACATCTTGCATTCGATCATCATGAAAGCGAGCTCAGAAGACTTCATCTTTCGGAAGAGGAAAAGGCAAGGTTCATTATCGAGGGCGAGGCTAAATCCGCAGCCCGTGTTGTATACAATTATTACGGCGGAGCGGATAAGTTCAAACGTATCTCGGAAGAGATAATGACAGCCGTTGATAAGGGCGACAGCGCTGACTTTACAAAAGACGAGATCCTCGATCCCAAGGATTGGGTTCTTATGAACTTCCTTATGGATGCCCGCACGGGTCTCGGAAGATTCCATGATTTCAGGATCTCGAACTACGATCTTATGATGGAACTTATCGACTACTGCGTTGAGCATCCAATTGCGGACGTGCTTAAACTTCCGGATGTAAAAGAAAGAGTTGATTTTTACTTCGAACAGCAGGAACTTTTTAAGGCGCAGCTTGAAAGGATCGCAAAGGTGGACGGAAAGGTTGTTATCATCGATCTTCGAAACGAGGAGACGATCTATCCCGGAAACAGATTCATGATCTATGCAATGCATCCGGAGGCAGAGCTTTCCGTGCATGTTGCATGGGGCTTCAGGAAGCAGAACACGGCTGTTATGATCGGAAAATCCATTATCAACAAGAGTTCAAACTTTAATATAGGAGACCTTTGTCTCGAATACGGCGGTGGCGGTCATGCTAACGCAGGAACCTGTCAGATAGATAATGATAAGATAGAAGAAGATCTTCCGGTGATAATCGATAAGTTAAACGGAAGAGGTTGAACTACCCATCACCTAAAGGTAATGGGATTCCTGTTTCAGTGTGCGCTGCGGGCGGTTAAGCCCGTCTTACAAGCACTCCACAGGCGTAACTTTCCGTGGTTCCCACGGTAGAGCTGATCTTTAAGCCGCAGCCATTGCCTTTATACGCTGCCCTTCCACAAGGATGTTTACGGCAGCGTTAATATCCCGGTCATGGGTAGTGCCACATGCCGGACACGTCCACTGTCGGACACCCAGATCCTTAACAACTGGATATTTGCTACCACAACATGAACAGGTCTGGCTTGACGCAAAGTATCGGTCAACCTTGACAATCTCGTTACCGTACCATAAAGCCTTGTATTCAAGCATCAAGATGAAACGCCCCCAGGACACATCGCTTATGTGCTTTGCAAGTTTATGGTTTTTGACCATTCCCTTGATGTTTAAGTCCTCAACATACACCGTTTGGTTTTCACGGAGCAGTTTTGTGGACTCTTTCTGGAGAAAGTCGTTACGTTGGTTGTGTATTCTTTCATGGATACGCGCTACTTTAAGCCGCTGTTTTTGGATGTTCTTACATTCATCCATGGGTTTTATGAATATAGGAATACGGCCTCCTTTGGGGCCGGTCTTGTAGCCCTTTATATTAGCTTCAATCATGCGGGACAACTTGCGTTGCTCGCGGATAAGTTTCTTCTCGGACTTTTTAAACCATCGAGGATTAAAGACCTCGTTACCATCAGAGTCCTTGTAAAGTGACTTGATACCGACATCAATACCAACCTCGCCACCAATATTGGCACGGGGTACGGGAGAAAACTCCACACACAGCACGGCATAATACTTGCCTGAAGGAGTACACTCTATGGTAACATGCTTGATAACACCTACATCCATGGTCTGTTTGACTTTAACATAGCCAAGCTTTGGGAGTTTGATATACCTTCCGGCAATTTGAATATTACCCCCGACAATGCAGGTGCGATAGGACTTGTAACTGTCACGTTTAGCCTTGAATTTAGGAAACCCAAAGCCATCCTTAAAGAAATGCTGATAAGCCACGTCAAGGTCACGGAGGGTTTGCTGTAAGGCTATGGAGTCAACCTCCTTTAGGAAGTCCAGTTCCTTTTTAAGGGAAGTGAGCATGGCAGAGGTTTCCTTGTAGCCAACAGGATTGCCGTTCTTGTAGGATGTGATCCTAAGGTCAAGCCCTCTATTATAGACGAGACGGCAGCATCCAAAGGTTTTGCGGATTAAGATTTTCTGTTGTTTGGTGGGATATATCCTAAACTTAATACCTTTATTCATAGGTATATTGTATCACAGAACATATGTTTTGTACAGGAATTTTATTCAATGTTTAAGCATGGCGGGTTTCATCCCATCACCTAAAGGTAATGGGTTTTCACCCGTAAACATTTATATAAATTACCGGTTTATCGTGTATATAACCCGTACAGCGGACTTCAACATTACACGACAAACAGGGATGAGGTGGAACGAATTATTGGAAAAAGGTAAAGAAAATGGGAAGAATAGTTGGATACATAATATTTGGCTTGTTTAGCCTGTTGTCTCTTTGTGTGGGGATAGCAAGTCTTATTGACGGTTTTACCGGAATCGGAGATGTCACTTCCGTGTCGGGAAAACTGGAGATAGTAGCTCCCGCAACGGATAATGCTCTCGGGCTTACGGACATGGGGCCCGTGATCTTCCGTGAGGCAGAGATGTATCAGTATGTGATCGAAAAAACGAGTGAAACGGTAGACGGAGATACGAAGGATTTCCGATATTTGGGTGAAGCCTTCGAAAAAGAGCCCATGGGTGAATTCAAAACATATCCGACACTTAGAGATGCAAAGAGCCTCTTTGGCAAGGAGAAGAAGTATGTAAATCCCGAATTTCCGCCTGAATTTCTGAATATAAACAATTATGGTTCCTCCGTGATAGCCGGAGATGTCGAGATCGACGGAGTGCGTCTTGATGTATCAATTCTAAGACTGTTCAACGGAGAAGGTTTCGGAATGGAAGACAGCACCGTCGCTGCATATAAAACGCCGGAAAATGCCGGAGCGGCATATGGTCTTAAATATCTGGGAGACGGCGTATATGCTTCAAAGGATAATGAAAATTGGGAGGTGGGCGACCTTAGAGTATCGTACAGGGTTGCGGATCCCGAGATCCTTGCAAGGGAGTATACCGCCGTCGGAGTGTTAAACGAGGATGGTGTTCTTTGTTGCGATGAGGAATACGGTGCGCTTTATGACAGTGTTGTGAGTATGGATGAGATAAACCATGATTTCAAGTCAAAACAGCTTAAGGATGGCGTGCTGTTTATTCTTCTTGCCATAGGACTGGCAGTGGGAGGATTCTTTATTACAAACTTCTTATGTGACGGTTGAAATCCCGAAACAAATTACATCTTCTTTGTCGCTTTGTGATATAATAGGTATACAAATCTGACATTATAAAACGGGGGAGTAAAGGCATGGGGGATCAGACAATCACACCGGAAGACAAAAGAATACTGGACGCACTTTATGAGAGTTATAATATTATTGCGGACGATACCTATGTGTTTATCTGCAACATGAAATATGACTATTCCAGGTGGTCGAAAGAGCTGGTGGAAACATTTGGATTGCCGTCGGAGTACATGTATCAGGCCGGAAAGATCTGGGAAGAACATGTCCATCCGGAGGACAGACAGGCTTACAGCGAAGGCATGGAGGCTATATTCAGCGGGAAGCAGTCCGGGCACGACATGCAGTATCGTGCGCTGCGGCCGGACGGGGAGTATGATCTTTGTACCTGTCGCGGTACGGTGCTCTATACAGAAGACGGTAAGCCGGATTTTTTTGTGGGAGCCATAAGAAACCATAGCCAGAAGAGTCATATCGACGAAGTGACGGGGCTGCGTAATCAGTACGGTTTTTTCTCCGACCTTAAGTCGTATATTCGGGAAAAGACCCCTATCAAGATCGGAATGGCAGGAATTGCAAAACTGACGGAGGTCAATGAAGCCTATGGTTATGATGTAGGAAACAAGCTCTTGCAGAACCTTGGCAGGTATCTGATGGATAATGTAACAAATCGTGGAGGAACATACCGTCTGGACGGTTCACGATTTGCGGTTATTTCCACAACACAAACCGAGGAAGAATTTGCGCAGTTGTATTATGATCTCCGCGCGCATTATAGGAAAGGTATAAGGTATGATGGCAGAGATTATTCCATCGAACTTAATGCCGGGATGCTTGTGCTCGATGACTTTAACGTGGATGATCAGACAGTATATTCATGCTTGAATTTTGCTTATCAGGAATCCAAAATCCATAAGCACGGGGATCTTGTGAAATTCAATCAGGAACTTACTGGGGAAAGCAAGGAGAGAATTGAGAAACTCCATGCGATCAGATCGTCCATAACCCAGAATTATAAAGGCTTTTATGTACTGTATCAGCCTGTGGTAGAGGCAGCAACCGAAAAACTGATCGGCGCGGAAGCGCTTCTCCGTTGGAAGAGCGATGAATATGGAGTGGTTCCTCCCGATATGTTCATTCCGTTTTTGGAGAACGATCCTTTGTTCCCTGAATTGGGTGAGTGGATACTAAAGACGGCGCTTAATGATGCCAAGAAGATAATGTCTTATGTGCCTGAATTTGTTATTAACGTAAATCTTTCTTATTCGCAGCTGGAGAAACCGGATTTTGCGGATAAGGTATTACATTTGATCAGGGAGAGCGAGGCGAATCCCGAACAATTGTGTCTTGAGGTTACGGAACGCTGCCGGCTTCTGGATATGGAACTCCTTAGAAATGTTATCGTAAGGCTTCGCTCCAGGGGTGTGCGAATCGCACTGGATGATTTTGGAACCGGTTTTTCATCCGTCGGTCTTATCAAGAATCTGCCCTTTGACACCATAAAGGTTGACCGGAGTTTTGTAAAAGATATTGAGGAAGACGAACTGGAGAAGAAGCTTCTGGAGAGCTTTACGGGACTTGCAGGGATCTTTGGCCCGGATGTATGTGTTGAGGGAATCGAAACATCCGGGATGTGCAATATTATTAGGGACTACGGTGTTCACAGTTTCCAGGGATATTATTATTCCAAACCCATCCCCATAGAAGACCTTTTGGAGAAGGTTAAGGATGGGGCGGAATGCTTTGCGAAGCAGTAATGAAACATTATCTTTCAAATGCCGTATATCGGAACATGTGAAGATAATCCTTTAACTCAATCTTATAGGTTCCCAAGGGAGAATCATAACCGATACGTCCCGATCTGAGGAAGGGAAGACCGGTGGTCTTGTCGTACTGCCTTATCATATCATTTTTCCAGGGATTCATGACTATAATGTATTTTAGCATACGTGTCGCTCCCTTCACCGTTGCCTCTTCTTCCACTGCATC
>JAFOND010000037.1 GCA_017418645.1 Lachnospiraceae bacterium | reverse complement strand
GACCCTTGCAACCTGGGGCCTTGCTTTTAAGCCGGATACGGACGATATGCGTGAGTCCCCCGCAATTACCATTATAAGCGAACTTACGGCAGCAGGAGCAAAGATCCGCGCGTACGATCCGAAAGCCGTTAAAGAGGCGAAAGAATGCTATTTAAAGGGTAATGAGAATATAACATATTGCGAAAGCAAATATGAGGCGCTTAAAGACGCGGATGCGCTGATCCTTATCACGGAGTGGAAGGAGTTCAGAAGCCCGGATTTTTATGAGATAAAGAGGCTCTTAAAGGAGCCGGTGATCTTCGACGGCCGGAACCAGTTCGATGCGAAACGCGTGAAGGAATATGGAATCGATTACTACCAGATCGGAGTAAGGGCGTAAGACGAATCAGGGGGACGGTTCGCTAGAACGAAAACGCTGTAAACAACAGTTTCTCCAACTGCTTCTCATACGTATAGTTCGCCTTCAACTTTTCATAGCCGGCCTCGGCTATCTGTATCCTCTCGTCGTCATGAGAGAGATAATAATCACAGAAATATAAAAGTTCATCAAAACTCCCGTACATAACAAGGTCTTCTCCGGGCGTGAAAAGCTCGGGGATCTCCGGCTGATAATTCGAGATTATGAATCCGCCGCAGGATAATATATCAAAGATCCGAAGCGGCAGTCCCGTGCGGATCGCCTTGCTTGTAAGGTTTAGGTTTATCTTTGAATTCTTAAATATGAGGGGCATTTCCGTAAGAGTTTTTGCAAGCCCCATGTTGTGAATTTTCGGGATGCCCGTTGTATCGCTTGCGGTATAGATTGAAACCGGAAAATGCTCGGACAGAATTTTAAACGTATCGACGCGCTCCATCGCCGTTATTCCGTTTCCGATGTAAAGCTGGGACATGGTCCTCTTGTCCGTTAAAAATGTTTCCGCCGGATATGTATAAAAGCCCGGAAGATGTTCTTTAAATTCTTTGACGATATCGTCCGATAAAAGTTCCTCAATGAAATAATATCCGTACACACGCTCCTGCGCTTTCATGATACCGTCCAGGTATCCGCGGAGGTTTTCCGACTCGCCGGAAAGCTTGTCGATCGGGCTTTTTTCGGTGTATAGAGAACCGACGAATGCGATGTCATGGGAAAACCTTTTACGGTCCGAATCACTCGCCTTTTTAAAGAGTTCTTCCTTCGGAGCAGTCCTTGCACCCAGGGGAAGATGGAAGACACATTTCTCGTTATAGGGATGAATGTCGTCATAGACTGCGCGGTCAAAAATGAAAGTTCTGTTCCATTCGTTTTTTATGGATGTCGAATAGAGCTCCATCACCGGCGCATCAACGATCCACGATAAATATCTTATGTGGAAGATGTTGCATACCTCGGAGAGGAACGGGAAAAAATTGATTGAAAAAACAAAGTCCGCCGGGTTGTCCAGAAGGTACTGAGATACCTGTTTTACGGACTCCGGAAGCGGAATGTCTTTTTCCGTTATCTCTTTTTTGTATTCATCCACGGTGAGTCCCATCTCGTTAAAGACATCGATGATGTCCGGCTCGCAGATGCTCCCGTAGCGGTAAAATAAAACTTTCATGGTATGTAGTGTAACATATTTGGCATATATGGTAAAATGCTTTTATGTATATTTTATTTAAGGGTATTTACGACACAACGGATCTGTACACGGACGAGATCATTGCCTGCTTCAAAGAGCACGGTATCCCTTATCATGTCCTGAATTATGAGACCATGGGGGAAGATCTGGAGGCGTTGCCTTCCCCGCCCTACACCGTCATCACCTTTAACAACATCGGATACAACATGGGAACGGAAGAGGGGGAGAACCTCTGGGATGCGCTGGGGGCAACCTTCATAAACGTGATCATGGATCATCCGTTCCACTATATGGACAAGCTTCGGAATCTCCCGAAGAATTCCATTCTTCTTTGCATAGATAAAAATCATGTGGACTTTGTGCATCGGTTTATACCGGAGATAAAAGATGTCCGTTTTGAACCGCATTTCGGGTGTGTGTATTGTTGTGACCGCGGGGACGGTTCCGGTGATTGCTTCGAATCACCGGAACCGTCCCCACGGTCCGCGCGCGACATCGACGTTCTCTACGCCGGATCCTTGTCCCGCGTTCTTATTGAGCAGCTCATACCGGACTTTAATGACTACCCAAAGATCGACGGGGTCGATTTTTCGCAGCGTGTTCTGACGCGGCTCATCAGTGAGCCGGAGAAGACGACGGAGGAAGTGATTG
>JAFOND010000036.1 GCA_017418645.1 Lachnospiraceae bacterium | reverse complement strand
TGCGATGAGCACAAGATCGTATCCTTCTTTTGCGAGAAGTCCCGCAAAGCTTTTTCCTATTCCCGAACTTGCGCCGGTTATAACTGCATACATAACGATCCCCCCGTACTTTAATAATTATTCTAACGGTGACGCTTCGATCTCGGAATGTCGGTCTTTCCTGCTTTTTTGGCCTCTTTTTCGCGTTTCCTTTTGTCTACGAGTTCGAATAACTCTCCCAAAGAAACAGGTTTGCTGAAGAGATAACCCTGGAAAGCATCGCCTCCAAGGCTCTGGAGTTTATCCCGCTGTTCCGAGTTCTCAACATATTCCGCAATAAGTATCATATTCATATCCTTACACATTTGTGCGACGGAGGATATGATCTGTCTGTTTGTTTCATCGGAAAGAACATCGCGTGTAAGTCTGCCGTCAAGCTTTACTCCGTCAAAAAGATCGGTTTTCAGGTAGTCTATGGAGGTATGTCCCATACCGAAATCGTCTATGAGAAGTTTATGTCCGTTCTCCCTTGTTTTACGAAGACGCTGCATTGCAGCAGGATTGGAGTTCATTACCGCCTGTTCGGTAAGCTCGATCCAAAGATTGTTCGGATTTATATCGTTTTTCTTTACCGCATCCTCGATCATCTCGACAAAATAAGGATTAATTGCGGAAATACCCGTAATATTTGCGGAAACTTTACAGGAGATATCGCCGTGCTGCTCCAGAAACTTGATTCCGCGGCAGGTGGAATCAAAGATATAACTTTCAAGCTCATAGAGGAAGCCGCCTTCGGTCGCGAGTTTGATTATCATAGGGGGATAGATATGGCCTGCGGTCTCATGCTCCCAGCGAAGAAGCGCTTCCGCCCCCATATACTCTTCGTCCGTATCGTACTGCGCCTGATATGCCATATAAAGGTAATTGGCGGAAAGATCGTTATGAAGGTCGAATGTTAAGGTTCTTGCCGTCTCTCCCAATGCGCCGGGGAGTTTCGAAAGATCAATGTCACGAACTTCTTCCTCCGCATTGATCAGTTCTGCCTCAAGAAGCCGAACCCTTTCTGTAAACTTTGATTCGTCATAGGTATCAAGGATCCGAACAAACGGCGTATAAATAATAATATCAAGCACAAAGAGGAAAAGCTGAAGGATTGTTCCGTTTATGGAGTTCGTGGCAACGTAACCGCTTATAAAGATGGGAACGGCCCAGTTAATGTTCTGACGTATAACCGGGACAAAACCGAATTCCGTTGCTCCGTATGCGATAAGCAGGTTAACGAGCGGAGCGCCGATAAACGGGATGATCAGGATATGGTTAAACACCGTCGGGATGCCATATGTAACAATTTCGCTGATGTTGAAAAGACCGGGAAGAAAGCCGATCTTCGCAACGGTTTTTGAGGTTTTATTCTTTCCGAAAAGAAAAATGGAAACTATAAGCGCCAAAGCCGCACCGGATCCGCCGCATACGCAGAAAGTGTTAAAGAATGCGGTATTTATGATGTTATCCGGTAAGCTTGTAATATTGTTAACAAGGAAAGAGGTATAAAATCCGTCGTTTATAACGTACAGGAAGTTCTGACCGTGGATACCGAAGAACCAGAGAGCCATGCAAACTGTTTCGTAAAGGACCGCGGCAAGGAGCGGAGATATGTTCGCAACGCTTTCCACCGCGTTTGTGAGAATGATCGACACTTCACTCTGGAGCGTGCCGCCCGTAAGCTGATATACGGAAACTTCTATAAAAGCGGAGAGTAGCACAACCGCCAGAAACGGGATGGTATTTCGCATTGCCGCGGAAAACTGCCGCGATACGCGAAGCGTGGGAAAATGCGGATCAACGAGCTTTGTAACCGCGCCAAATACGGAACATGTTAAAAATAGCGCCACCATGGCGGAGAACATACCGCTGTTTGAAAAATATTCACGGCTGAAGGCATCCGTGCCGACTCCGGAGATGGCAAAAAGGGATACAACCGCGGTAAATACGAAGACTATGGAACGATAGATCTGCATTTTAAGCTTTGCGGCATAGTTCCAGGAGACGGACATAACCACAAAGAGGGCAAAATTACCCCAGATACTGTCGCATAAGTAATTCAGGAATCTGCAATAAAGGGCAGCGTCCCTTGAATGTAACCAGTACAGATATGTAGTATTGGGGATATGAAGCAATAATATTGAAAGGACGGATAACAAAACAAAGGGGATCAACAGAGTGAAACCCCCGACAATCGCAGCTTTAAAATTCTCGCCGTGTTCTTTCATAAAGAAGAGTATAACAAAAGAACGGGGTAAAGTCATTAGATATTTGTAAAAAATTATTAAATAATGTATAATAAAACGGATTGTACGAACGTATGTATACAGGGGTGATGTAATATGAAGAAAACCTGTTTAAAAAAAATATCCGTATTGCTGACGACATCGCTTATGATCGGTGGACTGTGTTTTCCGATAAACGGTGGTTTTTGCGTGCATGCAAGTGCGCCGGAACAGGCGCAGGATGCGGAAGAGATCGTTTTAAGAACGGACGATTACAGGGAGATGGAGCTTATTGACGGCGGAACCATGAGCACATATGAGTTTGAGGAGCGTTTTTCCAGAAAGACAACTCATTCTTCCGCATCCGATCAGACATATGCAAAATATACGTCCGATGCCATATATAATGTACTCAGCACAAGTGAGAAGCAGTTTTACAACAGGCTTTATGACCTTTGTTCGGGCTATCTTACGGGAACGGACAACCTGTCTTCCACCCGTGCCGATAAGGTGACGTATACGGTGACTTCTGCTGTTCCGTATTACGGGATGACTCCGGAAGACGCATATACGCTCGCACAGTTTTTCTCCGCGGAAAACCCCCAGTTCTATTTCCTGGATAATGCCGTTGTATACACATCCTCCGGAAATAAGAGCGGAACGGTGCAGCTGGAGTGTTTCGATATTTTCAAAAACGGTAACACCAGGGCAACATATACAAAGTCCTTTTTTAAGACCGCGGATAACATAATAGCCGCG
>JAFOND010000035.1 GCA_017418645.1 Lachnospiraceae bacterium | reverse complement strand
GTCAATGCGGTTTGCTCCGCGGAAGATGTTTTAAGGATGCAGGATGCGGTGGATAAGATCCGCGTTGATGAATCCTTATATGAATATGTGATAAACATTACCGAGGAAACAAGGAATCCCAAGGTCTTTGAACTCGGACTTTCGCCCCGCGGAAGTATTGCGCTTCTTAAGATGGCAAAGGCAAATGCCTTTATCGAAAAAAGAAATTTTGTTATCCCGGAAGATGTATCGGATGTATTCATTCCGGTTTCAAACCACAGGGTGCATTTAAACGGAAGACTTGTATCTTCCGGAAGGACCGTTTCGGATTCGCTTAATGATATCATAAGCGCCGTTCCGGTTCCGAAAGCCGCAATTTAAAAGAGATGGAAAAAAGAAACATACCCTATATTATCTCTTATATTTTTGAACTTCTCTTTGTGTTTCTTTTTGCGCTTTTTTACAGGCAGCCCCTCTTTTCCGTGCTGCTTCTGATGTTTCTTACCATTCCCTTTATATCTTTATATCTTACATATATTGAGACAAAACATCTTTCCGTTTCCGTGGAATGCAAAAATTCCGCAGGCGTTATGGGAGAAGATGTGGTCTTTTTAATAAGACCGGAACATAAAGGACATATTCCGCTTTTAAACTGTCGCATGGATTTTTTCTGCGATAATCTTTATTACAAAAACGAAAAAAAGAACGAGATAACTTTTCCGGCGGAAAAATTAAAAGACAGAGAGATTTCTCTTCCGTATACGGTGTCCTATGCGGGCATGATCGTGTTTAAGGCCCAAAATATCTATATCCCGGATTATCTTCACCTTTTCACATTTAAAAAAGAAATAGATATATGCATTGAAATTCCGGTTCTACCCAATGAGACACCGGTAAAAAAGAGTGTCATAAAGCGTCCCGAATATGCGGGAGACGAGGACGAGATAAGTAACATGGACGGCGAAAAGAGTCGTGATGTTAAAGAGATAAGAGAATACAGACCCGGCGACAAACTCCGGGATATACACTGGAAACTTACGGCAAAAACGGATGAATATATGGTAAAGGAATATGAGAGCGTAAAGGAACTTTTTATTACGCTTCTTCCGGAACTTGTAAAGGATGATCTTCAGGATACATTATCGTCGTTTTATTCCATCGGAAAAATGCTGGTAAGAGAAAACGAGCCGTTTTATGTATGTGTCGAGACGGGGCCGGGATATTTTGAGAAAGTTCTTGTTACGGATGACAGCAGCCTTATGATCTCGCTTTATAAACTGTATGAGGCGCCGGTGCACGAGGATGGATCGGCCTATGACGAATACGCTGAGAGATCCGGTAATCCGGGAGCATATTATAGGACAAAGGGAAAACTTGTTTAGGAACAAAAAGGAAGAAAAGTTAAGGGAAAAAGAGCTCTTTGAAACGGGGCTGTACCTTAACGAAATAACGGACGGAAATACCGACAGAAG
This sequence comes from Lachnospiraceae bacterium, assembly GCA_017418645.1. Taxonomy (GTDB): domain Bacteria; phylum Bacillota; class Clostridia; order Lachnospirales; family Lachnospiraceae; genus FD2005. Next base: position 6,734 of record JAFOND010000035.1, on the reverse strand, counting down.
AGGGATTCTCTGCTTTATCAGAGGAATCCTTGTTTTCCTTGCATGCTATTCAACCATAGGTGCCGTTGTCTCTTCTTTCGGGCTGGAATTCGAAGTCCTTTATGTTGCGGCTGCGATGCTTGTTCTTGCAATGCTTGCGGCTTTTGTTTATTACAATAAGGTCACGTTTTATCTGGGATACGCCTTTTTGTTTTTTATACTTATAGTTCTGGCCTTTGCGTTTTATATGTATATAAACTCCGGTTTCCAGGCGCTACTAAACGAGATGCGGGATGCATATACCGCGTTCTTTGATCTTCCCGCGGGAAGGATGTCCGAAGAGATGATACCCGACAGGTTAAAGACGGTAAGCTACATGATGGTGTTTGTGGCAGCAGTTTTTTCAATTTTCTTTAACATAACTATTTCGGGATACATGGACCTTCCCACAACCTTTCTTGTTTCCTTCGTGCCTTTGATGATCCCGTTTTATATTGATAAGATTCCGGAAAAAGGATATCTTGTCATGCTTCTTTCCGTCTATATTTCCGTACTTTTGTTATCGAGGTCCGGACGTTTTACGCTGCCGTATCGATACAAAAAGGACATGCCCTACGGGAAGAAAAAAGAGAAGAAAAAGAATTCGTTTTTCTATATGGCATCCGTGGGCGGAATGCTGCATATGGTCTTTGCGGCGCTTATTCTTTCCATCGTTTTTATGTTTGTATCGGGAACGGTTTTTAACGACAGATTTTCCACAAAGAACGTATCCAATCCCGTTAAGGATCTTTCGGACAAATACGTAAAGATGATAGTAACGGGAGGGATATCATCCCTCTTAAACCGTTATGATGCCAGGGGCGGTCTTTCCAAGGGAAAGATCGGAGGAATACGTTCCGTTAACCCGGATTTTGAAACGGATCTTATGGTGTGGTACGATCCGGCGGATATAGATTATATGTACCTTGCGGGGTATCGGGGAGTGTATTATTCGAACAATGAGTTTAAAAGTGAATGGCCGGAAGAAGACATAGATCCCATTTACACGGAAACATTTATGACGGACCCTCTTCCTCCCGAGGTAATGGAAGTCTATAAAGAAATAATGGATGCCGATCTTGTGGCTCACGGTGAAGAAGCAGAAAATACATACTCGGCTCTATACGGAAACAGAAGATTTATGTCCGTACGAAATGTGGATGCGGATGAGTCCGTGATCTTTGAACCCTATTATACGACGGGTGTTTCCATAGAGTCTTCAGGAACGGATATGTCAAGATATACGGTGGGATACTACCCTTATGATCCGTACCCGGAACAACCGGATATGGATATTATGAAACCATATACCGATTATGCGAATGAATACTATAGGACTTATCCTGAGAGCCTTACGGAAACCCTCAAAAACACCTGCGAGAATGCGGGAATAGTGACAGGCGGGGATACTCTGGAAAATGCCGCAAGGTTAAGACAGTACTTCATAAACGAATTTAGATACACCATGACACCGGGAGCGGTTCCTTACGGCGAAGATGCGATTGATTATTTCCTTACAAGACAGCATCGCGGATTCTGTGTTCATTTTGCGTCATCCGCGGCCCTCATCCTTCGCTATGCGGGAATCCCCACAAGGTATGTTGAAGGATACGTGATGAGCGAGAATGATATAACAAAACGTCTTTCGGACGACAGGGTGCTTGCAAATATAACGGACGCATCCGCCCATGCGTGGGTAGAGATCTATATAACGGGATACGGCTGGCTTCCCTATGAATTTACACCGCCCGCGGAGGAAGAGGTTTCATCCGATGTAAACCTTCCCTTCTTCTTAAACGGTCTTATTACGGAGACGGACAGAAACGGGGGAACACAGGGTGGTACGGATGATGCATTGGATAACGTGGGAAGAGGAAAAAAAGGAAGGACGAGCATTTCGTATATCTATCTTCCCTTTGTGTGGACGCTGTGTTTCCTGCTTATATTTGTTGTTCTTTCGAGAGTTATCGGCGCAGCGGTATTTATTGCGAAGAAACTGTATTATGAGAAAAAGGGAGACTATGAAAAAGCGCTTAATCTTCAGAACGATCTTTTGATAAAGACCATAAAGAAGAAGGCAAAGATAAAGACAAAAGCGTTCTTTATCAGGGATGAGGAAGAATTACTTTCGGCATGCGCGGTCGCCTTCCCGGATAAGATAAATAAAAAGGATATAAGGTATTTATGCGACATTGTTTATTCGGCGTTTTATTCCGGGGAAAAAATGAATGAATCAAGCTATGTTAAAGCCAAAAAGATTGTAGGAAAATGCATTGTCTTGTTGTTGAAATATAGAAGGAAAATTAGTACAATTGTTAGGTCCCAGTGAGGAATCTTAAGGTGATATTATGGAAAAGTATAAAGAACAGTTTATTGAATTTATGATCGATTCCGAAGTGCTCCGCTTCGGTGATTTTGTTACAAAGAGCGGAAGAAATACTCCGTTTTTTATCAATACCGGTTTTTACAGAACGGGCGCTCAGCTTCGTCGTCTCGGAGAGTATTACGCAGCAGCGATAAACGAAAATTTCAAAGAGGACTTTGATATTCTTTTCGGACCTGCGTATAAAGGCATTCCGCTTTCCGTTGCGACATCCATGTCTCTTGCGGCATTATACGGAAGGAACGTGGAGTACTGCTCGAACAGGAAGGAAGCAAAGGATCACGGTGAAGGCGGTGTGCTCCTTGGCGGAGAGGTTAAGGACGGAAGCAATGTTCTTATCATCGAGGATGTTACCACTGCGGGAACATCCATCCGCGAAACCGTTCCCATATTAAAAGCCGCGGGGGATTGCAACATAAAGGGACTCATCGTTTCCGTGGACCGTATGGAAAGAGGAACGGGAGAAAAGAGCGCGTTAACGGAGATTGCGGAAGAGTTTTCCTTTAAGACCGCAGCAATCGTTACGATGTCGGACGTTATCGAACATCTTTACAATAAACCGTATAAAGGAACGGTTTACATCGATGATGCAATGAAAGAAAAGATTGACGGATATTATGAACAGTACGGCGTGAAATAATGAAGAGAGACAGAGAGAGAGAAAGAGAGCGGAGACGGCACCGTAAACAGGAAAAGAAAAAGCCGTATTCAAAGAAGTGTATCTTCCTTGGCGGATTCAGCGCGTTTTCCATAATCGCGTATATCGCGACGCTCATCTATACCGTTAAACTTGGCGGGGAGATCGGAAAGATCATCCCGGGAATTCTTATGATATGCTTTGTTTTGTGCGCGGTCTTTCTTTTTATGGGCTTCAAGGAATTCAAAAAGGAGTCCAACTTTAATCAGATTTCAAAGAATGTGGGACTGTTTGTGCCGCTTGCGGCGGTTGTGATATTTTTGGTTACTTATGTTGTAGGGTTGATCACAGGAGGTGTATAAGCATGCCAAAAGTCAGTATTGTAATGGGCAGCGACTCGGACCTTCCGGTAATGAGACAGGCCGAGGAAGTTTTGAAAGAACTGGGAATCGAATCCGAAATGCGGATAATCTCCGCGCACCGTGAACCGGACGAATTCTTTTCCTATGCCAAAGGCTGCAAGGACAGAGGAATAAAGGTGATAATCGCAGGCGCCGGAAAAGCGGCTCATCTTCCCGGAATGTGCGCAGCGATATTCCCGCTTCCCGTTATCGGAATTCCCATGAAGACTTCGGATCTCGGCGGAGTGGATTCGCTTTATTCCATAGTTCAGATGCCCTCCGGAATTCCGGTTGCGACGGTTGCGATAAACGGCGGAAAGAACGCCGGAATACTTGCGGCAAAGATACTTGCGGCATCGGATGAAGACCTGCTTAAGAAACTGGAAGCTTACAGTAGTGACATGAAGGATGCTGTTATAAAAAAAGATGAGATGCTTCAAAAAGGAGAACTTTGATATGGATTACAAGAAAGCGGGAGTTGATATCGAAGCGGGATATGAATCCGTTTCACTGATCAAGGATGCGGTTAAGAGCACAATGCGTCCGGAAGTTCTTTCAGGACTGGGCGGATTCTCGGGTGCATTCTCCATGGCAAAATTAAAAGACATGGAAGAACCCGTACTTCTTTCCGGAACGGACGGAGTGGGAACAAAGATTAAGCTTGCTTTTCTTCTGGATAAGCATGATACCATCGGGATCGACTGTGTTGCGATGTGCGTAAACGATGTTGCCTGCGCAGGCGGAGAACCCCTCTTCTTCCTGGATTACATTGCATGCGGAAAGAATATACCGGAAAAGATAAAAGCCATCGTTGAAGGTGTTGCGGAAGGCTGCAGACAGTGCGGCGCGGCCCTTATCGGCGGAGAAACCGCGGAACATCCGGATCTTATGCCGGAAGACGAATACGATCTTGCGGGCTTTGCCGTGGGTGCCTGCGATAAAAAAGACATTATCACCGGCGAGGATATAAAAGAGGGCGATGTGATAATCGGTATCGCATCCAGCGGTGTTCATTCAAACGGATTTTCACTTGTGAGAAAAGTGTTTGACATGACAAAGGAATCCTTGAACACATATTACGATGAACTTGGAGAAACTCTGGGGGAAGCCCTTCTTCGTCCGACGAGGATATATGTTAAGGCTCTTTCGGATCTTAAGAAAAACGGCATAAAGGTTAAGGGCTGCAGCCATATTACGGGCGGCGGTTTTTATGAGAATATTCCGCGTATGCTTCCGGAAGGAGCACGGGCGGTAATAGATAAATCATCATACGAAGTTCCCGCCATATTCAAACTGCTTTCCGAAAAAGGAAATGTTTCAGAGCATGATATGTATAACACATACAACATGGGTGTGGGAATGATGATAGTTGTATCGCCGGAGGATGCGGACAGGGCGGTTTCATCCCTTAGCGCATCAAACGAAAAGGCATTTGTTGTCGGAAAGATCGTTTCCGGAGAAAAGGGAGTGGAAATAGTATAATGACAGATATTGTTGTTCTTGTATCCGGCGGCGGAACCAACCTTCAGGCGATAATCGATGCCATAGAAAGCGGCACCATAACAAACGCAAGGGTTAAGGCCGTTATCAGTAACAAAGAGGATGCGTATGCTCTGGAACGTGCAAAGAAGCACGGAATAAAGGGAAAGGTTGCAAAAAAAGCAGAGCTTCTTTCCGCAATAAAAGAAGAAGGACCGGATCTTCTGGTGCTGGCGGGATTCCTTGTTGTCCTTCCGGAGGAGATAATAAGAGAGTATGAAAACAGGATAATAAACATTCATCCATCTCTTATTCCATCGTTTTGCGGACAGGGTTTTTACGGACTCAGGGTTCATGAGGGCGTGCTTTCCCGAGGCTGTAAGGTTACGGGAGCAACGGTTCATTTTGTGGATGAAGGAACGGACACGGGACCGATCATAATCCAGAAGGCCGTGGAAGTTCTTCCCGGGGACACACCGGAGGTTCTGCAAAAGAGAGTTATGGAAGAAGCGGAATGGAAGATCCTTCCGAAAGCCATAGATCTTTTTTCAAACGGAAAGCTTGTTGTTAAAGAAGGAAAGGTGGAAGTGTTATCATGAATATTTTGGTCGTGGGATCCGGCGGAAGAGAGCATGCGCTCTGTACGAGCATAAAAAAGAGCAGCCGCTGCGATAAGTTGTATTGCGCTCCGGGAAATGCCGGTATAGCGGGGATCTGCGAGTGTATTGACATAAAGGCAATGGATTTTACCGGTCTCAGAGACTTTGCGGTTTCCCATGATATCGACATGGCTGTCATCGGAATGGACGATCCCCTTGTGGGCGGTATCGTTGATGTGTTCAACGAAGCAGGGATAAAGGTTTTCGGACCGGATAAAAAAGCGGCTATTCTTGAGGGAAGCAAGGCTTTTTCAAAGGAACTGATGAAGAAGTATGATATTCCCACGGCTGCATACGAAACATTTACGGATGCGGCAAAGGCTTATGAATATCTTGAAGATGCAAAATTCCCCATCGTATTGAAGGCGGACGGACTTGCCCTGGGCAAAGGCGTTCTTATCTGTAACGATCTTTCGGAAGCAAAGGCCGGTGTTAAAGAGATCATGGAAGATAAAAAATTCGGCGATGCGGGAAACAGCATGGTGATCGAAGAATTCATGACGGGACGTGAGGTTTCGGTGCTTTCCTTCTCGGACGGAAAGACAATAAAGATCATGAGCTCAGCCCAGGATCATAAGAGAGCATATGACGGAGACGAAGGTCCGAACACGGGCGGAATGGGAACCTTCTCACCGAGCCCCTTCTATACGGAAGAGATTGATAAGATCTGTAAGGAAAAGATATACCAAAAGACCGTGAATGCCATGGCATCCGAAGGAAGAGCCTTTAAGGGAGTCATCTTCTTTGGTCTTATGATAACGGAAGACGGACCGAAAGTTCTTGAATATAACGCAAGGTTCGGAGATCCCGAGGCTCAGGTTGTTCTCCCCCGCATGAAAAACGACATTGTGGACGTAATGGAAGCATGCATCAACGGAACCCTCTCAGAGTTGAATCTTGAGTTCGAGGACAATGCGGCGGTCTGCGTTGTGCTTGCATCCAAGGGATATCCCGTATCTTATGAAAAAGGCTTTAAGATAGACGGACTTGATACCTTTGACAATACGGAGGAATTCTGTTTCCATGCCGGAACGGCATTTGACAAGGACGGAAATATAGTAACAAACGGAGGCCGTGTTCTGGGCATAACTGCAAAAGATAAGGACCTTAAGAGCGCAAGAACCAGGGCGTATAAAGCCACGGAGCGGATTTCTTTC
>JAFOND010000034.1 GCA_017418645.1 Lachnospiraceae bacterium | reverse complement strand
TATGGGCAGCGGCAAGACCGTTGTGGGAAAAGAATTAAAGCGCCTTACATCCTATCCTTTGATAGATATGGATGAGGAGATCGTGCGCCGTGAAGGAAGATCCGTAAACGAGATTTTTTCGGAAGACGGTGAAGAGTATTTCCGCGCAGTTGAAACCGAGGTGCTAAAAGATCTTGCATCCCGGGATATTGCCATAATATCCTGCGGAGGAGGCGTTCCCTTAAAAGAAGAGAACCGAAAGATAATGAAAGAATCCGGCAAAGTATTCTTTTTGTATGCCGAACCCGGGGATATAGCGGCCCGCCTTAAAAGAGATACCACACGCCCGCTCCTTGCGGAAAAAAAGGACGAATCCTATATACGTGAGATGATGGAAAAGAGAAGAAGCGCATATGAAGCTGCCGCGGATCACATCATAAAAAGCGACAATATAACTGAGCCGAAGGACGTGGCAAAAAGGATAGTGGGGTTACTGTAATGGATATTTCGGGAAAAACAAAATTATACTGTCTCTTCGGACACCCGGTGGCCCACAGTATGTCGCCGGCAATGCATAACGCGGCTTTTAAATCGCTTGGAATCGATGCGGTTTATCTTGCCTTTGATGTACTTCCGGAGAATACGGGTGATATGGTAAGCGCCATAAGAACCCTTCCCATATTAGGTTGCAATTTAACCATGCCCTTAAAGAATACGGTCATACCATTCCTTGATGAACTGGACAGGGAAGCGGAAATCTCCGGATCAGTTAACACAATAAAAAACGAAGACGGCAGGCTTATAGGATATACAACCGACGGAAAAGGATATTTTGATTCGCTTTATGATGCGGGATTTGATATAATGGGGAAGAATATGACGCTCCTGGGAGCGGGAGGCGCCGCAAAATCCATAATCGTAAAGGGCGCAATGTCCGGCGTTTCGGAAATGTATGTCTTTAAAAGAAAGAACGCATCATATTCGGAAACGGAAGAGTTCATAGAAAAAGTAAAACGGGAAACCGGAGCAAAGATAGAACTTCTTCCCTTTGAGGACGAAGATGCACTCAAAGAAAAGATAAGTGAGAGCGATCTTCTTACAAACGCAACAAACGTGGGCATGGGAGAAGACAAAAACAGTCCGGTAAAAAAAGAATATCTTCACGGAAATCTTTTTGTGTCGGATATAATCTATCATCCGGAGGAAACAACTCTTTTAAAAGATGGGAAAGAAACCGGATGTAAAATCTTAAACGGAAAAGACATGCTCTATTTTCAGGGAGCACAGAGCTTTAAGATATGGACGGGAGAGGATATGCCCGTCGGAAAGGATATAATCGGTTAATGAGTTTTAAGTATATAAAGGCGCTTCCAACCCCGGAAGAGATCGAAAGGGATTATCCTTTAAGCGATAAGCTTAAGGAACTTAAAAAGAACCGGGACGAGGAAGTCGCAAAAATAATAAAGGGAGAGGACGATAGGGTTCTTCTTATCATCGGCCCCTGCTCCGCGGATAACGAGGATGCGGTCTGCGAATACATAAGCCGCCTTGTTCCCGTTCAGGAAAAGATAAAAGACAAGGTTCTTATTGTTCCGAGGATTTATACGAACAAGCCCCGTACAACGGGCGAAGGATATAAGGGGATCGCAATACAGCCTGATCCCACAAAGGAACCGGATATGGTGGAAGGTCTTATCGCAATGCGAAAGATGCATATCCGCGCAATGGAAGAGAGCGGTTTTACCTGCGCTGACGAGATGCTATATCCGGAAAACTGGCCCTATGTTGAGGATCTTCTTTCCTATGTTGCCATCGGAGCAAGATCCGTTGAAGACCAGCATCACCGTTTTACGGTCAGCGGATTTGATGTTGCATCGGGAATGAAAAATCCCACTTCGGGAGACCTGTCGGTAATGCTGAATTCCGTATATGCCGCCCAGCATCCGCATCACTTTGCTTTTGGAGGACACGAGGTTGAGACATCGGGAAATCCTCTTGCACATACCATCCTTCGCGGAGCGGTTTCAAAGCATGGAAATTCCACGCAGAATTATCACTATGAAGATCTTATCCGTCTTAATAAGATGTATGAAGAAATGGACCTTGTTAATAAAGCCTGCATCGTGGACTGCAACCACAGCAATTCAAATAAGCAGTTTAAGGAGCAGATACGTATTGCAAGGGAAGTAATGCATTCAAGAAAGCATTCGGATGATATCAGATCCCTTGTAAAAGGGCTTATGATAGAAAGTTATATAGAGGAAGGAAACCAGAAGATCTCCGACCATCAGGTGTTCGGAAAGTCCATAACGGACGCCTGCCTGGGCTGGAAGGATTCGGAGGAACTTATGTATTCTATTGCGGACATGTCATAATCTTAGCGAAAACGAGCCGAAAGGCGAAGTTCGAGCTTAGATTTGACGGTACAGGGGGGGAAATATGAACTACGACACAAGATCAAATCTTATCAACGCGCTCACCGATGAATTTAAAGGAATGGGCGATGACCTCAAGATCGACACAAGCAACTTTATAAACACAACGGGAACCATGGACTGCAGCGCCATGGGCCTCGACGAGGAAACCCTCAACAAAACAAAGCGTGTTATCGAGCAGCAGATAGAAAAGTTCCTTAAGAAGAACAATAACGATATGAACACGCAGTACATACTTCATCTTAAGGTTGCAAAGAAGTGCGTTGAGGAGATAATCCAGCTTAAAAATAAAGGCTGAAAAACACTTCATTTCGGTTTGACAAAACCGCGCAAAAATACTATAATAATGCGGTTTGTAGGCGTAGCGTAGCTGGATAACGCATCAGACTCCGACTCTGAAGATCGCTGGTTCGAATCCAGTCGTCTACATTGGCGGGGTAATTTTACTTCGTCTTTTGCAGGAGTGGCGGAATGTTTGATTACGGTCTCCGACCGTAATAGCATAGACGCCAATACTGCGAGTCTACGAGCAGGAGTGGCGGAATGGCAGACGCATCAGACTCAAAATCTGACGTGGGCAACCACGTGTGGGTTCAAGTCCCATCTCCTGTATTGCACAATAAAGAGGGCCTGTGCAAGTGCACAGGTCCTCTTTATTGTGCAAGGCGAGGAGCCACTTGAACCCATGGGTTCAAGGTCTCCTCGCCATAAATGGCTCGTCGGTCGGTTCGGCGGGAAAAAGGTCCCCCGGACCTTTTTCTTACTCCGCCTCACCCCATCTCCTGTGTTATTGTAACTATTCTGGTTTGTATAAAAGTATATCTGAGACAGAACAATTTAAGATAAAACATAAAGTATCCAATGTATTTGTTGTTACGCCCATAAAACGAGTCTGTCCGATGGATGTGAGAAAATATGAGCGAATAAGCGAAGCACTTAGGCTGTTACGAGTCGAATAGGCCAAGCGAGCACGCGCCGCAGATGCGAAGCATCGAGGAGACGCGCACAGCGGCCGTCATGAGACGAAGTAAGAGCCTTAGTAGCGGAGCGTCCAGCGAATATTTCTCACATTCATCGGACAGACGAACGTTGATGTTCAAATCGCAGTATTGTCAACTAATAATTTACGTCGTCATCTTAAAATAAAATGTTTCTTCTTTGTTATTGTTGTGGTATACTGTTTCGGGTCTAAATGACAAAAAAGGGTAATGAGGAGGTCAAAAATGAATATTATTCCGTTTTTGATCCTTTTCCCATTTGTTATGGCGGTGCTTATGTTCTGCATCCGTCCTAACAAAGTGAGAAATGCAATCGCCTACATCGGCGCAACGGTGATCATGGGCGGTTCATTTTTTCTTATGGGACAATGGATCATGGGAGGGTGTAAACCCATTCAGCTCTACTACGAAACGCACTATGCCGATATGGCAATATTATGTGCGGAGATCATTTTAATGATCGTGGTAACATTTCTCTGCTTTAAGTACAAAAAGTACTGGGTTTCGATCCTTACCATCGTACCGACATGTATGATGGCTTATCTTGAGCTTTTCGGACCGAAGACCGCAGAGATAGCGCACATCTATATCGATCATCTTTCGATACTCATGTGTCTTATCGTCGGTGTTATCGGCGCTCTTATTGTTATCTATGCCGTGGGGTATATGCATGGATATCATCATCATCACACTGATATAGAAGATAGAAGATATTACTTTTTTACACTTCTTTTCTTATTCCTCGGTGCGATGTTCGGTTTCGTTCTTTCCGAAAGTCTTCTTTGGATAGACTTCTTCTGGGAACTTACATCCGTTTGCTCTTTCCTTCTTATCGGATATACAAGAGAGAGCATCGCAATAACAAATTCTTTCCGCGCATTGTGGATGAACCTTCTGGGCGGTGCAGCGCTTGCCATCGGCATCATGTATTTTACGTTCACGGAAAGAAATGTTTCGCTTCATTACCTTGTAAAAGAATGTATGGCGGGAAACAACTTTGCGATAATCCCGGTTGCGCTTATCGCCTTTGCAGCCCTTACAAAAGCCGCGCAGCTTCCGTTTTCCACATGGCTTATCGGAGCCATGGTTGCGCCGACACCTTCGTCCGCGCTTTTACATTCCGCTACCATGGTTAAAGCCGGAATCTACGTTCTTTTCCGTCTTGCTCCCGCAATGAGCGGAACGATAACGGGAAATATGATCGCCTTCATCGGCGGATTTACATTCCTTATAACATCCGTTATGGCAATAGCGCAGAGTGACGGAAAGAAAGTTCTTGCTTTCTCGACGATCTCAAACCTGGGTCTGATGGTTGCCTGCGCCGGAATGGGACGTCCGGAAACAATCTGGGCGGGCGTATTCCTTATGATATTCCATGCGATATCAAAGTCCCTTCTTTTCCAGGATGTGGGTGCTACGGAAAACGCTCTCCATTCAAGAGACATCGAGGATATGCACGGACTTCTTTATATCCTTCCGAGACTTGCCACATTTATGTTCATCGGTATCGCGGGAATGTTCCTTGCACCTTTTGGAATGCTTATCGCTAAGTGGTCTGCGTTCAAGGCATCCGTTGATTCCGGAAACATCATAATGGTATTCTTTATCGCTTTCGGTTCCGCAACAACGTCCTTCTACTGGACAAAGTGGATGGGAAAACTTGTATCCCATACACATCTTACGGAAGAGAAGGTTAAGGACATAACAAAGAAGAACGAGATCATCTCCTTAACGATCCATGCGATCCTTATGGTTCTCCTTTGTGCGCTCTTCCCGCTTCTTTCGAAAGTATATGTTGATCCGCTCCTTGCGGAGATGTTCGGTAAATCAAGCGAGGTTCTTCCTCAGAGCCTTCTTTATATGCTGGTTGTAATAATACTTTTCGTTTTCGCCGTTCCGGCTATTGCGTTCAAGTTTTCGAGAACACAGCAGTTTAACAGAAAACTTTCATACATGAACGGTGTCAACACAGGCGAGAACAAAGCCTTCACGGACTCCATGGGCGAGGCAAAGACACTCTGGCTTTCAAACTATTATTTCTATAAGATGATCGGTCAGAGAAAGCTGATGCTTCCGTCACAGATGTTTGCGATAGCAGTACTCATAGTTATGATGATAATGGTAATAGGAGGTGCGGCATGAATATGATATTACGTATTGTCGGCTATATCGTGCTTGCGCCGATCATAGGCGGACTCCTTGAAGGAATAGACAGAAAGATCTCCGCGAAGATGCAGAGACGTGTGGGACCGCCGATCTTACAGCCGTTTTATGATGTAAAGAAACTTTTTAACAAGCAGGTTATCCTTGTTTCGAGATCACAGACCTTTGCGCTTATTTCATACCTTGCGCTTATGATCCTCACGGGCGCGATGTTCTATGCGGGAATGGATATTCTTATGTGCTTCTTTGTAATGAGTACCGCAGCGACGGCTCTTTACTTTGCGGCAATGGTAACATCTTCCCCGTATGCAACAATGGGTGCAAACCGCGAACTTATACAGATGATGGCATATGAGCCTGCAGTGCTTCTGTCCTGCGTAGGATTCTATCTTGCGGAAGGCACGTTTAACGTTAATGAGATCGCCGGTTCCGGCAAGCTCGATATAATCTTCCTTCCGGGATTCTTTGTGGCATTCGTCTTCATCCTTACGATCAAGATGAGAAAGTCACCCTTTGACATCGCCACAAGCCATCATATGCATCAGGAACTTGTTAAAGGTCTTACGACGGAAATGGGTGCAAGAAACCTTGCAATCTTCCAGGTTACGGAATGGTATGAGAACGTATTCCTTATGGGCGTTGTCGGACTGTTCTTCATAAACGGGAGCTACATTTCCGTAATATACGCGATAGTAGCAATACTTCTCGTATATTTCCTTGAAATATTGATAGACAATACATCGGCGAGAATGAAGTGGGAGAACATGTTAAAGATAACATGGATCGTTACCCTGTTTACGGCAGGTGTAAACCTTCTTGTTCTCATGCTGGTTCGGGTTGCATAGGAGGTAAGACATGGCAAAGTTAAAGAAATCTCCCTGGCTCTTACACTATGACGGCAGCAGCTGCAACGGCTGCGATATAGAAGTGCTTGCGGCACTTACACCCGTCTATGATGCGGAGCGTTTCGGAGTAATGAATACGGGTGATCCTTTGCAGGCGGATATCTTCCTTATCACCGGAGGGATCAATACACAGAACAAAGATGTTGTTAAGCAGCTTTACGATCAGATGCCGAGACCGAAGGTTGTTGTTGCCGTTGGCGTTTGCGCTTGTACGGGCGGCGTTTTCAAAGACTGCTATAACATTCTCGGCGGCGCGGATTCCGTTATCCCGGTAGATATCTATGTTCCGGGATGCGCGGCAAGACCGCAGGCGATCATCGACGGTGTTGTTCAGGCGGTTGAGCTTCTTGAGAAGCGTTCAGAGGAACACAAGGCGATGAAGAAAAACAAAAAGAAAGGAGCTTAAGAACATGGCAGAAGTAATACATCCGGACGAGATCTTAGACGAGATCGAAGTATCCGACCTTCTTACAAAAGCTCTTTCTTTGAAGAAAGATAATTTCAGACTGTCGCAGGCATGTGCGGCATACGCAAACGAAAAGATCGAGCTTTCCTATTCATTTGCAAATGACGATACATATCAGTTTACAACGCTCAGGGTTGTTATAGATCCGGAGACGGAAGTTCCGTCTATAACGGAGATAATCCCTCCCGCTGTATTCTATGAAAACGAGATGAAGGAGCTTTTCGGAGTAAAGATAAAGATGATAAGCACCGACCTTCAGAACAGATTATACAGGATCGAAGAGGAGACTCCGATGATCCCGAAGAAGGGAGGCAACTGATATGGGTAAAAGAAGTGTAATTCCGTACGGACCGCAGCACCCGGTGCTTCCGGAACCGATCCATATCGACCTTGTTGTTGAGGACGAAACCGTCATCGAGGCAATACCTTCCGTCGGTTTCATACACAGAGGTCTTGAAGGACTTGCGGAAAAAAGAGATTTTAATCAGATGACATACATTGCGGAAAGAGTCTGCGGAATCTGCTCCTTCCAGCATGGTATGGGTTATTGCGAAGCGGTTGAGAGAGTATTCGGTGTCGAAGTTCCGAACCGCGCAAAGTATTTAAGAACAATATGGGCAGAGCTCGGAAGAATGCATTCGCATCTTCTCTGGCTCGGACTCCTTGCGGACGGTTTCGGCTATGAAAACCTTTTCTATCAGTGCTGGAGAGTTCGTGAGAAAGTTCTTGATCTTCAGGAGATGACATCCGGCGGAAGACTTATCTTTTCCGTTAACTGTGTGGGCGGTGTCTTAAAAGACATTCCGCAGGAAAAACTCGATATCATCTTAAAGACTCTTGATGAGGTTGAGGAAGAATGCAAGATCATTAAGGATACGTTCTTCCAGGATTATACGGTACAGTCCAGACTTCAGGGTGTCGGAATCCTCACAAAGGAACAGGCACATGACCTTGGCTGCGCAGGCCCCTTTGCAAGAGCTTCGGGAATCAGAACCGATATGAGAAAGCTTGGATATGCGGCTTATCCGGATCTTGATTTTGAACCGATCATAAGCACGGCGGGAGACTCCTTTGCAAGATGCTATATCAGAACGATGGAAGTTTTCCAGTCCATAGATCTTCTCCGTCAGGCGATCGCAAAGATCCCGAACGAAACGGATCTTGTTACACCGGTAAAGGGCAACCCCAACGGTGAAGCGTTCATGCGTGTTGAACAGCCCCGTGGCGAGGCGGTATACTATGTAAAGGCTAACGGAAGTCCGAATCTTGACAGATTCAGAGTCCGCACACCGACATTTGCAAACCTTCCGGGACTTTGCGAGATGTTAAAGAATACGAAACTTGCGGACGTTGGTCTTCTTGTTATAACCATCGACCCCTGCGTAAGCTGTACGGAACGATAGGAAGGAGGAAGAAAGATGAGTATAATGAAATATGCGCCGGAAGCGCTGAAGAATCTTTTCCGTCCTCCGGTAACCACAAAATATCCTTTTGAGCCGGCTGTTTATCCGGAAGGCGCAAGAGGACATGTGGAGATAGAGATCGATAACTGTATCGGCTGCGGTATGTGCGTTCGCGCATGTCCCTGCGGAACGCTTTCCGTTGACAAGAATGCGGGAACATGGTCCATTGACCGTTTCGACTGCATTGCCTGCGGATACTGCGTTGAAAAATGTCCCAAGAAGTGCCTTTCAATGATACAGGGCTATCAGACACCGGGCGCAAAAGAAGGACAGGTAACATATACAAAGTCTCCGGAACAGCTTGAAAAAGAGCGTATCCAGAGAGAAGAAGCCGCTAAGAAGGCGGCTGCCGCAAAGGCTGCGATGGAAGCCAAGAAGAAAGCAGAGGCACAAGCAGCGGCAGCGGCTCCGGCGGCGCCGGCAGAGGAAAAACCGGCAGAATAAAGGGGGACCCAGGTGACAATAAAGATCTACGGTCTCGTACAGGGAGTCGGCTTCAGACCATATGTTAAAGGTCTGGCGGACGAACTATCCTTAACGGGAAACGTCCGAAACGACGGCGGGATCGTAACCGTAAATCTACAAGGTAAAAAAGAGGCGATGGATGAACTGATCCATCGCCTGTCTTTGCTTGCCGAAAACAACGATATCTTACCGGGATCCATTGTTGAAAGGATAGAAGAGACTGAGGAAGAGGGTAGGTCGTTCGACTCCTTTACCATTATCGAAAGCACGGAGAACAAAGATCTTCTTCCTATTCTTCCGCCGGACATAAAGACCTGCGATTCATGCCTTTTTGAACTCTTCGATCCAAACAACAGAAGGTACAGAAATCCTTTTATATCCTGCGTTTCCTGCGGCCCGCGCTATACGATAATGAAGAAGCTTCCCTATGACAGAGGAAATACCACCATGGCGGACTTTAAACTCTGTCCCGAGTGTGAAGCGGAATATAACGGAAAGAAAAACACCGGTCGCCGGCACTTTGCCCAGACCATCTGCTGCAACGACTGCGGCCCGAAACTTTTTGTATACGAGGATACATCCATAGATTATTCTCCCGAAAGCAGAAGACCTTCCGAAACAGAAGAAGACGAAAAAGAGGAAGGAAACACTATAGTAAAAACAGTCGGAAACGAAGAATCTTTAAGAGCAACCGAGGACGTTCTTTTGTCCGGCGGAATCGCCGCAATAAAGGACATCGGCGGATATCATATTGCATTTGATGCATTTAACGAAGATGCCGAGGAACGTCTTCGAAATTACAAGGAAAGAAAGAACAAACCCTTTGCGGTTATGTTTAAAGATATAGAAACCATTAAGAAATATGCTTACGTTTCGCCCAAGGAAGAGGAACTTTTAAATTCTCCGGAAGCACCCATCGTTCTTTTAAGAAGAAAGGAAGAGAACCGGTCCTATTCTTTAGGCGGCGGAGAAGGGCGTATCGGAGCTTTTCTTCCCTCAAATCCCGTGCAGCACCTTTTGTTCCACGATCTTTCAAAAGAAAGGGAAGGACAGGATACGGCTCTTGTGATGACAAGCGGGAACCACGGCGGCGAACC
>JAFOND010000033.1 GCA_017418645.1 Lachnospiraceae bacterium | reverse complement strand
ATGGCTTTATTTAAAATGTAAACGGTCTGAAGATCCGTATCGTTTCCGGCTCCGCGATAAATGCAACGCTTTGTTGTGGCATATTTATAAACCGTTGTACCGGAATCCCTTTCACCGTAATTAACGAACTGATAAAGAACCTGTGCATAGGCAATGACTCTGTCGACGGTCCTTCCCTGAAGCTGAACTTCCTGCTTATCTATGGTGATAACAACATCCTTCATGAACTCCTTGTTTTCACCGTCGCCGGAAAGGTTTGCGTTATAGACGTCTTCCCAGGTCTTGCCGTCCGAAACATTGATCTCCGCCGCAATTGTTCTTGCCGCCATTTCATCCATGGGAACGGTATCAAGGGTAACATCATGAGTAACGCCGCTTCCCTTTATAAGAACAGGTTTTGTACTGTTATAGTCCGTTATCTCGTCAAGATTTTCAAGGGCTGTCTTGTCTTCTGTATCCACAGTCTTTGCCATGGATTCAAACCTAGTCTCAACGTTATAATCTTTGCCGTTAACGGTCTGCATTGTCTTGTAAAGATAATACGTATCCGTAACGGCTCCGGTATCGTCCGTCTCTTCAACCTTTGACATGTCATATTTATCGGTCTTGATATCTCCCGCATCATCAAAGGCGATATACTCCTTCGCACCGTTCGCCTTAACCTCTTCCATGATGTTTGTTGCGGCTGCGGTGGCATCTTCCGTCTTCTTTAATTTGCGGTTCATATTGAGCGTTGTTGTAAGCGCCAATAAAACGGGTAAAATCGCAATCGAAAGGATTGCGATTGATACCAGTATCTCAACCAATGTAAAACCGGACTTATGCAGTTTTTTTGCATACTTTCTTCGATATGCCATATTCTGCCCTTCCTTTTATGTGAGCAAGTTTTTCGGATCAGTTATTCGTTCCGAAGGGGTTATCCTTTCCCTGTTTAACAGCTTCTATTGGAGAGGGAACATATTCCTTTCCCGTCCCTTCCATACTGTAATCGTTCATTGTTATGGATCCGTTAATTAATGCCGTATCCTGATCGAAAACCATGTCGATGCTTTCGATACTCTTCTTTCCGGATGCGTTTAAGATCTGATTAATGGCATTCTTAAGATCCGCATATCCCGCTCTGTAATCAAGTGTACTTCCGGTTGCATATAATGCATATCCTCCCTGTGTCGCGGGCTGCCCGTTCGCATCCGTTGCTGCAGGCGCTGTTGTTGCCGTTGTTCCGTTAATCTCCGCTTCCGTAGAATCTACTGCGGAAGTATCGTTTGCGGACTGAGCCGCAGTATTGAGAGCACTCTGATCCTGGCTCTCACCCGCTGAAACAACAAGTGTCTTTTCCATGAATCCTTCGGAGAAGCCTTCAAAGGACTGAATCCTTTCGAGTGCATCAACAAAGTACATAATATCTTCTTCTTTAACATCCGCAGGATACTGATCGATTATCGCCTGGGATTCTTTCTTCATGCGCTCGATCTCTTTTAAGTTATCCTCTTTCTTCGCATCCATATCCTGTAGCATTGCAACTTCGCTGCTAAGCTGGCTTATCTGGTTCTGAAGAAGAGTGTTCTCGTCGGAAATCCTTCTGAATACAAGGAAGTATCCGATAAGTACAAGTGCAAGACCCGCGAAGACATATATCAGTCTTTGGATATCCTCCGAAATCTCAACTTTCGGCTTATCTTCCTTTTGTTTTTTCTTCTTCTTTTTGCCTTTTCCGTCTTCTTCTATGCTGTCTTCAAGTTCCGTTGCGGCAGTTTCAAGCTCTTCAGCAAGGTTTTCTTCCTGTTTTTTCTTTTTTCCGAACGCCATCTTTTAGTTTCCTTCCGTGTTTTCGGTTGTTTCTTCGGTATCTGCAGTTCCATCCGCATCCCCTGTTTGGAATGTGCAGAAAAGGGTATACGCAAAATGTTTCTGTCCGTTTTCAGCTTCCGTTACCGTTACCCCGGTAACATATGGATCCTGAACTGACTTAAATTCTCTAAACACCTGAAGCGTCTTTTCGACCGGAGGTCTTCTGTCCGCTCCGAAGTTTATTGTTATTCCTTCCGTTGCAAGGGTCATGCTCTCAATATATTCTTCCGAAGGCATGTTCTTTTCAATCTCGCTTAAAAGGAGAGGAATCTTCTGTCCAGCTTCCGCATAGCCGTCAAGACTCTTTATCGCGGAATAATCAGCAAGAACGCTGTTATATTGTGTATTTATCTCTTTAGCTTCCGCAAGAGAATTTATCCTTGCATTTAAGCTGTCTATCTGTTGTTGATATTGCATCTTCATTATTATCGGATATGCGGATAAACCAAGCGCCGCCACAAAGCAAAGTGCAAAAAGGGCTTTTGCGGACTTAACCTTTTCCGATGCCGGCGTTCCGCCGAGTTTCTTCTTCTTTGCGGAAGAAAGTGTCATGCCCACCGGACGTCTCGATGCCGCAAGTACCGCATCATAACGATCCGAAAGATTTGCAAGGTTTTTCGGATCCTTCCCCGTTCCGAGGTATGTCTGCATTATGGAAACGGACTCATGGCCAATCTCCGTTTCGAACAGTTCCTTGAATCCGGCAATTTCATTTGCGAGACCGCCGAGGTAGAAAACTTCTATCTCTTCGTTGGGATGCTGGGAAGAATAGTATTCGATCATTCTTGTAAGATTTCCGAATACATACATAAGTTCCTTTGTTGCATCCCGCTTTGTCGCCCGATCTTCCGGAAGCTCATCCTCCGAGAGTTCCCCCTTGCCGTCATCCTCAGTCGAAGAAAGGAAGCAATTTCTCTTCTTCATTCTTTCAAGGGTTTCGAAGAAGCTTAATCCTTCTCCAACATATCCGCTTTCCTGAACCGTCTCTACCGCATCCGCAACACCGTAAGGAACGTTACGCTGCATAACGATGTGCCCGCCGCTTATGATCGTTATGATCATGTTGGATTCTTCAACGATCATCGCAATTGCAGAGCGTTTCGGCTCCTGAATCTGCAGAAGCGTTGCAATACCGTTTTCTGCAATCTCTATATCAACCAGCGATAATCCGCAAAAGCTGCAGAGGGATTCGCAGGTTAAGATCAATGTCTCCGGAACGGCAAAAAGCTGAACTCTCTGCTTTGAGTCCACCCCCGGTCCGTTTTTTCTATGTACGATCTGATAGTTCTCTCCCTGTATCGGGAAGAACATTCTTCCGTTTGTCTGTATATAATCCTTAAGCTTGTTGTCCTTCATCTCCGGGAGCTGCTCTTCACGTGAACCGAACTTTGCTTCCTGGAGTACAAGGACCGCTTTTCTGGTTTTAATCCTTCTTAATCTAAGCTCTTTATCGAGAGCCCTCCGGAACGCCTCCGGATTTCTTTGAAGTTCACCGTTTTCTATTGTTCCTTCCGGCGTTGGGAAGGAGAAAGCGGAGAACGTTTTGAACGAACGCAGTTTTTCGTCCGTCTCCACGACCTTTGTAATATTAGGTCAGATCTCAATGTT
>JAFOND010000032.1 GCA_017418645.1 Lachnospiraceae bacterium | reverse complement strand
GGATTGTTCTTTTTGAATAAAATTAAAAGAATCTTTCAAGGTTGTCTTACTGTTCAGTTATCAATGTCCGTTGTGTTTTTTGCACTGCCGTCTTGCGCCGTGCAGATGATATATTATCAAAATCATATTCGATTGTCAACAACTTTTTTTATTTTTTTTCAAGAAATTTAAAAACCCCGTAAATACGGGGTTTGCAGCATCTGGAACAGAGTGTTTTTAATTAAATATTTTCAAAAGCGGATTATAATTATAGAGATATGTCAGGACAATATTCTCTTCCACATCCGAAAGGACCATCTCTCCGAAGG
Organism: Lachnospiraceae bacterium; assembly: GCA_017418645.1. Taxonomy (GTDB): domain Bacteria; phylum Bacillota; class Clostridia; order Lachnospirales; family Lachnospiraceae; genus FD2005. The sequence continues at coordinate 3,999 of JAFOND010000032.1, read as the reverse complement.
CGGTCATAAAAAGCTTGCCCGAGATCATAAACACCACACAGAGAATAAGGTATGCGCTTGCGACTCCGAAAAGCATTCCGAAGATATGGGAAGCCGTCCCCACAACCGGGGCTTTGTTTATGATGGCGATTATAGTCCTTATTATGATCATAAGAAGTATCGAAAAGACTATGCATATCAGCTGGGCCACAGCATGGAACACAATATCCGTAACCTTGATAAGCGCATCTCCGATTATCTGTGTGTCGGATGACAACAGTCCTCCGAACTCCGTCGAAAGCTTAACATCCGCCCGGGATTTTATATAAGTAAGGACCGCATCATAAAGACTTGTGTTCCTTAACGCCTCTTCGAATACAGGTTCAAGGAAAAAAAGAAGCGCAAAGGTTATCACCCAGGAGAACAGGGAGAAGATAACTCCGATTATTCCCCTGACATATCCGAGGATCCCGAGTAGTAATATAAGCGCAGCGCAGATTATAAAGGTAGTATTGATGGCAAATGCAATACTCATTGTTTCTCCAATCTTATGGATTCCATGCCCGAACTCTTTACGACAACATATCTTCTTCCGCCCTTTCGCGGAAACATTTCATATATGGTGCCGTCAAACTTCTGGTCAAACCTTCTTACACCGAAAGCAGAGAACAGAAGCGCTTCGTTACCGTCCGTGGCAAATATCTCGTTGTTACTTAAAAGCTTCACTTCCTTATAAGGAATGTTTATCTCTCTTTCAAAGCGGCGTCTACCCGTCTTTGAATATATGGTCATCATGTTTTTGTAGTTGCCTTCTTCGTCCGTTTCTCCCGTCACCGTTCCAAAGTTATTGTCGTTATAAAAAACCGCCTTTACCTCTCCCTGAAGGAACATCTCTTCATCAACGACAGGTTTTCCGGTTATATCATATATCATAAATTCGGTATCTCCGAAGGCGATCATCCTGTCCTTTAAAAAGAAATGAATATCCGGCACAACCATATTGGAATATGAAAAAGAAGCAACAAGGTTGTCTATTGCGCTCTTTCCTCTTTCTCCGAAATCATAAAAGTTTATGTTTGTGTTTACCGCACCGTCTATTATCTGAAGAAGGGATACGGCAAGGAGTTTGCCGTCCCTTGAGATCCCGATCTCTATGGGAAAGCCGTTGTTCTTTGCATGGAACTCTCCGGAAGCAACATCCTGCCCCCTTTTATCGTACAGCTTAACATATCCGGTTGTATCCTGCTGAAGAAGAACGGCAAGTATCCCGTTTTCGGAAACCGTAGCCTTTACTACAGGCATAAGTGTCTGCAGGGAGCTTACTTTTCCCGCACGATCCATAAGCACGACCGCGGTCCCGCCCTTATCGTATATCACGAAATAATCCCCCGCACGGCTAAATGCGGGGGCATCCATCTCGTAAGTCACGTTCCATATAAGATTTCCGGAGTCATCCGTAAAGAAAGCGCCGTCATTTGTATACCTTAAGACGTTTTCCTCGAAATCCTCGTTTTTGGAAGCGCCGGCATCTCCGATATCCACCGTTTCGAGAACGGTATGATCCGTATACTGCTGAAGCATCGAAACAATGGCTCCCGTCAGTATAAGAACAACCAGAACGGCGCTTATGATAAATCCTTTTTTAAAACTCATCACATTTTAAACACGGCAACACCGTATGCGGGAAGCGGGTATGCTATCGAATACTCTTTTCCGTCGCACTCGGAATGCTCTGCTTCATAAGTCTTCTTTTTCCTTGTTTCCGTTCCGCCAAACTTCTTGTCTTCGGAATTTAATAACAGAGTAAGCTTTCCCGCCTTGGGAACGCCCACACGATAGTCGTTGTAAACCATCGGCGAGAAATTGATAACAAAGAGCAGGCTGTCTTTGCCGTTCTTTGCCTTTCTTACGAACGAGAAAATATTCCTGTAGGAATCGTTGGCGTTAATCCATTCAAAGCCTTTCCATGTCGTATCCTGTTCATACATGGCGGGATACTTCTTATATATATGAAGAAGTTCTTTCATAAAATCGTTTATGCCCTTATGGTTCGGGTTGTCCAAAAGATACCAGTCCAGCTCTCTTTCCTCGCTCCATTCCTGATACTGGGCAAAATCCTGTCCCATGAAAAGAAGCTTCTTTCCGGGATGACCCATCATAAATGCATAGCCGGCCTTTAAGTTCTTGAACTTATCACCTTCAAGTCCCGGCATCTTGTTTATCATGCTGCACTTAAGGTGAACAACCTCATCATGGGAAAGCACAAGTATATACTTCTCGTATTCGTTATAGGACATCGCAAAGGTCATCTTATTGTGATTGTCCTTTCTGAAATACGGATCCAGCTTCATATAATCAAGGAAGTCATGCATCCATCCCATGTTCCACTTATAGGAGAAGTTAAGACCGCCGTCCTTAACGGAACCCGTAACCTTCGGCCATGCCGTGGATTCTTCCGCGATCATAACGGCGCCGTGGTTTCTTCCCGTGATAAGCGTATTAATGTGCTTAAAGAATTCTATTGCTTCGAGGTTTTCGTTTGAACCGTACTGGTTCGCAACCCACTGTCCCCTCTGCTTTCCATAATCAAGGTAGAGCATGGATGCAACAGCATCAACACGGAGTCCGTCAACATGATATTTCTCTACCCACATAAGAGCGGAACCGATAAGGAAGTTCTTAACCTCGTTCTTGCCGTAATCGAAGATCTTCGTTCCCCAATCCGGGTGCTCTCCCTTCTTGGGATCCGCATATTCATAAAGCGCCTGTCCGTCAAAATCCGCAAGGCCGTGAGCATCTCTCGGGAAGTGCGCCGGTACCCAGTCAAGGATAACGCCGATTCCCTTCTTGTGAAGATAGTTTACAAGATATGCGAAATCCTCTGGCGTTCCGTAACGTGATGTGGGAGCATAATAGCCCGTAACCTGATAACCCCAGGATCCGTCGAAAGGATACTCGGAGATTCCCATAAGCTCAACATGGGTATAACCCATGGTCGTAACATAATCCGCAAGGCTTTCAGCAAATTCCTTATATGTATAGAAGCCGTCATCATCACGGTTCGGATGACGTTTCCAGGAACCCGGATGAACCTCGTATATACTCATCGGCTGCTCAACATATTTTACTTCGCCGATCTTCTCGCGTTTCTTCATCCATGCGCTGTCCGTCCATTTAAACTCTTCCTTTTCATAAAGACGTGATGCGGTTCCGGGACGAAGCTCCGCGGTCTTTGCAAAGGGATCTGCCTTGTAGAGCACATCACCTGCTGCCGTATGGATCGCGAACTTATACAGCTGTCCATCCTTTGCTCCGGGGATAAAGCCCTCAAAAACGCCCATCTCTTTCGGTTCAACCCGTTCAAGATAGAAAGCGTTTTCATCCCAGTCATTAAACTCCCCGACAACGCTTACCGCAGCTGCATGAGGAGCCCAGACATCAAAGAAGAAGCCTTCCTTACCGTCCACGGTTGCTTTATGTGCACCAAGTTTTTTATAAATATCGTAATGTGTTGCCTGCCCGAACAGATATGCATCAAGCTCGGTAAAGTTTCTCTTTGGATCCTTTTTCATGTTCTTCTCCCCCTTATCACTGCGCAAAGTCTTTTTCCAGTAATATCAGTTTTCCGTCATCCGTCCTCTTCCTTGCCGCCAGTCTTGCAAAGAAGCCTCCGAGGCCGGCATTTTCGGCATTTTCTATTGCTTTATCCACAATCTCTTTAACTTCCGTAAGATATGTGGGTCGGTCAAGTCTCTGAATAAGACCGATCCTGTTGTAAAGCGCAAGTTCCGCCATCTCATCGAGGACATATCCTTCATCCGAAGCGTATTTCTTTCCGAAGAGAACAAGTTCATCGGAAGAGAAGATCGGAATATTGATCTTGTCGGTAAACATTCTGACAAATGTTATCTCCGTCCGCTTTAATCTCTCGATACCGACCCTTGTATCCTCAAGGATGATAAGCGTACCGTCGTTATCGTTATCCATAAGAAGTTTCAGGGTTACCGCCGTGTCGCGTTC
>JAFOND010000031.1 GCA_017418645.1 Lachnospiraceae bacterium | reverse complement strand
TGTTGATTTTTCGGATCCATATCAGAACCCCCTCCTTTAGTAGAAAAAATAATAAAAAGAATATGTTCCCCTCCGGAACAAAAAACAATAAATTAATTATATCCTATTGGGTAAAAAAGGCAAGTAAAATGTAGGTTTTTCTATATTATTTGGGCTTGAAAATGCGGGATATAAATACTAATATATTTTGTGGACAAGGAGAAACAATATGTACGCACAGCTTAACAGCCAGATAATATATTACGAAAGAGTCGGGGAGGGCGAAAAAAATATCCTCATGCTCCACGGAAACGGGGCATCCCATGATGTTTTCGACGTGCTTTCCGAAGCCGTAAAGGACAGATATACCGTTTATCTTCCGGATACGCGCGGCCACGGTCTTTCCGCGACCCCCAAAGAATATCATTACATGGATATGGCAGAGGATCTTAACAACCTTATCGGTTTTCTGGATATAAAACAGCCGGATATCCTCGGCTTTTCAGACGGTGCGATAATCGCAATGCTGTGCGCCATTAAATATCCTCAAAACTGCGGCACCCTTTATCTCTGCGGCGGAAACATGAATCCGAAAGGGCTTACCTTTAAGGCAGCTCACGAGATAAAAAAGGCCTTCAGAAAAGACAGAAATCCGCTGACTGAACTGATGCTTAACGAGCCGAACATTCCGCCGGATCTTCTTTCCCGGATTTCTTCGAAGGCTTTTGTTTTTGCCGGAGAAAACGATATGATTAAAGAATCCGAGACAAGGAAGATTGCCTCCCTCATCCCGGATTCGGAACTTCATATTCTTCCCGGCGAAGACCACGGAAGTTACGTTGAGCATTCCTCGAAACTGGCTGAATTTATTTAGCGGCAATAACATCCGCCATATCATACATCCCGGGCGTCTTTCCGTGAAGGAAGATTCCCGCTTCTATCGCACCGCTGGCAAAAACGGACTTTGAATATGCGGTGTGCTTAAAGGTTATAACTTCGTCAGTTCCTGCAAAGATAACCTCATGTTCTCCGACGATATTCCCGCCTCTTACCGCGGAAATCCCTATTTCTTTCTTTCCGCGTTTTTCTCTCTTCTGACTTCTGTCATAGACATATTCAAAAGAGTCGCCGAATTCCTCGTTTATTGAATCCGCTAAGGCCAAAGCCGTGCCGGAAGGGGCATCCAGCTTTTGGTTGTGGTGTTTTTCAACTACCTCTATATCAAATCCCGCCGGTGAAAATACCTTTGCAGCCTTCTTTAACAGTTCAAGGAGCGTGTTGATCCCGAGGGACATATTTGCGGAACGGAGGATCGCAACCTCCTTAGATGTGGTATTAACGACCTTAAGCTGCTCTTCCGAAAGCCCTGTGGTACAGAGTACGAGGGGCACCTTCTTTTCCCTGCAATATGAAAGGAGTCCGTCAATTGCAGCAGCATTGGAAAAATCAATAATAACATCCGCGTCCACGGTGCAATCCGATATCTTCTCAAAAACCGGATACTGATTGTCCACTCCGGTATACGGGTCAACGCCCGCAACTATTACCGCATCTTCCCTGTTCTGCACCAGTTCCGTTATAACGCGTCCCATATGACCGTTACAGCCGTGCATGATAATTTTTGTCATTTTTAGTTCTCCGTGATTTACAGTTAAGATTCCTCACATTCGTTCGGAATGACATTGGTTTACAATATTCCGTACGCTTTCATCTCTGCAGCAAGTACTTCCGAGCCCTTATCGCTCATTTCGATAAGCGGCGGACGCACCGGTCCCACTTCCTTGCCCATAAGGTTTAATGCTTTCTTGACCGGGATCGGATTAACTTCACTAAACAGTGCATCCACAAGGGGTATTGCCTTTAACTGTTCCTTTGCGGAGCCCTGAACATCCCCGTCAAAGAATTTTTGGCAGAGATCATGCGTCTGCTTTGGAGCAATGTTTGCAAGAACGGAGATAACACCGATGGCTCCTATGGAAAGAAGCGGTGTAACGAGTCCGTCTTCTCCGGAATACATCTCAAGATTTCCGTCCAAAAGGGCCATCGTCTTTGATGCCTGCGCCATATTGCCCGTTGCTTCTTTAAGACCGACTATGTTCTGTTTTGTCTTTACAAGTTCCGCTACGGTTTCCGGAAGGATGTTGCATCCTGTTCTTCCCGGAACGTTATACAGGATTATCGGCAGCTTTGTCTCGTCCGCGATCATTGAATAATGGCGGATAAGACCTGCCTGTGTACTCTTATTGTAATACGGAGTAACT
>JAFOND010000030.1 GCA_017418645.1 Lachnospiraceae bacterium | reverse complement strand
TTCGTTTGCAACGGTGCGTCGCTTTATAAGACGGGAAACCTTAAGATATTTATCTAAGCGCATAGTATTTTCTTCTGACATTTTACACCCCTATTCGCTCATAATCTACGCGCTGCTCCGTTGCTACGCAACTTCCGCATCGCTACGTACTCATGTCCGTTACAATTTTAAATAGCCACACAGGACACCCCATATACGGGATACCTGTGTGGCTATTAGAATCAGATTATTCGCTCAATTACTTCTTGTTTACGATATCCTTTAAAGCCTTACCAGCCTTGAACTTCGGAGCCTTGCTGGCTGCGATCTTCATTTCCTTACCTGTCTGCGGGTTGCGGCCTGTACGAGCTGCTCTCTTGGAAACTTCGAAAGTACCGAAACCAACAAGCTGGATCTTGTTGCCCTTCTTAAGCTCTTCAGCAACAACGTCTGTGAATGCCTTAAGTGCTGCCTCTGCATCCTTCTTCTGGATGTCAGCCTTCTTTGCAATGGCTGATACTAATTCTGCTTTGTTCATTTTGACTTCCTCCTCTGGAAACTATAAATAATTATAATCGTCGGGTGTACTCCCGAACAACTAACGATATATTAATGTTTTTTAAGGGTCTTGTCAACGGAAAAATCTGATTTTTTAAGCATTTTCGTTATTTTTCATCAATCACTGTCAAAAAGTTTGGACAAAATAGATGACATCGTTGTCAGATAGTCCACTTCAGACTGCGCCCTGTCAGACATCTGACTGCTTCCGGAGCTTGAATTTGTGCCTGTTCCGGAGCTGCTTGACGATGAACTCGAGCCGGATGAATTTGTCCCGCTGCTTGTACTGCTGTTGGTTGTCGAACTGTTTGTTGTATTGCCGTTATTTCCGCTGTTATCCGTATTTTCGGAATTCGTATTTTCACCGTTGGCATCCGTGCTCGTATTTCCGGTGCTGCCGGTTGAACTTCCCGAACTGCTGCCGGAAGAACTCTCGCTGTCGGATTCCGTCATGGAAAGCTCGATCTCCGCCGTGGGAGAGTTTACAACAAGTGTCTTATTCCAGGTATCATAGCCTTCCGCGGACACCATAAGCTTATGCGCTCCGTAGGTCACGGAATGGGGCACATCCGCTTCCATAAGGGTTCCGTCCACATAGATCTGCGCGCCGGGAACCCCGATCTTAAAGGTAAGTTCACAGGTTTTCGGGCCTTCTCCCAGCATCTCGTTCATGTCGACAAAGGTCGTAAGGTTCCTTTGAACAACATAGTTCTTTGTATCACCGTAGCCCTTGCTGGCGGCGGTTATGGCATATTCCCCTTCCGGAACCTCTATTATCTGGTTTTCGTATACCGTGGTTACGATCTTCTTACCCACCATAAGGAGCGATCCGTCAAAGATCCCCGCGTTTAAGATCTGGATGTAACCATGCCCGGTTATGACGCAAACGGAAAGTATCTTCTTCTCTTTGCCGATAACGCGAAGGACATCGTTCGTGCCGATCCCTTCAAGTGCCGAAACAACGTCGTTGGAGAACACCGCAACATTCTCCGGAATATGATACTTGGCCGAGCCTATCTTCATCATCATAAGGCTCGTATCAATCTTATAATCCTTAACGGAATCCTCTCTCCACACTTCGTCCGAGAAACTTACGGAAGAAAGGGCGCCGCTTGAGAGCCTGTCTCCGATCTCCACAACCTGGCCCGGCGTAAAGTTTGACCAGCTGGTGTGGTTTCCGAACTCATCCAGGAATGTTGTGGTAAGGCTGTAATTGTAGCGGAGCATTGTCCCGCTGGCCAGGGAAAGAAGGGTTATGGTCTCCGCGGAAGTATCCATGGCTTCCACGATATAAAGCCCGTCTTCGTTATCCGTTTTTTCCGTTTCGGTTTCTTCCGGTTCTTCCGATTCTTCTTCGGTGGTTTCTTTTTTTGATGTATCACCTATAAGGCTGTGTCCGCCCATAACAAACTCACCGTCTTTCCTGCTGCCGGAGCAGGCGGTAAAGGTGGTGAGGAATATGGTAAGTATTACGATTAATGAAATATATCTTTTCATGCTTTTGTTGTTCATAATATATAGTGAAGATTTGCGCTACACCTTCTGCCTTGCCATACCGAGAAGCGTTTCTCTTTCATTTTTCTCCGGATCTTCGATCACCGCATCAAGAAGCCTTTTTAAAGTTGCCCCAAGTTCCTTCCCCTGAGGGATTCCGATTTCCAGAAGGTCCTTTCCGGTTATCTTAAGGTCTTTCACGGAAAGCGCCTGCTGCTTTTCAAAGACTTCCTCACAGAGGCGTCTGTAGGTTTCCAGATTCTTCAGTTTTTCCTCGCGTTTATATGCGCTCTGGCCTTTAATATCCGCTTCCTTAAGATAATACATATCCGGGAAGCAGTCCGCCCCCAGTTTTGCCATGGAACGGCGCACGGATTTTTCGTTAAGCGCGGGGCGCTCGTCATGATAAAGAACAAGCTTGCAGACCCTGTATTTTGTATCGTTATCGAACTTTAACCTGTTCATTATATCTTTCGTAAGGTCCTCGGATAATAACGGGTGCTTGTAAAAATGGTCGTTTCCCGCTTCATCCGTGGTGCGCTTTCCCGGCTTTCCGATGTCATGGAAAAGCGCTGCAAGACGTAGCACCGGAGTGTTCTTTACGCCTCCCAGAACGAAGAGCGTATGCTCTCCCACATTCTTGTCATGATGTTTTGTATTCTGCGGAGTCTGCATGCATACATCAAACTCGGGCATGAAAACCTTTGTAAGTCCGGTATCGTAAAACAGTCTGAACTTTTCCGGTTCGTCGGAGGTAAGGAGTTTCATCATCTCCTCCCGGATCCTTTCCGCGCTGATCCGGTCAAGGGTCGGGGCCAGTTCTTTTATGGCATCATAGGTTTTTTCTTCTATTGAAAAACCAAGTTGTGCGGAAAACCTTATTGCGCGCATCATCCGGAGCGCATCCTCCGTAAAGCGTTCTTTCGGATCCCCGACGCAGCGGATCACCTTCTTCTCAAGGTCTTCTTTCCCGTCAAAAAGATCAACCAGCCCTTTGGTGCAGTTATACGCCATGGCGTTTACGGTAAAGTCCCTGCGCTTTAAATCTTCCTCAAGGCTTTTCGTAAACTTAACTTCCTTTGGATGCCGTCCGTCCTCATATTCCCCGTCGATACGGTATGTGGTAACTTCGTAGCTTTCACCGTGCATACGGACCGTAACTGTTCCGTGTTTCAAGCCGGTGTCTATGGTCTTCCTGAAGATCTCTTTTATTTCGTCCGGTTCCGCGGAGGTTGTTATATCCCAGTCGTGAGGCGTCCGTCCCATATAAACGTCACGGACACAGCCGCCCACAGCGTAGGCTTCGTGTCCGCGTTTTTCCAATTCTTCTATTATGCAATTTACGTCTTCGGGTAGACTGATTATCATTCTAATATGCTTTACCCCAGTAAACCAGTTTCTTTGCTTCCTTTCCGCAGCATACGCATTTTTCGTCTATCTTTTCCTGTTCAAAAGGCATGCAACGGCTTGTGGCTGTCGTATCTTCCTTTATCTTTTCTTCGCAGGCAACATCCCCGCACCACATTGCGCGGATAAATCCCGGCTTATTTTCAACCGCATCAACGAATTCGTCATATGTATGCGCATCCGAAATATGTCCGTTTAAGAAGTCCTCCGCGCGATGGAGCATATCGCTCTGCATCGTTTCAAGCCCTTCCTTTATCTTTTCCGTAAGCTCATCCAGTTTAACGACGGTCTTTTCTCTCGTATCGCGGCGAACGATGACGCACTCGCCCTTTTCAAGATCTTTCGGGCCGATCTCAACCCTGAGTGGTATTCCGCGCATCTCCGCTTCCGCAAACTTCCAGCCCGGACGCTTGTCCGAAAAGTCTGCCTTAACGCGGATGTCTTCCTTCTTAAGCGAATCAAGAACCTCGTTACACTTTGCGGCAACGGCTTCATCGTCCGTTCTGATGGGAACGATCACAACCTGTACCGGTGCAACTTTAGGCGGAAGAACAAGTCCGGAGTCATCTCCGTGTACCATGATTATGGCGCCGATAAGTCTTGTGGAAACGCCCCAGGATGTCTGGTGAACATGCTGAAGCTCGTTGTTCTCATCCGTATATGTTACGTCAAACGCATGGGCAAATCCGTCTCCGAAGTTATGGCTTGTTCCGGACTGCAGTGCCTTTCCGTCATGCATAAGCGCTTCTATCGTATATGTTGCCTTTGCTCCGGCAAACTTTTCCTTATCCGTCTTTCTTCCCTTTATCATGGGGATCGCAAGATAATCGCGGCAGAAATCGGAATAGATGTTGAGCATCTTTATCGTAAATTCTTCCGCTTCTTCTTCCGTCTTATGTGCCGTATGGCCTTCCTGCCAAAGGAATTCCGATGAGCGGAGGAAGGGACGTGTCGTCTTTTCCCAGCGCACTACCGAGCACCACTGATTGTAAAGTTTCGGAAGATCGCGGTATGACTGAACGATATTATGATAAAGATCGCAGAACAGTGTCTCCGATGTGGGGCGAACCGCAAGGCGCTCCTGGAGCGGTTCAAGTCCGCCGTATGTTACCCATGCGCACTCGGGAGCAAAGCCCTCAACATGGTCGGATTCCTTCTTTAAAAGACTTTCCGGAATAAAAAGTGGCATGTATACGTTTTCCACGCCGACTTCCTTGAATTTCTTATCAAGTTCTCTCTGTATGTTTTCCCATATTGCGTAGCCGCCCGGCTTAAAGATCATGCATCCTTTTATGGATGAATAATCCATGAGTTCCGCTTTCTTTACAACGTCTGTGTACCACTGCGCGAAGTCGTCTTCGCGGGCCGTGATCTCCTCTACAAGTTTCTTATCCTTAGCCATGATGTTCCTCTTTTCTATACATATTCATAATCCTGTATATGATAGCAGATAATTTACTTGTTGACAACCTTAGTATATGGTAGTAAACTAACCGCGCAGTTAAAAATTCCATACAGATAGTTCTCTTATTCAGAGTGGTGGAGATACATAGGATCGTAGAAGCCACGGCAACCCCGATATTGGAAGGTGCCAACCTGAGCGAGTAATTCGAACAATAAGAGGATTTGATTGTATTTTGATTGAATCCGCTTATTCTGTATGCGGGTTCATTTTTTTAAGAAACGGAGCAATCCGTAAACGTTATTGTATTTTCTAGGAGGAAACAAAATGGAAAAGAAATTATTTACTTCCGAGTCCGTTACGGAAGGACATCCCGACAAAGTCTGTGATGCCGTTTCGGACGCGATCCTTGATGCGTGCATCGCACAGGATCCCATGAGCCGCGTAGCCTGCGAAGCTGCGGCATGTACGGGTTTCGTTCTTGTTACGGGCGAGATCACAACAAAAGCATATGTTGACATTCAGACGGTTGTAAGAAACACGGTTAAAGAGATCGGTTATGACAAGTCTGATTACGGTTTCGACGGCAACACATGCGCCGTTCTCGTTGCCATCGACGAGCAGTCTTCCGACATCGCCATGGGCGTTGACAAAGCCCTTGAAGCAAAGGAAGGTGCTTTAACGGACGACCTCGATACGGGTGCCGGCGACCAGGGTATGATGTTCGGTTACGCTACAAACGAGACTGATGAATACATGCCGTATCCCATCTCTCTTGCACACAAGCTTGCACTTCAGCTTACAAAGGTAAGAAAGGACGGAACTCTTAAGTATCTTCGTCCGGACGGAAAGACACAGGTTTCCGTTGAATATGACGAGAACGATAAGCCCATCCGTCTTGAAGCCGTTGTTCTTTCAACACAGCATGACGATGATGTTACTCAGGAACAGATCCATGAAGACATTAAGAAATATGTCTTTGATCCGATCCTTCCGAAGGAACTCATCGATGATAAGACAAAGTTCTTCATCAACCCCACAGGCCGTTTCGTTATCGGCGGACCGCATGGTGATGCAGGTCTTACGGGAAGAAAGATAATCGTTGACACGTACGGCGGCATGGCACGTCACGGCGGCGGCGCTTTCTCCGGAAAGGACTGCACAAAGGTTGACCGCTCAGCTGCATACGCTGCACGTTATGTTGCAAAGAATATCGTTGCCGCAGGTCTTGCAGACAAGTGCGAGATCCAGCTTTCATACGCAATCGGTGTTGCACAGCCCACATCCGTTCGCGTTGATACTTTCGGAACGGGAAAGGTTGCGGAAGACAAGCTCGTTGATATCGTTCGTGAGAACTTTGATCTTCGTCCGGCAGGAATCATAAAGATGCTCGATCTTCGCCGCCCGATCTACAAGCAGACAGCTGCATACGGACACTTCGGAAGAAACGATCTCGATCTTCCGTGGGAAAAGACAGACAAGGCTGAGGCACTCAGAAAATACCTTTAAATAAACATATAACCTCTTCCCCAGACCGTTTTTATAAATTCGGTTTGGGGATTTTTTAATTTATCCCTTAATGTTTTTATATGCTGGTAAACCGTGTTTTCATAGCCCACGGCACTCTCGTTCCAGAGAGCTTTATATAATTCTTCTTTCGTAAATATCCGGCCCGGATTTAGCGCCATATATAAAAGCAGATCAAATTCCTGACGGCTTAAAACAACATCCGCACCGTTAAGGGTGACGCTTCGTTTCATTATATCGATGCAGAGTCCCCTGGATCGTATCTCGGGATACAGCATGGTTTCGGTATCCCTGCGGTCGGTTTTTTCGGATGAAACCGAACCCTTCGATCGGATATCCTGCCGGGTCGTAAGGACCCTGTACCTTTCCATATGCGCCCTTAATCTTGCAACAAGTTCCGGCAGACTGGCGGGCTTAACAATATAATCGTCCGCTCCCAGCGAAAACGCGCGGATCTTATCCGCCTCGTCGGATCTTGCGGAAACAACGATAACCGGTTTTAAAAATTCCTGTCTTACGGATCTTAACACTTCAAATCCGTCTTTTTCCGGAAGCATTATGTCAAGAAGCGCGGCATCGAAATCCGATTTCTTATCAAGGAGAACTTTGACGGCGTCCGCTCCGTTCGTTTCCGTTTCAACATAAAAGCCGCAGAGCCGGAGAAAGTTCTCCGTAAGCTCTGCGACATCTTTATCGTCTTCTATGATGAGTATTTTTTCCATAATGTATTATAAGATCTTGGTTATTGTTAACCCCGGTGTTCTGGAGAGGTCCACCATGTTCTTTTCGGAATCCTCTACAACCGGTTTCGAAAGGCGGCTTGTGTTGATATAGACAACGCGCGCGATGCGTCCGTCCGAAAGCACAACCTCCGCATTCTGATAAAGGTTTGCAATTCTCTCAAGGAACGTAAGGATATATTTCGGATTGTATTTCTTTACACCGTCATCCTCGAAAGCGGCGATAACCTGGAATGCACATTTCGGTGCACGGTATGCGCGGGATGCCGTCATTGCATCATATACGTCCGCTATGGCGATGATGGATGCGAAGCTGTCTATCTCGTCGGAATCAAGTCCTCTCGGATATCCCGATCCGTCATAACGTTCATGATGCTGCAGCGCGCAGATACAAAGTCTGCTGTCCGCATTTATGGCTTTAAGCATCTTGTTTCCGAAAGATGCATGCTTTCTTATAAGTTCAAATTCCTCGTCCGTAAGCTTCTCGGTTTTGTTCAGAACTTCTTCCGGAATCTGAAGCTTTCCGATATCATGCAAAAGTCCGCAGAGAGTCAGCATATCAAGATCCGACTTCGGGAATTTAAGCCACTTTCCGATGGCACGGGCGATCATGGCAACGTTTATTGAATGAGCATAAACGGAATCTCCCAACGCGCGAACGGAATGGATCATACCAAATAGTTCAAGCGAAGTCTTTGACTGGAAGAGTTTTTCGGCCGCGGTCTTAAGATCGGCATAAGAAACGTTCGCGTTTCCGTTCTTTATCTCTTCACAAACCTTTTTAAGTTCCGTTAATGTATTGGAGTAATCTGTTTCGAAGTGCTGATGTTCTTCGCGCTTAAGGTCTTCCTTAGTCTTTTCCGGTTCCGGCTGAGGCTGAGGTTCAGGCTCGGGCTCGGGAACGGGCTGAGGTACCGGCTGGGGTACGGGTTGCGGAACGGGCTGCGGAACGGGCTGAGGTACCGGCTGCGGCTGCGGCTGTACCTGCTGCTGCATCATCTGCTTCTGCTGCATGCTGCGCTGATATTCCTCTTCCTCATCCATAGTGGTCTCAACAACCGCTTCTTCTATGCCGTAAAAAGTCATGCGCGAAATCAAAGAATGCGTAAGAACGGTTCCGGCTTTGGCGATGGTCTGTCCTCTTCTTGTGACAATGGCATCGCTTACAACCATTCCGGACTTAAGCTGAGAAACGTGCATCCTTTTCGGTCTTGATACTGCCATTCTTTCTCCCCTTTTCTATCTTCGCTCCCAATGCGCGAAGCTTTTCATCGAAAGATTCGTAACCTCTTTCTATGTAGTAAATATCGTCGATAACGGTCTGTCCTTCCGCCTGAAGTCCGGCGATAACAAGCGCCGCCCCCGCGCGAAGATCCGGCGCTGAAACCTGCGCTCCGGAATATTTTTCCACACCGTCTATCATGGCGATGTTTCCTTCGACCTTAATGTTTGCCCCCATCCTTGTAAGCTCGCCAACATATTTATAGCGGCTTTCAAAAATGCTTTCCGTCACGGTTGAATGTCCGTCCGCGATACCAAGGACAACCGCCATCTGCGGCTGCATATCCGTCGGAAATCCGGGATACGGAAGGGTTGTAACGGATGTGGGACGAAGACGTCCCGAGGGCGCCGTAACACGGATCGCATCATCATATAAAGCGATCCTGCATCCGATATCCAAAAGCTTTGCAGTCGTTGCTTCAAGATGCTTTGGGATAACGTTTCTTACGGTTATGTCACCGCCCGTTGCGGCTGCCGCGAACATAAATGTTCCGGCTTCTATCTGATCCGGGATAACCGGATATGTTGTTCCGTGGAGTTTTTCAACGCCCTGGATACGGATGACATCCGTACCTGCACCCCTGATGTTTGCTCCCATCTTGTTAAGAAGGTTGGCAACGTCAACCACATGGGGTTCCTTTGCAGCGTTTTCTATAACCGTCTTTCCTTCCGCAAGAGCGGAAGCCATGAGCACGTTGATCGTTGCTCCGACGGATACTTTATCCATATAGATATGGCTTCCCACAAGACGCTCCGCCTCTGCGGACATAAGTCCGTGGCTGATATCAACGTTTGCGCCCAGCGCGCGGAAGCCTTTAAGATGAAGGTCGATGGGTCTTGCTCCGATGGCGCATCCGCCGGGAAGCGCAACCTCCGCCTTTTTATACTTGCCAAGAAGCGCCCCTAAAAGATAATAGGACGCTCTGATTTTTTTAATATATTCATAGTCGACGGAGAGTCCGCTGATGTTCTTTCCGCAGATACGTACGGTATGCGCATTAACGCGGTCTACAGAAGCGCCGATTCCTTCTATTGCGGAAAGAAGAACGTTTATGTCGCGTACGTCCGGAAGATTCTCGATAGTGACCGTATCATCCGTCATGATTGCTGCGGCAAGAAGTCCGAGAGCCGCGTTTTTAGCGCCTCCGATATGAACATCTCCCTGCAGCGGCGTTCCGCCGTTTATAATGTATTGCTCCGAATGTTCCATAGCGAGATTATAGCACACTCCTTGTTGTTAGCAAAGTTTTTGTTGTTACTCTTCCTCTGTATTTACCTTCTCGAAAAGATCCGTTACCTTAACTTTCTTCCACTGCTTCTCATCTATCTTCCAGTCGGTCTCATCTTTCCATCCCTGAAGAAGGGTGTCATATTCTTCCGACTGCTTTTTCAGTATCATGGACTCGCGGGCAGTGTTTGTTGCCTCTTCATCGTCATCGTTATCCATGCGGCAGACATAATATCCGTCTCCCTCAACATGGATCGCATCCGTCATTTTTCCGTTTGTGAGCTTATCCACAGCCTTCAAAACATCCAGAGGAAGAACATGATTTGCGTCGTTTCCGGCATCCTCATCCGATTGTGCGGAATCTATCTCATCCTTTCCGAAGCTGTATGAATCTGCTTTTAAGCCCTTTTCTTCCGCAACCGTTTCAAGGGAAGCCGATTCCTTTATCTTTGCAAGATCTTCGGCATCGGACTTTTTATCCTCGTCAATCTTAACGTATGTAACCGTTTTCTGCTTAGCTTCTTCGTCGGAAACGGAAATATCGAAGGAATCCTTTATGGCTTTTTCAACTTTTTCTTTGTAGAATGAATCCTCAAGATATCTCTTAACAAGTTCTTCGTTGGCACCGAGGGCCTTTACCGTTGCTTTTTTGTTTGAGGAAAGGAACTTCTTTGCGGCTTCCGCGATCTTTGTCTTCTCGTCGTCCGAAAGGGTTACGCCGTATTCCTCCGCATGCTTTCTTAAGATCCATGCGTTTTCAAGGTCATCCATGAGCTCCTTCTTTATGGAAGCCTGCATATTTTCCTCGCCGTCACTGTAGAGATCCTGTGTCCAATAATCATCGCCGTAATATGAACGGTAAACCACATCATACATGGACTGGGTATAATGGAATGCGAAGTTCGCATATGAAAGAGAGATTGAATCCTCTCCGTTATTGATATTTACAACTTTTGCGTTACTTGTTGCGGGGCTGCATCCCGATATTACAACTGCTGCCGCGAGGGAAAGCGAGAGCATTTTTGCCGCATTCTTAAGTTTCATTTTAAAATTTCCTCCTGAATTTTTCCCATAATCTGATATATTATACATTTTTCAAGGGATTTTGGCAACTCTTAAAATCTTTTATGAATGTAAGGAGCGTATCCGGAAGGTCCGATCTTTTTATCCTGTTATTCAGTTTATGGAAAAAGACAAATCTCGGATTCGCGGGATCCGCCACAAAACGAACGTATGGCTCATGTTTTTTAAGGAATTCCGGGATCTTTTCCGGCTCAACCGGGGCGTCCGGACGGACCGTGATAAGAAAGTCCTCCGCCCGCTCCTTTATAAGGGTGATGCCTGCCTTGTTGGCTTCCATCTTGATAAGAGCGATAAGAAGAAGATTAAGGACGCTCTTCTGGGGTTCGCCGAAACGGTCGATAAGCTCATCCAGCATCTCGTCCCTCTCATCTTCCGTATGGATCAGTGCGATACGTTTATAAATATCGATCCGGTCCACCTCGTCTTTTATGTATGAAGGCGGAATGAATGCATCGATGTTCATCTCCACCGTGGTCTCGAACTGCTCCGGAACCTCTTCTCCCTTTTCTTTTAACACGGCTGTGTTCAGCATCTTGCAATAAAGGTCATAGCCCACCGCGGCCATATGTCCGTGCTGCTCTTTTCCCAGAAGGTTTCCGGCTCCACGGATCTCAAGGTCCCGCATGGCGATCTTTATGCCGCTTCCCAGCTCCGTATATTCGCGGATTGCGGCAAGACGCTTCTCCGCCACCTCTTTCAACATCTTGTCTTTTTTATACATGAGAAAGGCATAGGCCGTCCTGTTGGAACGCCCCACACGTCCGCGGAGCTGATAGAGCTGTGAAAGTCCCAGCCTGTCCGCATCATGGATGATTATGGTATTGACGTTTGAAATGTCCAGTCCGATCTCTATTATTGTGGTGGCGATAAGAACGTCGATCTCCCGGTTTATGAAATCATACATCAGTTTCTCGAGGGAACGCTCGTCCATACGCCCGTGGATATATGCAACCCGGGCCTCCGGAATAAGCTCCGCGATCCGGGCAGCAACTTCCCCGATATTTCTGATCCTGGGCACAACATAATAAACCTGTCCGCCTCTGGACATCTCCCGGACCACCGCCTCCCGGATCATCTCTTCGTTGTATTCGAAAACAAAGGTCTGGATGGGCATGCGGTCCATGGGCGCCTCCTGGAGCACCGTCATGTCCCGGATCCCGATAAGGCTCATATGGAGAGTCCTCGGGATGGGCGTCGCGGAAAGGGATATTACGTCAACGTTTTCACGAAGGGTTTTTATCTTTTCTTTATGACTTACGCCGAAGCGCTGTTCCTCGTCGATTATGAGAAGACCCAGGTCCTTAAATTCCACATCCTTCGAAAGCAGTCTGTGTGTACCGATGACGATGTCCACAACCCCGTCTTTTAAATCCTTTACCGTTTCCTTCTGCTCAGCTTCCGTCCGGAAACGACAGAGAAGCCCAAGGTTTACCGGATAGTTTTTCATGCGTTCCAAAAAGGTGTTATAGTGCTGCTCCGCAAGGATCGTGGTGGGCGCAAGGAATGCAACCTGCTTTCCTTCCTGAACCGCCTTAAATGCCGCGCGGATGGCGATCTCCGTCTTTCCGTAGCCAACATCTCCGCAGATAAGACGGTCCATGATCTTCTTGCTCATCATGTCGTTCTTGACGTCCGAGATGGCGATAAGCTGGCTCTCCGTTTCTTCAAAGGGGAATGATTCCTCGAACTCTTTTTGCCAGACGGTATCCTCGCCGTAAACATATCCGTTCTTTTTCTGTCTTGCGGCATAGAGGTCCACCAGCTCTTTTGCGACGACGCCCACTGCGCCCTCAACCTTAGCCTTGGTCTCCTTCCATTCCTTGCCGCCAAGGG
This sequence comes from Lachnospiraceae bacterium, assembly GCA_017418645.1. GTDB lineage: Bacteria > Bacillota > Clostridia > Lachnospirales > Lachnospiraceae > FD2005. Next base: position 4,522 of record JAFOND010000030.1, on the reverse strand, counting down.
TATTAAGTTTTACCTTCTTTCCGCCGCTGTCGGCGTTTCCGTATTTTTGAATGGCATCGAGCTGGGTCGCAAGGATATAAAGCGCCGAGCCCTTTGCATATTCGATCTTTATATAGTCCTTTATTATCTTGTCGACTTCTATTTTTTCTATTCCGCGATAAATGCCCAGTCCATGATTTTCGTGCACGACGTAATCCCCGGGTTTAAGGTCGTTAAATCCCGCGATGGCTATGCCGGAATATTTCTTTTCTTTCTTCTTTTTCTTTGCGGCCCGCTGCCCGAAAATATCGGACTCGGCGATGACCGTAAAATGAAGATCCGGGTATGAATATCCCCGGCGTATGTTTCCGGAAGCCACCATGATCTCTCCCGGAAGAATGTTTTTATCGAAGGTATCGGAAGTGAACGCGTTCAGATCTTCGTTCACAAGATCCTCCGTTATTCGCTTTGCCCTGGTCCGGGAAGCGGTAACAAGAAGAACACGTTCCTTTTCTCTTTTATACTTTTTAAGATCCTTTAAAAGAAGGGGGAAACTGCCATTATAGGAAACACCCTGGTGGGATGTTACCGAATACTTTTTATCCGCCTTTATCTTTTTATCGTTTGCATCCAGGACGGATAAAAGAAGGGCGCCGTGCTGCTTTATCTTTGCAAGGACTTCATCCGGCGAATATAACATATCTGCCTGTTTCGGAAGGATGTCTCCCTTTTCGAGACGACGCTGCATGGAATCCGTAAACTCGTAAAACACCGTCTGAAGAGTTTCATAAACATGGGTGGGCTGATCGATTATCAGCGCGGAATCTTCCGGAAGATAAGAGATGAGATTTTCCGTTTCATCCGTAAAATACAAAAGAAAACTTTCCGCAACTGCGGGCGAAAGTCCGTTCAAGAGTTCCTCCGTAACTTCCTCCGCCTTGGTTTTTATCCGAAAAGCCTCCTGGGTTTTCATCTCTTTTCGAAAGGCTTCGGAAAGCTCTTTCGCTTCAGCGCGGATCATATCCACACCACTCTGCATTTCGTCTTCCGTAAGGATAAGTTCCATTGCGGGATAGATGGTTATGTCCTCCCGGTTCTCCACGGACTTCTGTGTTTCCGGATCAAAGGAACGGATGGAATCTATCTCGTCCCCAAAGAATTCGATGCGCACCGGAAGATCTTCCGTCAGTGGATAAACATCGATGATACCGCCGCGGACTGCAAACTCACCGGGCTCATACACCTTCGAAACGTTCTCATATCCCATCTGGGAAAGATGGTTCTTTACCTCTGTAAGATCATATTCCTTTTCGGATTCAAGAGTGATTATCCCTTCCTGCATGGTGTTCTTTTTCGGAAGGCGGTTCATAAGGGAGGATGCCTCCGTTACGATGGTAACGTTCTCTCCCGAAAAGAGGGCGCGAAGGGCGGAAAGACGCTGCAGAGTCAGGGCATTTCCGTGGATATCCGACTGATAAAAAAGGAGATCTTTTCCCGGATAATAATAGGTTTCGGGTTCGAAAAAAGAAAGCTCTTCATAAAGAGCCTTTGCTTTAAGTTCATCGAAGGTCACGACAAGTTTTACCTTCGTTTCGCTTCCGGCTCCATAGATAAGGGCAGCCTTCTCCGCGTCCGAAACGCCGGAGAGGGCGACGGTCTTCTTCTTCGAAAGATCGCTTCGCATGGAGTCGAATATGGGGTTTTCGAGGTAGGGTATTAAGAATGCGTTCATGGATTAAACAGGCGTATCATACACTAATTGTAATGGTTCATCGCCTCATCGATTCTATCATTCATCATATACTTCACGGCTTCGGATACGTTTTCGTATACCTCTTCCATGGTTTTTCTTTCTTCTTTTGACATCTTCTTAAGAACGTGATTTATAAGGTCGTCCCCGGGTTCGGGATCTCCCACGCCCAGGCGTATCCGCATAAATCCTTCGGTCTTTAAAAGCTTTATTATGCTCTTCAAACCGTTATGTCCGCCGGCGGAGCCTTTTCTTCTGATCCGCATCTTTCCCACGGGAAGCATGATGTCGTCCGAAAGAACAATGAGGTCTTTTTCCGGATCGGCTCCGTAATAATCGCACAGCGAAAGAAGAGCCTCTCCGCTTGAATTCATAAAGGTCTGGGGCTTAACCAGAAGGACCTTATGTCCGTCTATCGTGCCGGTTCCCGTTATCGCACGATGCTCTTTTTTCTTAACGCTTATGCCGTATTTTTTTGCAATGTGGTCTATGGCGTCAAAACCCGCATTGTGGTGGGTATGGGCATACTTTAAGCCCGGGTTGCCGAGACCGGTTATGATGTACATATATGTTCTCCGCTTACTTCAACAATTTCTCCACCGTCGCAAGCTTCACGCACAGTGTAAAGAGTTCGCTGGCAACCCCGATCTCTTCAAGGTTCGGGAAGGTGGGCGCAATACGGATCGTGGAATCTTCCGGATCGTTCTTGTGGGGGAAGGGAGCTCCGGCCCCCGTCATTGTCATGCCAGCTTCCTTCGCAAGCTCGATAACTCTTCTTGCGCAGCCCGGATTCGTAACGTATGTGATAAAATATCCGCCCCGGGGCTTTGTATATGTTCCGCAACCCAGTCCTTCAAGTTCCGTATCCAGAGTCTCCTCAACTTTCTCAAACTTGGGACGGATTATCTCCGCATGCTTTTTCATATGATCCGCAAGATGTCTTCCGTTATCAAAGAAGAGCGCGTGACGGAGCTGGTTTATCTTGTCGTGACCGATGGTCTGCGCAGCCATTGCCGCACGGATCTCGTCAAGGTTTTTCTGGGAAGCGATGATTCCCGCGATTCCGGAACCCGGGAAGCTTACCTTACTTGTGGATACGAATTCATAGATCATATCCTGCTTGCCCTTGGGGATCGCATAACCGAAGATATCCGCAAGAGCGATCTCTTCGTAAAGGTCATGAATAGCATATGCATTGTCCCAGAAGATCCTGAAATCCGGAGCTGCGGGACTGAGGTTTGCAAAGCGCTTAACAGTCTCCACCGAATAAACGATACCGGAAGGATTCGAATATTTCGGAGTACACCAGATACCCTTTATGCTGGGATCCTTCGAAACAAGATCCTCAACCATATCCATGTCCGGACCTTCTTCGTTCATGGGAATGTTTATCATCTCGAAACCGAAGAATTCCGTTATGGTGAAATGTCTGTCATATCCCGGAACCGGGCAGAGCCATTTTCTGTCTTTTATCTCATACCAGGGAGTATTTCCGCCGTAACCGGAAACCATACCCCGGGCAACCGTATCAAACATAACGTTAAGGGAAGAGTTTCCGAAAACGATAACATGTTCCGCCTCGGATTTTGCCATGGTTGCGATGATCTGCTTTGCACCGTAGATACCGTCGATAACGCCGTAGTTACGAACATCCACGCCGTCTTCTATTATCATATCCGTGTCCTGGTTAACGTCCGTCAGCATCTCGAGAGAAAGGTTAAGCTGTTCCTTCGAAGGCTTACCGCGGGCCATATTGAGAGTGAGTTTTCTCTTTTGGAATTCCTTATAAGCCTCCTCAAGAGACTGCTTCTCCGCCAGAAGTTCTTCCTTGGTAAATTCGCTGTATGGTTTCATTTGGGGTTCTCCTCCTTCTTCTCTATCCGTAATCTCGCAAAGAAATCGGAAAGCATTTTGCTGCATTCCTCATTCAGGACACCGGATCTTAATTCACATTGGTGGTTGAATTTTTCTATCTGTAAGATGTTTATAACAGAGCCCGCACAGCCCGCCTTGGGATTCATGGATCCGATAACGACCGTGGGAATGCGCGCCTGAACGATCGCTCCGGCACACATCTGACAGGGTTCCAAAGTTATGTATATCGTGCAGTCCTCGAGACGCCAGTCCCCGGTTTTTTTGCACGCCTTTTTTATTGCCGCGATCTCCGCATGGGCAAGAACACTTTTATCCGTGTTCCTCCTGTTATAGCCCCGGGCGATAACTTTCCCGCTCTGTACTATAACGCAGCCTATGGGGACCTCGTTTATTTTTTCGGCTTTTCTCGCCTGACGGATCGCCTGGCGCATGAATTTTTCGTCGGGTGTCATTTTACTTCCTGCCCTGCTGCCTGTCAAGGATTCTATAGATTTCCGTATACGGGTCGTCCACCGGTCCGATGTTGTCGCCCATCTCGTGAACCTTTATTGCGCCTTCGCCTTCGTCCTCAAAAACATCCCATTGCGGAAGAAGTCCGAAGTTTTCGATGTATCCGTCCGCCGATTTTCCGGAAATATAGCCTCCGTTGGGGTTACCCGTCATACAGAAGTTTATTACATAAGACGTGAAGATATCTTCAAGTTCATAGTCGTCCTTATCATAAGCAGCGGGCACGCGGTGAAGGTTTCCGTAAACATAGGGGATCTCTCCTGCATGATAAACTCCCAGGCCCCGGTTGTCTTTCGTGAAATAGTATTCATATGCGGGAAGCCCCTGCTCCGTAAGATAGTTTGACCAGAGATAATGGCTGTATGCAAACCAGGCCGCGCCCATTATAAGATCATAATTGTCCTTCGC
>JAFOND010000029.1 GCA_017418645.1 Lachnospiraceae bacterium | reverse complement strand
CTTTTCAAAGGTTGATAAGGTAAAGGCGAATCAGCCCTGCACGGAGTATTTTGAACTGATAGATGCCTTCTTTACGGAGGCTTTACTAAAAGGCAACGATTAGAATGAGAGACATAAATGGCTTACGAGGAAAAATGGGTTGTCTGCGCAAAGCGCGCGGACTTTAAAGAACTTGCAAAAAAACTGAATATAGACCAGGTTACCGCAAGAGTGCTTGTAAACAGGGACATCCCGGAAGAAGAGATGGAGGCTTTTTTGCATCCTACTCTTGACATGCTTCATGATCCCCGGCTTTTAAAAGACGGGGACAAGGCCGCATCGATCCTGAAAGAATATATTGATTCGGGAAAGAAGATAAGGATAATCGGCGACTACGATATTGACGGCATATGTTCTACATTTATCCTGCACGATGCAATGAAGTATCTTTCGGGGAATGTGGATTATGCAATACCGCACCGGATCTCCGACGGCTACGGCATTAACGGGAAGATGGTAAAAGCGGCAAAAGAAGAGGGCGTGGAACTTATTATCACCTGTGATAACGGAATATCCGCTTTCGATGCCATGGACTGGGCAAAGGAAGAGGGAATACCGGTGATAATAACGGATCACCATGAACTACAGTTTGCGGAGGATCCGGATGACGGAAGTTTTTATGACAGGATTCCGGAATGCGAAGCAGCCGTAAATCCCCACAGACGTGACTGTCCTTATCCCTTTAAGGAAATCTGCGGCGCGGAGGTTGCGTTTAAGGTTGTGCAGATCTTATTCTCTTTATATGGGAAAGATGAAAATGAGGCCATAGAAAGATATCTTCCCTTTGCGGCTTTTGCAACCATCGGGGATATAATGCCGTTAAAAGACGAAAACAGGGCGATAGTAAAGTTCGGTCTTGAAGCGCTTCAAAAGACGGATAATCCGGGTATGAAGGCTCTTATAGAAAGGACGGGACTTTCGGATGCAAAGCTTTCCGTGTATCATGTTGGCTTTGTTCTGGGACCCTGTTTCAATGCCAGCGGACGTCTTGATACCGCAACTCTTGCTATAGAATTGTTGGAAGAGGAGGACGAGTCGCGCGCCGTACAGCGGGCGGAAGAACTTGTTGTTTTAAATGACGAGCGAAAAGAGATGACAAAGGAAGGGGATGAGCGCGCTCTTTCCCTTATCGAAGATAAAAAAATGGAAGAGGATCCGGTCCTTGTGCTTTATGTTCCGGGACTTCACGAAAGTCTTGCGGGACTTGTTGCGGGACATATAAAAGAAAAGTATTACAGACCCACATTCGTTCTCACCGATGCGGAGGACGGTGGATTAAAGGGCTCCGGAAGAAGTATTCCGGGATATCCAATGTTCTTAAGACTGACGGAAGTGGACGAACTTTTGTCAAAGTATGGCGGACATCCCATGGCGGCGGGACTTTCCCTCCCAAAGGAGAATCTTCCGGAATTCAGAAAGAGCCTTATTGAAAAATGTAATCTGTCCGAAAAGGAACTTACAAAGAAGATAATGATAGACGTTCCCATGCCCATATCATATGTATCTGAAAGAGTGGTACATGAAACGGAAGCCCTCGAACCTTTCGGACAGGGAAATGAGAACCCCGTTTTTGCGGATAAGGATGTGCGTATTGCAAGGATAGCGGAAATCGGCAGGGAGAAACAGTTTCTTCGCCTTTCGTTATCGCTTCCCAACGATCTTACCATGAGCGGAATGTGCTTCAGGAATGCATCGGATATTAAGAATGCCATAACGGAAAAATACGGAGAGGAAATGTATTACAGGCTACTCCGCGGAGACCGTACCGCGGATGTCAGAATATCGTTTACATACAGGCCCAACATAAATGTCTATAACGGCGAAGAATCACTGCAGGTTTTGATTTCGGAGTTTAAGATTTAAAGTGGAAGAGATTAAAAAGAAGAAAAACAAAAGAACCATACTTTTTGTTGTGATACCGCTTATCCTTGTTGCTATCGGTGTTCTGGTTGTTATGCACATAATAAAAAAGACCGATGAGGAACTCAAAAAGAATACACTTCCGGACAACGACAAGGTTATGACCGTAGAGAAAAGGGAGATCGTAAACTCCATAAGCGGAACGGGAAAACTTGTTTCAAAAAACAGCGAAAGCCCCTCGTCCGACGGGATCGGAATGGAGATAACGGCGGTATACGTTTCGGAAGGAGATGTTGTAAAGAGCGGAGATCTTATTGCAACTCTCGATCCTTCCGAAATGATAGAACAGAGGAACGATCTTTCGAAGAGGATAAGCGATATAAGATCCACACAGGCTTCATATCACAGCGACCTGGATAAGGCGACGCAAAGGTCGAATGAGAACAAGCTTAATCGTCTGTACGAATTAAATCAGTCGCTGGCGGAAGCGGAGGCAGAGTATAACGAGGCTAATGCCGAACTTTTGAATTCCGAGCAGGAGTATGAAAAAGTCAAGGATTCTGAAGGATATGTGGACCAGCTTCGGGCATCACAGCTTCAGTTTACGATCGAAACACAGAAGGCGAATGTAAATTCATTAAAGTCTGAAGTGGACAGTATAAAGGAGTCTATCGACGCCATCGAGAATCCCGAGGAAAACCTGTTTGATACGGACAGGACGGTTAAACAATACGATGACGGCATTAACGATTCCGTAAATGCACTTCAGGATCAGATAAAGGAGATAAACAAGAGAATAGACGGCGCGAACATCTATGCAACCATGGACGGCACCGTTACATCTGTTTCGGCAAAGGTCGGTAACACATATTACGGACAGGGAATATGCACGATAGAGGGAGTGGATGATTTTATCGTCGAAGCGGAGATCGATGAAAACAATATTCCCGATGTAAGAGTTGACCAGAGGGTTTATATGAAGACGGAAGCAACCCGGGACGAAGAACTTCTGGGGAAGGTTGTCTTTGTATCGCCGAAGGCCGGCGGAGGCTCCGGCGGCGGAATGTCGGATATCTTAAGTTCCTTATCGGGAGGAGATGATCTTTCTTCCATGATGGGCGGGATGAACGCCCTCGGCGGAGGTGATCTTTCTTCGATGATCGGTGGAAGTTCCGGGGCATCTTATCTTGTAAAGATCTCCATGGATTCAAAGAACGAAAGACTTCGTCTCGGCATGAACGTGAAGATCTCCATCGTAACCGAGGAAGTTAAGGACGCGTTGTCCGTACCCTATGATGCTGTAAGGGAAAGGGATGACGGAAGCAAATATGTCAAGATAATTGAAGGCTATGATCCGGACAGGGAATATGAGGACGGTGAAGAACCGGATTATAAGATAAGCGAGATCGATGTCGAGGTTGGGATGGAAGGCACATATTATGTGGAGATCATTTCTTCGGAGATAAAAGAAGGAATGCAGGTTCTTGTTCCGACCGGCGAAGAAAACAGTACTGTGGACGATCTTCTTAATATGATGGGCTCCGCTGCGGGATCGTAATTAAATGTCATAACATTATGGATAGTATCATAAAGTTGGAAAACATCATAAAGCGTTACTACATCGGACAGCCTAATGAACTCGAGATCCTTCACGGGATAAGTCTTGAAGTTAAAAAAGGCGAGTTCGTGTCAATTGTCGGGCCTTCGGGATCCGGAAAGAGTACGCTTATGAACGTTATCGGCGCGCTTGATAAGCCGACTTCCGGCATATATCATCTGGACGGAATAGACGTCGGAAACGCTGAAGATAACGAGCTTTCCGACATCAGGAATCTAAAGATAGGATTCGTTTTTCAGACATATAATCTTATATCAAAAACAACTGCGCTTTCCAATGTTGAGCTTCCGATGCTGTATGCGGGAATTCCGAGGGCAAAGCGGCGGGAACGTGCCAAAGAACTTCTGGCAATGGTGGAGATGGATGAACGCGCAAAGCATCTTCCGGAGGAACTCTCGGGAGGACAGAAGCAGCGCGTGGCAATAGCGCGGGCCATGGCAAACGACCCGGCGATTATTCTTGCCGACGAACCCACCGGAGCTCTTGATACGAAAACCGGACGTCTTGTTATGGACATATTTCACCGATTGAACGAAGAACAGAAAAAAACAATAGTATTAATAACCCATTCTCCCGAACTTGCAACGGAGACGGAGCGTATTGTAACGATCCGTGACGGGGTTCTGTACGAATAAGAGGTAAAAATGTTACTGGCGGAGAACATAAGTCTTGCAATAAAAAGTCTTATATCGAATAAGATGCGGGCGCTTTTAACGATGCTTGGAATAATCATCGGTATAGCGGCTGTTATTGCCATACTCACAGTCGGGAACTCCCTTACGAAGACAGTTTCGGATACCATGCAGCAGGTGGGGGCGAACGATGTTTACATAATGGTTACCGAGCGGAGCGACAGCGAGAAAGTGGACGAGAGTAAAAAGAGTTCGGTGGACGGTGTTCAGTATGGGATCCTGAAAAAATCAAGCACAATGCGTGATGAAGATTATATAACCAGCGATATGATATCGGATATGTGCGATGAACTGGGAGAGGACATATATGCTGTAAACATTACCCATTCCCTGGGAGATGTTTCCCTATCATATAACGGTAAAAGCGCTTCGTCTTCCGTTCGCGGAGCAAGCGTGGGATATTTCGTTACGAACGAGGTGGAGATACTGGCGGGCTCCATGTTTTCCGTTAATGATTTTTCTCAGGAGAAGAACACTGCGCTCATCCCGGAAGCCGTGGCAAAAGAACTTTTCGGGGACGATATTTCCGAGGCAACGGGAAAGCAGATCGAGTTTTCGACAAAGACGGAAAATGCCGTCATAACCGTGCTGGGAGTTTATGAGGCAAAGTCTGCGGGAAACGGTATGATGACCATGACGGCGATGAAGAATTCCATAATCATGCCGCTTCGTTCCGCCATGAACATAGACCGGTCGAAGGGACAGTATTCATACTTTCAGGTTATAGCAAAAGAGGGATCCGACCCCATTGAACTTTCCGAAAAGATAAAGGAATTTTACAGGCCTTATTACAGGAACAACGAGAGATTCCGCGTTGCGGTCATAACATATGATTCTCTTCTTGATATGCTGTATCAGCTTCTTAATACGATAACGACCGCCATATCAATAATCGCCGCCATAGCGCTTCTCGTGGGCGGAATCGGAGTAATGAACATAATGCTGGTATCGGTTACCGAACGTACAAGAGAGATAGGAACAAGAAAGGCCCTGGGCGCAAAGAATTCTTCCATACGCGCGCAGTTTCTTGTGGAAGCCATGATAATATGTCTTATCGGAGGAATAATCGGCGTTATTTTCGGAATAGCGGGGGGCGTATTTGCGTCCCATCTTATGGGGTATCCCGCATCGCCTTCGATCCCCGGAATAATAATCGCGCTTTTGTTTTCAATGTCCATCGGTCTTATCTTCGGATACCTTCCCGCCAACAAGGCAGCCAAGATGAACCCGATCGATGCGCTGAGATACGAGTGAAGTATCACGGGGAATATACAATGGATCTAACAATAATACTATGGATAACCGCAACCTTCGCAGCCTTCTTCGTAAAGGGGCTCTGCGGCTTTGCAAACACTTTGGTCTTTTCATCGATAATGGGTTTTGGAGTAAACAACGTTAATATCTCCCCGGTCGAGCTGGTGCTTGGTTTTCCGTCCAACTGCATAATGACATGGAAGCATAAGGAGTTTTTAAAGCCCAAACTCTTTGTTCCCATAACCCTTATGGTTCTTGCGGGAAGCATCCCGGGAGCCTTTATGCTGAAGACCGTTGACGCCCGGTTCGTAAAGATCGTTTTCGGAATCGTTGTGGCGCTTGTTGGCATAGAGATGATGCTTAAAGAATACGATAAGCTTCATGTAAAGGAATCGAAGATTATACAGATCCTTATCGGAATAATGGCGGGAATCGTTTGCGGGATTTACGGAATAGGCGTTCTTGCCGCGGCATACATGAGCAGGATCACGGAAAACAGTAACGAGTTCAAAGCAAACCTGAGTGTTATTTTTATCTTTGAAAATATCGTAAGGATCATAACATACAGCATCCTCGGGGTGATCACATTCGAAACACTTAAGATGTCTTTTCTTATGATCCCCGTTATGCTTGTGGCAACCTTCGCCGGAATCCACAGCGCGAAGATCCTTGACGAAAAGATCGTAAAGAAACTTGTTATCGTGATGCTGATAATTTCGGGCATTGCGCTGGTGGTAACGAATATATAGAATGCATATCAGGATGATCTCGTTTGCGTGATATACATTAACGGATCAGTATTCCTTATCCACATGCCCCAGCCTGAAAGCCTTCATGAATTCCTTTAAATCCTTATCGTCCCGGATCATCATGATCTCGTTAAATTTTCCGGATTCCATGTTTTTAAATCCGGCAACCTGTTCTCCGTTGCATATCGACGCGCGGATAACGGGTTTTTCTTTATCGGGATCATAAGCATAAGCTGGAACGGTTGAACTTTTCTTTTTAATTAGATTAAATGCCATAGTTTTATCCACTCAGATTTGTTTTTCGTAATACTACAATTGCTCCAATCTATTGTCAAGCAGAGCAGAAAAATGATATAATCATTCGGCATGCGGTTTATCTGAAATCGATTTATCAAAGGGAAGGAAAAAGTAATATGAAATACGGCTTTTTTGATGATGCAAACAGAGAATATGTTATAACGGATCCTGCAACTCCGGCGCCATGGGCGAACTATCTCGGAGACCCGGAATACGGTGCTCTGATCTCGAACAATGCGGGCGGATACAGCTTTGAAAAATCCGGCGCAAACGGAAGGATCCTCCGTTATGTGTTTAACCAGTTCGATGAGCCGGGACGTTATATTTATATCCGCGATAACGAAAGCAAAGACTTTTGGTCCGCATCTTGGATGCCGGTAAAGAAAGATCTTTCCATGTATAAAAACGAGTGCCATCACGGTACGGGATATACAAAGATAAGTGCGGAATATACGGGCGTTAAGACCGAGGCTCTTTATTATGTTCCGGTTGGAAAGAAACATGAAGTATGGGCGCTTACGGTAAAGAACGATTCGGGTAAAAAGAGAAGTCTTACGATAACCGGATATGCCGAGTTTACAAACCATCCCAATTACGAGCAGGATCAGGTTAACCTTCAGTACTCACAGTATATTTCCAGTTCCGAATTCCGTGACAACAGAATGGTCCAGATGATACACGGAAACCTTGCAGATCTTCCTTCCGACCAGAAGAGGGAAGGAGACGATTATATCGAGCGTTTCCTTGCGATAGCGGGAGAGAAGGTTTCTTCCTACTGTGGTGACAAAGAGGAATTCGTCGGAAGATATCACACATATAAAGACCCGGTGGGAGTTATAAACGGAGATCTCGGCGGCGAGCATTGCTACAACGAAAACTGCTGCGGAGCTTTATCCTGTGTGATCGATCTTGCTCCGGGAGAAGAGAAAAACATCGCATTTATTCTCGGTTCAAAATGCGGCGGGGAAGCCGCTAAAGTAATAAGCGGATATGAAAACGATCCGAAGGCAGCAGTGGAAAAAGAATTCAAAGAATTAAAGGCATCCTGGGAACAGAGACTGTCTCACTTTAAGGTTAAAACTCCCTGTCCGGAATTCGATACCATGATAAATACATGGAATGCATATAACTGCTTTATGACATTTATCTGGTCCAGGGCAGCGTCCTTTACGTATTGCGGACTCAGAAACGGATACGGTTACCGTGATACCGTCCAGGATATTCAGGGAATCATACATCTTGAACCGGAGATGGCTGCGGAGAAGATCCGCTTTATGCTCTCCGCCCAGGTTGATAACGGCGGCGGTCTTCCTCTTGTTAAGTTTACACACAATGCCGGACACGAGGACACTCCGGACGATGCTTCATACGTTAAGGAGACGGGACATCCCGCATACCGCGCGGATGATGCGCTCTGGCTTTTCCCAACGGTATTTAAATATATTTCGGAGTCGGGAAACATCGCGTTTCTTGACGAAGTAATACCTTTTGCCAATAAGGACGAGGGAACGGTTTACGAACATCTTAAGAGGGCAATTCAGTTTTCGCTGGATCACCTTGGACCCCACGGTATGCCTGCCGGACTTTATGCCGACTGGAATGACTGCTTAAGACTGGGCGCCAAGGGTGAATCGACTTTTGTTGCTTTCCAGTTCTGTTATGCGATGCTCATTATGCAGCGCTTTGCGGATCAGAAGGGTGATAGCGCATATTCTGCGGAACTTAAGGAAAAGAGAGAAGCGCAGGAGAAGATATTAAACGACCTTTGCTTTAAAGGCGACAGGTTCGTCCGCGGCTTTAAGGAAACGGGTGAGACCATAGGCATGCCGGAAGACCCGGAAGCAAATATGTGGCTTAATCCCCAGAGCTGGGCCGTAATTTCCCGCGTTGCCACAAAGGAGCAGGGAGAGAAGATCCTTGACTCCGTTAACGAGAGATTAAACACCGAATACGGTGCGATACTTATGGATCCGCCGTATCATGTTAACGCATTCCCGGGTGCTCTCATGGAAATATTCAATAAAGGCACGAAGGAAAACTCCGGTATATTCTCTCAGCCCCAGGGCTGGATAATCCTTGCCGAGGCTCTTATGGGACACGGGGAGAGAGCGTTTATGTACTTTAAGGAGAATGCGCCCTCGATGCAGAACGACAAGGCGGAGATAAGAAAACTCGAGCCCTATTGCTACGGTCAGTTCACGGAAGGAAAGCACAGTCCGCATTTCGGAAGATCACATGTGCATTGGCTTACGGGAACCGCATCAACGGTTATGGTGGGCTGCGTTGAAGGAATCCTCGGAATGCGACCGGATCTTGACGGACTTACGATCTCTCCGTCCATACCGGCATCATGGGACGAAGTGAAGATAGAAAAAGACTTCCGCGGAAAGAAACTTAACATAACGGTTAAGAATCCGGACAAGAAAGAATCCGGCGTAAGAAGCATAACATTAAACGGCAGCAGTATCGAGGGAGACCACATTCCCGAGAGTATGCTGAAGGATGTTAACGTAGTGGAAGTAGTGTTGTAAAGGAACGAAAAATGAAATTAGCAATCGGAAACGATCATGCCGCGCCGGCAATGAAGTTTGAAATCATAAAGTATCTTGAGGAAAAAGGCCACGAGGTTATAAACTTCGGTACGGATACGGAAGAATCCTGTTCGTATACCGAATACGGGGAGAAGGTAGCCCTGGCTGTTAAAAACGGCGAAGCGGACCTTGGAATCCTTATCTGCGGAACGGGAGTCGGCATATCCCTTGCCGCAAACCAGGTCCCGGGAATAAGGGCAGCAGTATGCTCCGAACCGGTAACCGCAAGGCTTGTAAGAGAGCATAACGATGCAAACATCATAGCCTTCGGGCAGAGGATAGTAGGTATCGAAACAGCAAAAGCAATTCTTGATGCATTCCTTTCCGCAACGCCCCAGGGTGGACGTCACGCGGACAGGAGAGAAATGCTTTCGGAACTGTCCGCAAAATATCATAAATAATCAAACATAAACAGTTAAGGCTTCCCCTTGAGGGAAAGCCTTTTTTATATGCAAAAAGAAAACATGCACAAAACAGAAACAAAATTTTTGTGCACATTGAATCATGGAAACGTTTCCAAATAAGTTGTATAATCCATTCATCGACCAAAAGAACGGTCAGAATATTTCCATGAAAACTTTTAGGAGGGTAGATCATGAAAAAGAAACTGTTATCAATCATGTTAGCAGGTGCAATGGTAGTAAGCCTTGCAGCGTGCGGCGGAAACGGTGGAGACACACCCGCAGCAACAGACAGTGATGCAACGGAAGAAACAACAGAGGAAGCGACCGAAGAAGGTGGCGAAGAGGAAGAGGAATTCAAGACAGAGACAGTCGGCGACGACGGTATCAAGATCTGGGTTGCCGATAATGTTGTTGATTTCACAAAGGAACAGGCTTCCGCATGGCAGGACGCAAATCCGGAATTCAAGGATTTCAAGATCGTAGTTGAAGCAGTAGGCGAAGGCGATGCAGCGGGACATATGATCACAGACGTACAGGCAGGCGCAGATATCTATGTATTTGCCCAGGATCAGATCGCTCGTCTTGTTACGTCAGGCGCACTTGAAGAAGTTAATCCGGATGCTGTTGACGAAGTTAAGTCCGCAAATGATGAAGGCTCCGTTAAGGCAGCAACAGTAGGTGATAAGCTTTATGCATATCCGATTACATCCGATAACGGATATTTCCTTTACTATGACAAGAGCGTAGTTAAAGATCCGTCCACACTCGAAGGAATCCTTAAGGATTGCGAGAGCGCAGGAAAGAACTTCTACATGGAGATCAACTCCGGCTGGTATCAGACGGCATTCTTCTTCGGAACAGGCGCTAAGCTTGAATATACGACAGATGATTCCGGCGCATTCACGGGATGTGATTGTACATACGCAAGCGATCAGGGCGTTAAGGCTCTTAAAGCAATGATCGCAGTTAACAGCTCTTCCGCATTCCAGAACGGTTCTTCCATCGGCGAAGCAACAAACGTTGGTGCTATCGTAGACGGAACATGGGATGCAGACGGATGTAAGGAAGTATTCGGCGACAACTATGCATGCGCTAAGCTTCCGACATTTACGGTAGACGGCGAGACATTCCAGATGAGCGGTTTCGGCGGATACAAGCTCCTCGGTGTTAAGCCGCAGACAGCAGAAGAGAAGCTTGCAGCTTGCGATTCTCTTGCAGCATGGCTTTCAAACGGCGATACACAGCTTGCACGTTACAAGGCAGTAAGCTGGGGCCCGTCCAACAAGGAAGCTCAGGCAAGTTCCGAAGTTAAGGCTGACGAGGCTCTTACGGCTCTCGGCGAGCAGCTCAAGTATACTATCCCGCAGGGACAGTATCCGGGAGATTATTGGGATCTTGCAGTATCACTCGGCGACTCCGTTCGTCAGGGAGAGATCAAGGCAGATGCCTCCGACGCAGATCTTCTTGAGACACTTAAGACATTCCAGCAGACTTGCGAATCATACGCACAGTAAAAGTCTGATATAAAGAGCCCGGCAAAGGGAGACCTTTGCCGGGTTTCTCACTTTAAAAGCTCTTTGTAAAAGGGGGACGATCCGATGGGAAAAGAAATCGCGAATGCGTTTAAGGAAATTGGCCTCGCATTCAAAGACGGAGGGTTTAAGACCCGCATATCATATTTATTCCTTGGCCTCGGTCAGATTCTTCGGGGACAATGGTTAAAGGGCATTTCATTTCTTGCTCTTGAAGCCGGATTTATCTTTTATATGATAAAATACGGCGTTTCTTATCTTTCAAAACTTCGGACACTCGGAGATGTGGAAACACATAAGGAAGGTCGTATCACCGTATACGGTGACAACTCGTTTCTTATTCTTCTCTTTGGTGTGCTCACCATCATAATCATTTTTGCATTCATATTTTTATGGTGGCTCAATATTCATGACAATTACGAAATGGATCGGTTTGCGAAGATAGGAAAACCGCTTAAGACAAATAAGCAGGTTTTTATGTCGCTTTTTGATTCAAATTTCGATAAAACACTTTTGTTCCTGCCCATGGCCGGAATTTTTATATTCACTGTGCTCCCGATCATCTTTATGATCTGCGTGGCATTTACGAATTACGACAAGAATCATCAGGCTCCGACGAATCTGTTTACATGGGTCGGGCTTGAGAACTTCCAAAAGATCATAAACTTCGGTTCCGCAGGATTCGGCAGCACATTTTTCCGTGTTCTGGGCTGGACGCTGGTATGGGCATTTTTTGCAACCTTCATAGATTATTTCCTGGGACTTGCGGTTGCGATCCTTATAAACAAGAAGGGCGTGAAATTCAAAAAACTCTGGAGGACGATCCTTGTGCTTACCATCGCCGTTCCCCAGTTTGTATCGCTCCTTTATGTTATGAAACTGTTTGCAAATGACGGTCTTATTAACGGATGGCTTCTTAAACTCCATCTTATATCATCACCGATACAGTTCTGGGTAAACCCGGTGCTTGCAAGGATAACGATCATCGGAGTAAATGTATGGATAGGTATTCCGTATCTTATGCTTATTGCAACCGGTCTTCTTATGAACATTCCGGAAGATCTTTATGAAAGTGCAAAGATAGACGGGGCAACGGGCTGGCAGATGTTTAAGAGCATAACGCTCCCGTACATGCTTTTTGTAACGGGACCCTTCCTTCTTACCCAGTTTACGAACAACCTTAACAACTTTAACGTTATCTTCCTTCTTACACAGGGAAAGCCGCAGAGTATGAGCCTTGCGAACAATGCGGGCAGCACGGATCTTCTTGTTACCTGGCTTTATAAGATGACGGTAAACGAAACAAACTATCGCATGGCTGCGGTCATCGGTATTATGGTATTTATTGTTACGGCAGTTGTATCACTCGTTGTGTATAACATGCTGCCTTCCGTAAAAGACGAGGAGGGATTCCAATAATGAAAGCATCAAGAACAGCAAGCAACATTGTTGCATACATCATATTGGTACTTATAAGTATTATATGGCTTTTCCCCTTTGTCGGGATAGTGCTTCAGAGCTTTCGTTCATACAGGCCTGAAGTTGAATACGGCGGAATGGTTGACTACCTGATACCGAAAACTTTCTCTCTTGATAATTACAGATTTCTGTTTTCGTCGCAGACGAACTTTGTTAAATGGTACGGAAATACCATAATCATAGCGCTGGTTGTGGCGGTGATACAGACCATTATCGTTCTTTGCGTAAGTTATGCGCTTTCAAGAATGAGGTTTAAAGGAAGAACACTTCTTATGAGATTCTGGTTGATCCTCGGAATGTTCCCGGGCTTCCTTACAATGATCTGCCTTTACTTCCTTTTGAAGCAGTTCGGTCTTACACAGGCCGGTGCGGTTCCGGGACTTATCCTTGTATCCTGCGCAAGCTCGGGTATGGGATATTATGTATGCAAGGGATTCTTTGACACGATCCCGAAATCCCTTGATGAAGCGGCTCGTCTTGACGGGGCGTCCAGGGCAAGGATTTTCCTTACGATGACGATTCCCATGAGTAAGCCGATCATAATCTATACCGCGCTCGTTGCGTTTATGGGTCCGTGGTGTGATTACGTTTTCGCATCATACGTTGCCTTCGGACACGATGAAAGTTATAACGTAGCCGTCGGAATGACAAGGTGGGTCTGGACCAATGACTATCAGGGCTATTTCACGAGATTCTGTGCGGGCGGTGTGCTGGTCGCAATCCCCGTAACAATACTCTTTATGGCACTCCAGAGGTACTACGTTGAAGGAGTTACCGGCGGAGCGGTCAAGGGATAAAACTTAAAAAAAGAGGGTGGCTTGCCACCCTTTTTTTTGTTA
Organism: Lachnospiraceae bacterium; assembly: GCA_017418645.1. Taxonomy (GTDB): domain Bacteria; phylum Bacillota; class Clostridia; order Lachnospirales; family Lachnospiraceae; genus FD2005. Next base: position 3,557 of record JAFOND010000029.1, on the reverse strand, counting down.
TAATCTTTTAATAACTTTTTGCTGAAAAGGGGTAATAAATTGAGCAAATTGTATTTTGATTGTGAAACCGGCATCAGCGGGGACATGACGGTTGCGGCGCTTCTTGATCTCGGAGCCGACGAGGAGGTTCTTCGTAAAGTGCTTTCGGGCGTCAAGGACGACGGTTTTCACATTGTTATAAGAAGAGTAAAAAAAGCAGGAATAGACTGCTGTGATTTTGATGTTGTTCTTGATAAGGATCACGAGAACAGCGATCATGACATGGTTTATCTTTACGGAGGGAAAGACGGTGTAAACAGCGCGGAAGAGCCCTCCGGTCATACTAATATTCATAATCATCACGGACATACCCATATGAATGAACATGAACATCACGGACATCGTACTTTGGCGGAGGTTCTTTCCATCATTGATTCGCTCGATATGACAGACAATGCAAGAAGTATTGCAAAAAATACATTTGATATACTTGCGAAAGCGGAAGCAAAGGCTCACGGTACAACACCGGAAGAAGTTCATTTTCATGAAGTGGGCGCCATCGATTCCATCGTGGATATCGTATCCGCCGCGGTATGTCTTGATAACTTAAATGTGGATGGTGTTATCGTAACAAAACTGTGCGACGGGCAGGGGACGGTCCGGACACGCCACGGCGTTTTGCAGATACCCGTACCGGCCGTAATGAACATAATAACCGATAACGGACTGAAACTTGAAATCCGTGACAGGATGGGAGAATACATAACACCCACCGGAGCGGCCTTTGCTGCGGCAACGGTGACGGAAAGGGAGCTTCCGGAAGGATTTGTACCGGTAAAAGTCGGGCTTGGCGCGGGAAAGCGCGACCACGAAGTTCCGGGGATTTTACGGGCGATTCTTATAGAGTGATAACCGCCCGGCCGTCTGACAATTCTCTAAGCGAGCGTCCTTTCGCGAGCGTGAGATTTTTCAGAGGTAGGGATTGCGAAAGGAGGAGTGAGCATGTCGGAATATTTCGGAAAAGATGTAAAGAAACTGGGCTTCGGTCTTATGCGCCTGCCGCATATCGGCCTTTCGACGGATATAGAACAGACAAAGAAGATGGTGGATCTTTTTATGGATGCGGGCTTTACGTATTTTGATACCGCTTTTGTTTATCCGGGATCCGAGGACGCCACAAAGAAAGCTCTTGTGGAGAGATATGACAGGGATAGATTTACTCTTGCTACAAAGCTTAATGTTACCATCGCGCCTACGGCAAAAGTTGCAAAAAACCAGTTTGAAACCAGCCTTGAAAGAACGGGAGCGCAGTATTTTGATTTCTATCTTCTTCATGCATTAATGGAGAATAATTACAGAAAATACGAAAAATTTCATCTTTGGGATTTCGTTAACGAACAGAAAGAAAAAGGGCTTATTAAACACGTTGGATTTTCGTTCCATGCGGGACCGGATCTTCTCGATAAGATCCTTACGGATCATCCCGAGGTTGAATTTGTTCAGTTGCAGATTAATTATGCCGATTGGGAAAACCGGAAGGTTACTTCAAGAGAAAACTATGAGGTTGCAAGAAAACACGGAAAGTCCATAACCATTATGGAACCCGTAAAGGGTGGAGGACTTGCAAAACCGCCACGGGATGTTTTAAAGCTTTTCAAAGATTACGCACCGGACGCATCCCCCGCTTCATGGGCAATAAGATTTGCGGCATCCCTTGACGGTGTTATTACCGTTCTTTCCGGCATGTCGAACATAGAACAGATGGAAGACAATCTTTCATACATGCGGGACTTTAAGCCCCTTAACGATGAGGAACAGAAGATCATTCAGGAAGCGCAGCGTCTTATGGGAAAATCAAAAACCATTCCGTGTACGGCGTGCAAATATTGCGTGGAAGGCTGCCCGAAGAATATTGCGATTCCGGATATCTTTACTGCGATGAACAAACAGCTGGGAAACGGACAGGATGCGGAGGCAAAAGAAGCATACAAAAAGGCAATTTCGGACGGTGCAGGGAAAGCATCGGATTGTGTTAACTGTAAGCAGTGTGAGGGAGCCTGCCCCCAGCATTTGCCCATCACGGATCATTTGAAGCAGGCTGCGGAGATGTTTGAGTAATATGGATTATAAAGATCTGGGTTTCGCCAAACTTGATACATCCAGGGAGAAACGTACCGGCTTTCCGGAGGTGGTATTTTGTCAGGGAAAACCCGATGAATATATCGTTTCAATATATGAGGAACTTCTGAGTGAAAACGGAAGCGTATTCGGGACAAGGGCGGACGAACACCAATACAATTTAATAAAAGATAAAATTCCGGATGCGGAGTACGATCCCGTATCGAATATCCTTAAAGTGAGCCGTAAGGAACCGGAACGGAAGGGACTTATTGCGGTGTGCTGCGCGGGTACCGCGGACATCCCCGTAGCGGAAGAGGCTGCGCAGACAGCGGAATACTTCGGCGCAAACGTAGACAGGATTTTTGACATCGGCGTAAGCGGAATGCATCGCATTATGGCGAACGAGGAGCGTATAAAAAAAGCAAACTGCGTTGTGGCCGTTGCGGGAATGGAAGGCGCTCTTGCCAGCGTTCTCGGAGGAATGGTGGAAAACCCGGTTATAGCCGTGCCGACTTCCGTCGGATACGGAGCAAGCTTCGGAGGACTTTCGGCCCTTCTTACAATGATAAATTCCTGTGCAAACGGTATAGCGGTTGTTAATATTGATAACGGATACGGAGCAGGTTATATGGCAACACAGATAAACAGACTGGCCGTTAAAAACGGATAAGGAGAAATGAAATGTTATCATACGAAAACGAATATCAAAAGACAGTCATTGAAAATGCAGCGGAATGTACGGTTCTTCTGAAATCAAACGGGGATTTTCCCATCGATGGTCCCTGCAAAATTGCTGCATACGGAGCCGGTTTAAGACACACGATAATGGGTGGAACAGGCTCCGGGGAAGTCAACACCAAAATATCCTATACCATAGAGGAAGGCCTTGAAAGAGAGGGTTTTACAATAACATCAAAAAAGTGGCTGGACGAATATGACAGAGTGCGCGAGGCTGCAAAGAAGCCTTATTATGAAGCGTTAAAAAAAGAGGCGAGACAGAACCACGAGAACGTTTTCCTTTTTACCATGGGACGGGAGATGACGGAGCCCGAACATAATATAGAATTTGACGGTGAAGGCGATGTGGCGATATATGTTCTTTCAAGAAATTCCGGAGAAGGAAGTGACAGGAGACCTTCTTTCGGAGACGTTAAACTTGCGGGCTCGGAGGTCCGTGACATTACGCTTCTAAGAAAAAAATACAGACGATTCATGCTTGTTTTAAACGTCGGCGGCGTTGTTGATCTTTCGCCTGTTAAGGATGTGGAAAACATACTTCTTCTTTCACAACTTTGTACGGATTGCGGCAGAGTGCTTTCCGATATACTTACAGGAAAACAGACTCCCTCCGGAAAACTCACCACGACATGGGCGGCATGGGAAAGTTACAGCAGGGAAGGAACCTTCGGAGACTGGAACGAGACAAGATATAACGAAGGGATTTACGTAGGATACAG
>JAFOND010000002.1 GCA_017418645.1 Lachnospiraceae bacterium | reverse complement strand
AAGTATATTAAATATATTGGATCCGACAACGTTTCCGACAGCCATATCAAGCTCGTTCTTCTTTGCCGCAACAACCGATGTTACAAGTTCCGGAAGCGAGGTTCCGAGAGCCACGATCGTAAGGCCGATAAGGTTTTCCGACAGGCCGAAAAATGCAGCAATTGTCTTTGCTCCGTATACAACTCCGTCTCCGCCGAATTTTACTGCTGCCGCGCCGCCGATGATAAATACGATTGAAAGTGGAAGGGAAATATCCTTGATCTCTTCCCCGTCATCCGAAGCTGCGGAATCGGATTCATCGCCACCTGCGAGCGCTTTCTTTCTTTCTTTTAATGCCGACATAACCTGATATACAAGGAAGCCCACGAATATCACAAGGAAGATCGCGCCATCGATCCGTCCCAATTCCATTCCTATCCAGCCAAGGACGAGAAGGAGTATCGCGCAGGCAACGGAAAACGGATAATCCTTTTTTACGACCTGCTTTCCGACTACCAGCGGATTAAGGCAGGCGGATACGCCAAGCACTACCATTAAGTTAAAAAGGTTCGATCCGATGACGTTAGATACCGCAAGGGCGTTACTGTTGTTTATTGATGCCGTAATGGATACGGCAAGTTCCGGAAGCGAGGTTCCCATCGCAACGATCGTAAGACCGATTATAAGAGACGGAACATGAAGTTTCTTTGCAACTGAAGAACTTCCGTCAACAAAGAAGTCCGCTCCCTTGATCAAAAGTACAAAGCCCACAAGAAGTGCGACTATCGGTTTTATGAGTTCCATTTTATAAGTACTCCTTTTATTTGTTTATTACTCTGCATCCACGGATCCGGTCGATCCGATGCGATGTCAGCCTCCCATAAGATGTGTTATCAGGATCCTTGATCCCAGGATTACAAGGATAAGTCCTCCGATAACCGCCGCGGGAAGTTTATATTTCATTCCGAACCGGTTTCCGATAACGACCCCGATTGCGGAAAGCGTAAATGTTGTGACGCCGATCATCATGATCGAAACCAAAATGTTTACCTGCAAAAATGAGAAGGTAACGCCGACCGCCAGCGCATCGATGGATGTTGCCACGGCCATAAGAAAGAGCTCGCCGTGGTTTATGTATACCGGACGAAACCGGCTATCCGGACGCGGGTCCTGCCGGCAGTCTGTTCCTTGCTGCGGCCCGTTAGTCCTCGCTGCGGAATCAGACATGCCGTCACCCGCTGTATGGACTGATTCGTCATCTGTCCGGACCATTAACTCACGTTCTTCCCGATTCTCCTTGATCGCGTCCGCTATCATCTTGATTCCGATGAACGCAAGAAGTACAAACGCGATCCAGTGATCCACCTTTTCTATCTTCGATGCAAAGGTTCCTCCCAAAAGCCACCCAAAAAGCGGCATCATGGCCTGGAACCCTCCGAAGTATAACGCGATCGTTACCAGGTATTTTTTGTCAATCTTCTGCATCGTAAGACCTTTTCCCACGGACACCGCGAAGGCATCCATTGAGAGTCCCACACCTATTAAGAATATTTCTATTAAAGTCATTTTTTACACCAATATGTCAGGCAACCGTCTGCTCTGCCGGAATCTCTTCCGGTTCTTCTTCCACAACCGAAGCAGCGATATTCTCTATATCTCCCGCAAGTTTGAACTGCTGGATGATCCTTTCAAGATCGTTTGCGGCAACGTTAACCAATCCCTGGGTATCACGAAGTTCTTCAACGTTTCTTGTTACAACATCACTTGTTGCGGAAAGTTCCTCAGCCGTAGCTGCATTT
>JAFOND010000245.1 GCA_017418645.1 Lachnospiraceae bacterium | reverse complement strand
TCGAGTTTTTGATTAAAACCCACTCTGTCACATCGCCCGTACCAGGGTTCGATGCATACAAAGGGCGCCTGCTTTTTTACCGGTGACCAAACGCCGAAAAGTTTTGTGGGGCAAGTTACCGTTACGATATCATTTCCGTTGTCATCTCTTAACGTTACACGGTCGGACTGCTCGCCTTCCATAATGAGTGCATCTTTAAAAAACAGTTCATCCGAAAGTTTAAGGACTCCGTTGTTAAGTTTATGTCTGTCCGTTTCCTCCGAAAGGCATCCGCTGCCGTCGTTTGCTATAACGTTTGCGAGAAGTTCACTCACCGGTTTTCCCGCCTTTTCAAAGTACAGACTGTATGAATTAAGATCACAGTTGAACGCGGGATGTGCTCCGATGGAAAAATACATTTTGGAATCGTTTGTGTTTCTGACAGTCCATGACACCTTTATGGTAAGATCGGTGAGAACGTATCCGATAACAAGTTCAAAATCAAAAGGATACTTTTCATGCGATGCCTCATTGTCTTTTAACTCAAAGACAAGTCCATCTTTGGTTTCCTTTATCAACGTAAAATCCATATCCCTTGCAAAACCATGCTGTCCCATTTCATATGTCTTTCCGTCATATACGGATTTCTTTTCAAAGTAGTTTCCCACCAGCGGAAAAAGAACCGGAGATGTACGTCCCCAATATGCGGGATCAGCCTGCCACATTAGTTCAGTTCCGTCGCTCTTTCTTATCACGGATCTTATCTCTGCGCCGTGATCCGAAACGGTGACTTTCAGCTTCTCATTTTCAAGAATATGTTCCATAGATCTCCCCTCCGATAGTATTCTTACAACCAAACAAAAATACTATCATCGATCGTTAGTTTAGTCAATAAACCCTTTAACGTGCATTCTCTTATTAACTATAGTATAATTGTCTCCAATATTTATACCGAAGGTACTATGAAAAGAGGAAAAAATGCAAACTTTTATAATCGGTCTCTTAATTCTCATTATAGGCGGAGCGGCGTACGGCGCGTTCTGCCAGAAGGTTTTTTCACCCGACGACAGACAGACTCCCGCATATACAAAGCAGGACGGTGTGGATTTTGTCCCCATGTCAAAGTGGAAGAATTCCCTTATAAATCTTTTGAACATTGCGGGAACCGGTCCGATCTTAGGCCCGATACAGGGCATTCTTTTCGGTCCCATTGCCTTCATAACGATCCCCATCGGATGTGTTCTGGGCGGTGCCATGCACGACTATTTTTCCGGAATGATTTCCGTTCGGGAAGGCGGGATCCAGATGCCGGAAATGATAAAGAAGAACACCGGCGCTTTCATCCATAAACTGTACACCGTCTTTGTCTGCCTTGTTCTTTTTATGGTGGGTGTGGTATTTATTTATACTCCCGGAGATATTGCTTCAACCCAGGTTTTCGGTTTCAGCGGAACCGCATCCGAGCCTTCCACCTGGATAATATATTCTGTGATCTTTGTATATTATCTTGTTGCTACCCTCTTTCCCATCGATAAGATAATCGGAAAGATATATCCCATATTCGGCGCGGTACTTTTGCTCTCCGCAGTCGGCGTTTTTGCCATGCTTTTTATCAAAGGATACAGCCTTGTAAACGTATGGGAACCCTGGACTCTGAACGGATTCGATTTTATGTCGTATTTCAAGAGCGAACATTTTATCCCCACCTTCTTTGTTACGGTTGCATGCGGTATCCTGTCCGGCTTCCACTCCACACAGATCACCCTTGTAACAAGAACAATGCAGCATGAAAAAGAAGGAAGATTTACATTTTACAATATGATGCTTACGGAAGGTTTCATCGCAATGGTATGGGCTGCGGGAGCTATGGCAATGATCGGTCTTGGCGCGGAAAATGCGGGGATAACACTGCAGATGACAGATTCCGGCTGGGCATATTTTGCAAATATCGGCGGTACTCTTCAACAGGTTTCGGCAACCTCCGTTGTGGGAATCGTCTGCAAGGATATGCTGGGTTCCATCGGAGGAATGATCGCGATAGTCGGCGTTATCATTCTTCCCATAACTTCCGGAGACACGGCGCTTCGATCCCTCAGACTTATCCTTTCCGAAACCTTTCATATAAAGCAGGACAAGGGGATAAAACGTATCCTTCTTGCCCTTCCGGTTTTTTTTCTGTGCTATCTTACACTGATCTTTGCAAAAAGCAATCCCAACGGCTTTAACATCATATGGAGATATTTCGGATGGTCAAACCAGACCCTTTCCATCTTTGCGTTATCATCCATCCTTATATATCTTATGCGGCACGAAAAAAAGAGATATCTTTGGATGCCTCTTCTTCCTCTTGCGTTTTATTCGTTCATAACATGCGCATATATTTCCGGCGCAAAATTCGGGCTGAATCTCCCCTATGAGATCTCACTTATCATCGGCGGAACATTCACTTTCTTAGTCTGCGCCGCTGCGATCGTCACAGGAAAAAAGCCTTATAAGGAATCATAAAAAAGGAGTAATCATGAAAACAATTCTCGGGGTACCGTTAAAGGAAAAAGAAGTTGATACGGAAGAGATCCGCGCAAAATTTGAGCAGCCGTTTCAGGACGAAATAAAGGATATAGAAGCAAAATATCCGGACTATAATGTGTTTTACAGTGAAAGGGATTATGCTCTTCAATCCAAGCGTCAGGAGCTCTTAAAAAACTACATAAACGGCTATTATCATATTCATGAACTTAACGGTGAACTTCTTTATGATTTTTACTTTGCGGACAGCGGAGAAATATTCTTGACGGACGGCAACGGAAACGAGGTCTATTCCGTAAAGCCCTGCTCTTCCTTCGACGGATTAAAGCATATGTTTTCAAAATCTGAAAGTTTTTCCTTTACATTAAAAAAGGATAAAACGCCTGTCGGAAAAATGAAGATCCAATACGATTTCTTAAAGACCGGAAATGGAAAAGAACTCTCGAAAAAGCGTACTCTGACATCCGATTTCAATAATCTCTGCGCCGATATCAGAGAAGAAAAGAAAGATTCCGTATACGAAAGAACGGCAGTCGACAATGCCGACGTACCGTTCTTAAAGAGTATCTATATTTCACACGAATGGAAGAACATCTTCCTCGTTCATAAAAGCTTTGATACGGCCTACGGTCTGTTTGCCGCCCTCTGCTTTATGCGCGGTGATATTTTAGCCCAGGTTTGAAAGTTCAACAGCTGTCTGAGCCGCAAGCTTAGCGTTGTTATATACAAGCTGGATGTTGCTGTCAAGGCTGTCTCCGCCCGTAAGATCCTTAATTCTTGCAAGAAGGAACGGTGTGGATTCTTTACCGTGGATTCCCTGCTCTTCCGCTTCTCTTACTGCCTGATCGATGGCCTTGTTAATTACGGTTTCATCCATTGAATACTCTTCCGGAATCGGATTTGAAACAAGGATTCCGCCCTTCATATCGAGTTCCTTCTTAACAAAGATCGCCTTTGCAAGTTCCTTCGGGGAATCGATCTGATAGTCAACGGAAAGACCGCTGTGTGTTGAATAGAATGCGCCAAGTTCCTTTGTCTTGTATCCAAGAACCGGAACACCCTTTGTCTCTAAATATTCAAGGGTAAGCGGAAGGTCAAGGATTGCCTTTGCACCTGCACAGATAACCGTTACAGGTGTCTGTGAAAGTTCGTCAAGGTCTGCGGAAATATCGAATGTCTTCTGCGCTCCTCTGTGAACACCGCCGATACCGCCTGTTGCAAAGATTCTGATCCCTGCCATTGCTGCGATTATCATTGTTGTAGCAACAGTCGTTGCACCGTCCATTTCCTTTGCAACGATAATGGGAAGATCACGACGGGAAACCTTTGTAACCGCCTGGCCCGTCTTTCCGAGGTATTCGATCTCATCCTTTGAAAGACCTGCCTTTAAACGTCCGCCGATTATGGCGATTGTTGCCGGAACCGCGCCGTTGTCACGGATAACTTTTTCAACGTTAAGGGCCGTCTCAACATTCTGCGGATACGGCATTCCGTGAGAGATTATCGTGGATTCAAGTGCCACAACAGGCTTCCGTTATTTACTGCTTCTGCTACTTCCGGTGCTACATCAAGATACTTTTCAAATCCCATTTTCTTACACTCCTTTTATTTTTGCTCGTTTTTTTGCTGCTTCAAAACACAGATCCGGATTGTTCGTCTGTGCTGTTTCCAATGTTATGCTTGCGGATGCCATTCCAAGTTTTACGGCATTTTCAAATGACATTCCTTTCGCAAATCCCGTTGCCACTCCGGAAAGAAGAGCATCTCCCGCTCCGTTTCCGTTTATCATCTTTGAGGGAAGCGGTAAAACCTTTTTATATATCTTTCCGTCTGAGAAATATGCGCCGTTGCTTCCGAGAGTGATTATGATATGTTTTACTCCTTCGCTAAGGAAAACATCTGCCGCTTTTTTCAAACTGTCCTCGGAATCGGGATCGATGGATAAGCCGGTAAGGATCTCCGCTTCGATATGGTTCGGCGTTATCGTATCGATATATGAAAGAACCTTCTTAAAACGTACCGCCTTCGCTCTGGATACCGTTTCCGCAATAACGGGAGCTTTGCTCTGTGTACATATTGCTTCTATGGTCTCTTCCGGAAGGTTTGCATCCACGATAACAAGCTTACTGTGGTTTAAAACATCAAGTTTTCCTTTGATAAATTCCGGCGTCATATGACGGTATATTTCCATATCGTTTATGGCCAGTTCCATATCCCCGTCATCCCCGGTAATAAAGAGATATGTGGATGTTGCATCCTCTTTGGATACTATGGAATCATGGGTATCGATTCCCATCTGCCTGCAGCTGTCCTGTATCAGTTTTGCATATGAATCGTCCCCGAAAGCGCTTATGAACTTCACGCTGTTTCCAAGGAGGCTCAGGTTATACGCGATGTTACGGCCAACTCCTCCGAGAGATGTCCTGACCTGTCCCGGATTTGAATCCTTTTGTACAAGTGAATTAAAGGGTTTTCCGCCGATATCGATATTCGCCGCGCCGAATACAGTTATATGTCCCGGCTGCTGCATAACATATCCCTTACCTATAATGAATCCTTTTCTCATCAGGTTTGAAATGTGAACCGCAACCGAAGACCTGCTTATCCCTGTCTTCTTTGCCAGTTCCTCCTGCGAGATCATTGGATTCTCGGCAATCAATTCATAAATTTCGCGTTCTCTGTCTGTCATTTATCTACCCAACATTTGTTTATTTGTATAAGCACATGATTAGATTATCACGGTCTTCGAAAAATGTCAATGAAATAATCAGACATTTTTGAAGACCGTTTTTGCTTGACAGCAGTAATGCCTTATAGTATATTATTCAGGCGGTTCAAAAGAACCTAAGCTGGCATGGCACAGGAGGTAGCGCACCTCATTGGTAGTGAGGAGGTCACCGGTTCGAATCCGGTTGCCAGCTCGATAAGAAAAGCTAGAATTTTCAAGGGTTCCCGAGGTTTTTTTGCTTCGGGGCGTTTTTTTGTTCTGAGAGCCTACTTCACACTTTACTTCACACTTTTTAGATCAAAATACGCACTCGGTGGGTTAAAAAGCAATGATTTTCGCTGTTTTTTCTCAAATACATTGCTTTTTTGCCTGTTTTTCCTTCGATTCTTGCATGCTTAGCAATGTTTTTTTCTATTTTTTCATAAAATCATTGCTTTTTAGCATATATTTCCTTCAATTCAAGGTTACTTAGCAATGATTTCCACCCTTTTCCTTAAAAATCATTGCCGAAGGGCCAATAATCCCTTTGAATCATGCTTACTTAGCAATGATTTCCACCCTTTTTCCTCAAAATCATTGCCGAAGGGCCAAATATCCCTTCGAATCAAGCTTACTTAGCAATGATTTTCACCCTTTTTCCTCAAAATCATTGCCGAAGGGCCAAATATCCCTTCGAATCAAGCCTACTTAGCAATGATTTCCACCCTTTTTCCTCAAAATCATTGCCGAAGGGCCCCCTTCGTTCAATGCATGCTTTGAATCAGTTTGGAGCCGATTACACAACCTCATATTCTCTCGACAGACCAAACCGCCAGGCGGATTTGCATCAAGGGCGTATCCCTAACACCCTGTAATTTGGGTAGTAACGCAGTAAGAAAAACAGGTGGCACGCCACCTGTTTTTTTGTATTTACGCATTCAGTTAAGATTCTCCGAAGCTTATTAAATTATTAACCCCTTTAATGATCAGGGCAGATACTTTCCTGCCGCCAGATACAACGCATACCAGTCATGGTGCGAAAGATTCACATCGGAAGCCGCGCATGTATCCTCGATATGTACAGGGTTCATGGTGCCGATGATTGCCTGCATCTTTGCGGGATGCCTTAAGATCCATGCTATCGCGATAGCAGTTTTCGATACCTTTTCACGTTCAGCAAGTTCAGCTAGAACCTTATTTAGTTCCGGAAATTCCGGATTATCAATGAATGTTCCCCCGAACATGCCAAACTGTAAAGGCGACCATGCCTGGATTGTAATATCGTTAAGCCTGCAATAATCAAGACAGTTCCCGTCCCGGTTCACGGAGAAATCCGTTGTCTTGTTATTCATGTATAATGCCTGATCGATAAGCTGTGACTGCTCAAGGGATAACTGAACCTGATTGATGATGAGCGGCTGCTTTACATATTTTTTCAAAAGTTCAATCTGCATGGGAACCAGGTTGCTCACTCCGAAGAAATGAACCTTGCCTGCTTTCTCCAGTTTATCAAATGCTTCCGCCACTTCTTCGGGATCAAAGAGAACATCCGGTCTGTGCAAAAGCAATGTATCAAGATATTCGATGTTCAGGCGGCGAAGACTGTCATCCACACTGGACAGAATATTCTCTTTTGTCCAGTCAAATTCGTTACGGTCAAAGCATAATCCACACTTGCTCTGGATATATATGTCCTCCCTACTGATTCCGGTAAGCGGAAAG
>JAFOND010000244.1 GCA_017418645.1 Lachnospiraceae bacterium | reverse complement strand
TGGCGGTGGAGAGCGAGGACGACAGGCTGGATGCGGATATAAACGTGTATAATCGCCGTGCGATGCAGATGGATTTACATAATATTCTAACAAAGCATGAAACCGTGCCGCTGATCTTCGTGAAAGTAATAAACTCTCATATGATCGAGCGGATGACGCATTCCGCGAATGTTGATGTTTCCTCTGCCTGTGCCGAATACCTTAAAACCGTGGTTTTGCGCTATCAGATATATCATCCGAATTCCACAACATTTGTTCTGTTCTGCAGTAATTACAACGAGGAACAGGTAAAAGAACTTTCCGATAAGATATCGGAACGATTTAACGGAATATGGGCGCTTGGTGAAACCGCTTATGTTTTGGATGCCGTGGTGATAAACACCATGGTGCCGAAAGATATCCAGTCCGTTGAAGATGCGTTCTATGTAGCCGATACCGTAATACAGCCGGAAGCAAACACGGATAAGACGGGTATAGATTGGATCATGCATTGTGCCGATGTGGAACGTGCGGTACGAAGAAGTGTTTATGAGAAAAACTTTGAGGTATATTATCAGCCCACATACTATCTTGACGGATACAGACTTCATGGTGCGGAAGCGTTGGTTCGTATGATGGATGACAGCGTGGGATACATTTCCCCCGAAGAGTTTATACCCGTTGCGGAGCAACTGGGTCTTATCGAAGGAATAGATGATTATGTGTTGAGGGAGGTCTGCGCCTTCCTGGCAAGCGGCGTTCCCAAAGCCCGTAAGATGGAATGTATAAATGTTAATCTGTCCGTGATTCAGTGTATGCGTCCGGGATTCTTTGAACATATCGTAGGAATTGTGGACAGTTACGGTGTTTCACATTCTCTGATCAATTTTGAGATCACGGAGTCCGTCGGGGCGGAAAACTACGACCGCCTCGCCGTTGTTACGCGAAAACTAAAGGATGCGGGATTTTCCCTGTCCATGGATGATTTCGGGACGGGATACTCCAATATGGAGGGCATTTTTGCCATGAATTTCGATGTCATTAAGATAGACAAGAGCCTCCTCTGGGGCGCAGAGAAAAACCCGCGCGGAATGACGATACTGAAAAGCAGCGTCAACATGATCCGCGATCTCGGTTGTCAGGTTCTTGTGGAGGGCGTCGAGACAGCCGCGCAGATTGAAATACTTCGTGATCTTGGTGTGGATTTCCTTCAGGGCTTTTATTTTTCGGAGCCCGAGCCCAAGGAAAGATTCTTAGAGATTATTGCTTCATGAAACTTTAGAACGGAGACGAAGGGATTCGAACCCTTGTGCCGGGATAAACCGACAAACGCATTTCGAGTGCGCCGCGTTATGACCACTTCGCTACGTCTCCGAATCTGTGCGGTATGCACAGCAAAGAGCATTTTACCGCATACCGCACGAATAATCAAGTGTTTTAATAGTTTTCTTCATGAACCTCAAAGAAGCTCTGGGGATGATGGCATACCGGGCATTCGTCCGGTGCCTTTGTAGAAAGAACAACGTGTCCGCAGTTTCTGCATTCCCAAACGGTAACACCGCTCTTTTCGAAAACCTGCTTTTCCTCGATGTTTTTTAAAAGCTTTCTGTAGCGCTCCTCATGCATTTTTTCTATTGCCGCAACGCCGCGGAACTGCTCTGCCAGTTCATGGAAGCCCTCTTCGTCCGCTGTTTTTGCAAAGCCTTCATACATATCCGTCCATTCGAAGTTTTCGCCGTCGGCAGCAGCCTTTAAGTTCTCTTCCACGGTTCCGACACCGCCGAGAGCCTTAAACCAGAGCTTTGCATGCTCTTTTTCGTTATCCGCGGTCTTTAAGAACATTGCCGCGATCTGCTCATAGCCGGACTTCTTTGCAACGGAAGCAAAGTATGTATACTTGTTCCTTGCCATGGATTCCCCTGCGAAAGCTTCCTGCAGGTTCTTTTCGGTCTGTGTGCCTTTGTACTTGTTTTCAGCCATTTTCTTCCCCTCCTTTTTAAATCGGCTCCGCTTTTACGGAGCAATTAAACGTTTTCCGTAGAAATAATAATGCCATATTTTTAGGATATAAGCAATCCTCTTTATTGTACCCTGTTATAGATCGGCGCCACGTACTTCTTTCCTCCGCCGATAAGAACAACGGCAGAGGCAACACCGACCATGCACACGATGGTCATGATCGCTCTGTCCGGAAGAACAAGAGACATTACCCCGGCCAGGAATTCGCCCACAAGGCTTCCCACCGTCATAAGCATAAAGAACGCGCCGTTAAAACGACCTTTCTTTTCATCCGGAACATAGCTCCGCGTGGCGGAGAGCCGTATCGTATAGCTTGTAACGCCGCTGATCCCGTCAACAAACATAAGCGCCATCATCACCGCTACGGGAAGATACATATAGAACCCTTCAATAAAACCTATCATTATGTATACCGCAAAAGCGATCTTATACCGATACTCCTTTGGAAGCACGGTTTTATAGTGGATCCCGCCGCCGATGGCACGTCCGAGAACCAGCATTCCGCCCACCATCATATAAACAAATTCGCCGTTATCAAAGTTTTCACGGAAGTACGGAAGCATTATTACGGAACTTACCCCGCCGACTATACAGGAAAAGAAGAAATATACGGATATACGCATAAGACCCTTTTCTTCTTTCAGGTACTTAAAGCCCTCCTTAAGATCAAGGAGCATCTGTCCGGTTTTTGAAACACCTTCGGCTTTGGTTTCCTTCTGCGTTTCGATATATTCTTCGTCGGTCTTTATTCGGGTTTCCATCACAGCAGCTATAAAGAACGAAAGGGTGTCGATAAGAAAAAGAGGAACGATGCCCACATATCTGTAAACCACCGCAGAAATGGGAATCATAACGTTTGTAAGGGTTTCAAGCATGCTTGCGATGGAATATGCCTTCTGATAGTTTCCTTCGGAGATAAGCAGGGGATACAGGCTTTCGTAAGCCACGTTATACATACTGCTTATGCACCCGAGAAGGAATACGAATACGGCAAAGAGGACAAATGAGAAGTATCCTTTGTATACAACGATCGCCACAGCAAGATACATTCCCGCGGATATAAAGTCCAGCGTATAGATCGTCTTCTTCCGGGAAAACCGATCCAAAAGGGCTCCGGAAAAGATCGGAACTATAACCTGCGGAACCGTATACATTGCGATATATATGGCATATAAAAGCTTTGAACCCGTATAATCAAGAACCATAAGGTTCATGGCAAAGGAAGAAAGCGAGCTTCCCAGCATTGAAACAACGGAGCCCACGGTTATTATCGTAAAGTCGCGTGTCCAGAGGGTGTTTTTAGCGTCTTTCACTTTCTTTCTCCGTGACCGCCGTACTCGGGCGAGTGTGTCCTCTTCTTTATTTCATACAGTTTTCCGTCTGCTTCGGAGATAAGCTTAAAGAGTTCTTCATGATTCTTTGGATCTCCGTCCGCATGTCCCACGCTAAGAAGGATCTTATCGTCAGGAACCTCGGGAACGAAAAATGTACAGGTATCTTCCTTATAGGATTCGCCGTCCGCACTCAGAATAAGGAACTCATCCCCGCCGTAACGATAGCATCTGTCCTCGCTGAAAACGGATTTTAGCCATCTTGACGTTTCCTGAAGAACGGCATCGCCGACTGCATGACCGTATGTATCGTTTATTTCCTTGAAGTAATTGATGTCTATCATATAGGCCGTTACATGGCTCTTTATTATCTTTTCAACATCCTCTTCCAGCGCTTTTCTGTTTCTTAAGCCGGTAAGCCCGTCGTGTCTGTTATTATATTCAAGCATATCAACGGTCTTTTTCAGATCCACGGACTTTTGAGCGGAACTGATCTCCGAGTAGTAACGGACAACCATTCCGATGAACGTAACTATCATAAGAAGTGCGTAATTGAAGATGTTGAGGCCTGCTCCGCCGTCTATCGAACACATTGAAATATACATGCTTATATAAACTGCGGCTGAAAAAAAGATACCGTGGACCGGTTTCAGGGGAACGAAACATACCATCATTATCTGGACCGCAAAAAATGTAAGGATCTGTTCATTTCTCGTATAATTACGGTACGCTATCTGTACGCCCCAAAATGACAGAAATAGATAATAGATTCCGTTAAAGACCTCCACGGTAAAATGTGGAAGATCCTTTACTTTTCCAAGATAGCCCGCGCACGATGCTCCAATAAGGCAGGCTGCAAGGCAAAAAGAGGCGCTGGCTATGCTGACCTTCGCATCTTGATCAAACTCTTTTCTGGTTAGCAGGAAAAGAATTAGCGCGATCGCTTCGAAGGCAAAGATCATTATGCATATACGCCATATATTGCCCAGGCTCTTTTTATCCACAGTTGCCTGAACTTCTTTATCAACTTTGGGAAACAAAAAATCCTTGAACTTTCGGAACATAAACAGATACCCCTCTCCGAACTCATTTCGCTGTATTATACATTAATTGCGGGATTTTAGCAAACAGGTTGACATAAGCGGTATTACTGATACAATTCTATTCATGAAAAGGTCGGCAGGAAAAGATAATATGGTAAACATTATCACGCTTATATCCGCGATACTTGCGGTTTTATGCGCGATATATACGGTTGTTGTGTTTATTGTGGGCAGCGGGACATTTTCCTTTGTGATATGGATTTTCGGCACTGCTTTCTTTGCGTTCCTGTTCTTTTTAAGCCTTAAGGAAAGATATAAAAAGATCCCGCGGGTGATAAGGTATATTATGTATGTTTTGATTGCTATAGGAATTGTAATATTTATCGTTCTTCAGTGCCTGATGTTAAGCCACTTTTCGGACAGGGGAGAGAAGGATCTCGATTATGTTATCGTCCTGGGCGCCCAGATGAACAAAAACGGTCCGAGCGCGGTGTTTAAATACCGGCTTGACGCGGCGTACGATTACCTTATCGATAATCCCAATACGATCTGTATAATAAGCGGCGGAAAGGGCTGGAGCGAAAGGAAGAACGAGGGTGACGGCGGTAAGGAATACCTTGTTTCCCGAGGTATAGACGCCGATCGGATAATCCCGGAAAACGAGGCAAAGGATACAGATGACAATCTGCGGTATTCCCTTGAACTGATAAGGGAAAACGGAGACGATCCCGATAACATAACGCTTGGCATAATAACAAATAATTTCCATGTATTCAGGGGTGTGCATATTGCAAAAAAGATGACAAACGCAAAGATTTACGGCATCGCAGCCAAGTCCGCGCCGCTCTATCTTCCGAGTAATATGGTGCGGGAGTGCCTTGGGATACTGAAAGATATTCCGAATATGAAATGAATTATCATTATATGATCGGTGCGAGCCGAGGAGAGGGGGTAACATATGAAGATAAATCTTAAAAAATGGTGGCACGGAGCGGTCTGCTACCAGATCTATCCCAAGAGTTTTAACGATACGAATGATGACGGGATCGGTGATCTTCCCGGTATCATTGACAAGCTGGATTATCTGAAGGAGCTTGGCGTTGATATCGTCTGGCTATCGCCGATATATGCGTCTCCCCTGGCGGATCAGGGTTATGACATCTCCGATTATCGGAGCATAGACCCGCGTTTCGGGACGATGAAAGATATGGAGACGCTTCTTTCGGAGGCCCATAAACGGGATATGCATATACTTATGGACCTTGTCGTAAACCACTGTTCGGATGAGCATGAATGGTTTAAAAAGGCCTGCGAGGATCCGGAGGGCAGATACGGAAAGTACTTTTATATTGAAGATTTAAAGGATGGTAAGGTGCCCACGAACTGGAGATCGTACTTCGGAGGATCTGTCTGGGAACCCCTTCCGGGACATCCTAATAAGGTCTATTTACATGTTTTCCACAAAAAACAGCCGGATCTTAACTGGGAAAACCCAATTCTTCGTGAAGAGATATATGACATGGTAAATTGGTGGCTCGATAAGGGATTGGACGGATTCCGCCTTGATGCCATCATAAACATAAAGAAGGCTCTTCCTTTCCGGGATTACGAGACGGATCGTAACGATAACATGGCAGAGATCGGAAAGATGCTGCACGAAGCGGACGGCATCGGAGACTTTTTATCCGAACTCCGCGACCGTTGCTTTAAGCCCCATAACGCATTTACCGTTGGCGAGGTCTTTAACGAGGATCCGGACGAGATACCGGATTTCATCGGAGAGAACGGGTATTTTTCCTCCATGTATGACTTTGCGGAGACGATATTCGGTCAGAGTCAGCTTGGGTGGTACTCAAACTCCGATATTACTCCGGAGGACTATAAAAGGTTGGTGTTTGAGACCCAGGAGAAGGTTTCGGACATCGGTTTCATATCAAACATTATCGAAAACCATGACGAGCCCCGGGGCGTAAACCGGTACATTCCGGGGGATAATCCTTCCGATACCGCAAAGAAGATGCTCGCTACGGCATATTTCTTCCTTCGGGGGCTGCCCTGGATATATCAGGGACAGGAGATCGGGATGGAAAATATCCACGTGACGTCTATTGACGAAGTGGACGATATCTCCGCCAGGGATAACTATAAAGTTGCTCTGGAGGCGGATCTTACGCCTGATGAAGCGATAAAGCTGATCGAAAAATACAGCCGCGACAACGCAAGAACGCCTTTCCAGTGGGATGGCAGCAAGAATGCCGGCTTTACAAAGGGAACGCCCTGGCTTCGTGTTAATCCGAATTTTGAGAGAGTTAATCTTGCAGCGGAGCGCGAGGATCCGTTGTCCGTTTTTAATTATTACAAACAGCTTACTGCCCTACGAAAGGATCCGAAGTATATAGAACTCTTCACTTACGGAGAATTCAAACCCACGCTGAAAAAAGAATACAATATCATGGGATATAAACGGGAACTTCCGGAAACGGGACAGGCGGTTCTCGTTGTGGCAAACTTCTCCGATTTTGAGCGGGAGATAATGCTTCCGGAAGGCTTTAAAAACGTGATCTTATGCAATACAAAGAGGGATCCGGCATTCAAAAAGGATCATGATCGCGACGTGATGATCCTTGAACCTTTCGGTGCGGTCGTGCTTGAAAAGCAGTGACGCATGTGAAAAAGTTTAAAAAATACAAAAAAAGTGTTGCAAAATCCCTTGAATCCGTTGTATATTAATCATACAAGGGAGATTCTCCCTCTTTGTTTCATGGAAGAAATCGTTGTGAAGGAACACTAACGGAGGTGATCTTATGGCAATATCAGGTGTAGGGCAGAGCGCTCAGCCGGAATACGGAAGAGTAGCCAGCGGATACAGAATCAATTCCGCCGCTGATGATGCAGCGGGACTTGCGATCTCGGAAAAAGAGAATTCGCAGATCAAAGGCTTAAATAAGGGAACTGAAAATGCACAGACAGGTCAGGATATGTTAAACGTTGCGGACGGCGCAGCGGGACAGATCCATGACTATCTTCAGAGAATAAGAGAACTCGCTATTCAGGCTTCGAACGATCTTTATACAAAGACCGACAAGGCAAATATCCAGGTTGAGATCGATGAATTAAAGAAGGGTATAGCGGATGTTGCCGACCAGACAACCTTTAATACAAAGAAGATTATGGACGGATCCGAGGACGACTTTAACATCGCTACGGACTCCAACGGCAACGGCATGAAGGTTACGACTTCAAACGGTACGCTTCAGGCCCTCGGTATTGAGGATTTTGACGTAACAAAGAGCTTCGATCTTAATAAGATCGATAAAGCCATCGACATGGTAAGCTCACAGCGTGGGGCTATCGGCGCACAGACAAACGCTCTTCAGTATCAGATCGATATGAGTCAGTATTCCGCACAGAATACAACGGCGGCATTCTCGAGAACGAAGGATCTTGATATGCCGGAGGCAATATCGGATATGAAGAAGCAGGAACTTCTCAACACGTATCAGACAATGATGCAGAAGAGAAAACAGGAAGACGAAGAGAATATGAATGCAATGCTCTTCAAATAAACATAAGGTTAGGGGTAGAAAAACCGCGTCCGTGAATACGGGCGCGGTTTTTTTTATATCAGATCCTCCATTCTGCAATTAAGGGTTTTGGACAAACGGCGCAGGGTTTCCCCCTGCGTTTTCTTTATATCTCGTTGTCCCTGTTCAAACAACTGGATCTGCCTCAGCGGAACACCGGAGCGCTCTGAAAGAAGGCGTTGTGAAAGCCCGGCATATGTACGAAGCCTTTTTAACATGGATTCCTCTCTTTCTTTTTTTCTTCGTTCATCTATCGCATTTACAAAAAGAGATATATCAGCTTCGTGAAATGTAT
>JAFOND010000243.1 GCA_017418645.1 Lachnospiraceae bacterium | reverse complement strand
TCCCGTGTTTGTTCCGGATGGACTGCTTTCAAACTTCGATATCATAAAACGGGACGAATTCCGTATCAATGTTCCTTTCACAAGAGAAGGCTGGCATGGACGTATGCGCGCCTGCCGCGGTGTCGGCGCTGCGATGAACGAGACGCAGCTTGCCGCCTGGGATGAAGACCATAAAAAAATGCTTGCGGATGAAGCGGATGAAGAATTCAACGTGAAGCACTATATTTCTTATGCGGAGTTAGTGGTTAAGAAATAACATGACTCTCCTTAACGATCACCTCCGTGAAACCTTCGGCTGTAAGGTATATAAAATAGCAATTGACGGCGGATTTACGTGCCCGAACAGAGACGGCTCCCTCGGGACGATGGGCTGTATTTTTTGTTCGGAAGGAGGAAGTGGGGAATTTGCCGAAAGCAGAGATTTAAGCGTTACGGAACAGATCGAGCGCGGTAAGAATCGTGTAAGAGACAAGATAAAAGACGGAAAATACATCGCTTATTTTCAGAATTTCACGGGAACTTACGCACCGATTGACAGGCTGAAAAAACTTTATACCGAAGCAATTGATCATCCGGATGTAGCCGTTTTATCCATTGCCACACGACCGGATTGTCTTCCGGATAACGTACTTGATCTTTTGTCAGACCTTAATAAGAAAAAACCTGTCTGGATTGAACTGGGATTACAGACAATACATAAAAAGACATCGGATTATATCCGTCGCGGATATGAACTTAACGTTTATGATACTGCGGTAAAAGAACTTCGTAAAAGAAATATCGAAGTCATAACGCATGTGATCCTGGGACTCCCCGGAGAGACAAAAGAAGACATGAAAGAAACCGTGAAATATGTCTGCGAAAGCGGCGCAACCGGAATAAAACTGCAACTCCTTCATGTCTTAAAAGGTACGGATTTACTTAAGGATTATGATGCCGGAAAGTTTGATGTTCTGTCCGAAGATGAATATATAGAAATGCTGAAGGAATGTGTGTCGATAATTCCCGATAATGTTGTTATACATCGTCTCACGGGAGATGGACCAAAACGAATTCTGGTAGCTCCACTATGGAGCGGCGATAAA
Organism: Lachnospiraceae bacterium; assembly: GCA_017418645.1. Classification (GTDB taxonomy): domain Bacteria; phylum Bacillota; class Clostridia; order Lachnospirales; family Lachnospiraceae; genus FD2005. Next base: position 9,803 of record JAFOND010000243.1, on the reverse strand, counting down.
AAGCATGTACTTAACAGGATCAAAAACGAGGTGCTTTTATAAGCTTTTCTTTTTCTCTTTTTCCCATCTGTTTTATAAGCGCTTCTCTTCTCTGCGCATCCTGTTTTGTGTTAAACGTCTCATAATACACAAGAGAAACGGGCAAACGAGTCCTGGTATATTTTGCGCCCTTACCGCTGTTGTGCGCGTTTACACGGGCTTCCAGACCCGTGGTATAGCCCGTATAAAGGCTTCCGTCGGCGCATCTTAGGATATATGTATAAAACTCTTTCGATTCGTTTTCATCTCTTCTGAAAGCTGCGCGCATCAGAACGGATCCGTCTTTTTTCAGAATGGTTCTTCTTTCTTTATAATCCGGCAGAGCGCTTTCAACAGTCCTCCAAAAAGCTTTTGAATGATCCATATACTTCCTGTGCGATAGTTCATGAACGATAACATAGTCACGGATATCAACCGGAAGACGCATAAGAAGACAGTTAAAATTCAGGTTTCCCTTTGCGGAGCAGCTGCCCCATAACGTTTTCTGGTACTTTATCGTTATCCTTCCGTAGCTTACGCCCATCAGGTCCGCAAAGTATTTAACCCTGTCCGGAAAGTAAGTTCGCGCCTGTTTCCTAAGTTCTTTTATATCGTCTTCCGTCATTTCCGGAACGGAATCTATGATGTCAGCCTGTTTATCCAGCTTTTCAAGATGCTTTTTTATCCATGATTCCTTCTGTTTAATAAAACTATCAATCTCATTTTCCGGAAGTCTTTTCGGCGCACGAACAAGAATCCTTCCCTCGGGAAGGATTTCTATGGAAAGTGTTCTTCTTTTGCTTCTTATAAGTTCATAGTCCATATTAAATATCGTAAAACCATATCATAAAGTCTTTTCCGTATACGCCTTTATACGGATGCCTTCGGGCACATATTCTTCCGAAATAAGATGTCCGTATTTCCTTATCCTGTTGATCTCCGCCGCATCCGAATACGGTATCACTTTATCAATATATTCCATCCGCTCGTGTATCAGTTCTTCCAATGCCTCAAAGAAGTTGTCTATTCCGTCTCCGGTTTTTGCGGATATACGGATAGATTTCTGTGCATGCTCGTCAAAGAAAATCATGTCTTCCGATGCGACATCGGACTTGTTAAAAAGCGTAATGACAGGCTTTTCTTTTATCCCGAGTTCGTGAAGCGTGTTATAGACAACATCCATATGAAAAGACGCATTCTCATCGGATCTGTCCACCACATGGATTATAATATCCGCATATTTCGCTTCTTCAAGCGTACTTCTGAAGGCATCGATAAGCTGGTGCGGCAATTTGCTTATAAAGCCTACGGTGTCCGTAAATAGGATTTCCTCGCCGTCCGGAAGCGTGCAGAGTCTTGTTGTGGGATCGAGTGTTGCAAAAAGCTTGTCTTCCGCAAGAACATCGGCATTTGTCATCTTGTTTAAAAGAGTGGATTTTCCCGCATTTGTATAGCCTACTATCGCTGCGGTAAGATTCGAGCCGTCGGTTCTCTTTTTTCTTGTGGTACTCCTTACTCTCTTCATGGTTTCAATCTCTTTTGAAAGAGAAGAAATCTTTTTGTTTATGGCACGACGATCGGTTTCAAGTTTCGTTTCACCGGGGCCTCTTGTTCCTATTCCGCCGCCCAGCCTTGACATCGCCTTACCTATACCGCGAAGATGAGACATCCTGTGTTTAAGCTGCGCCATCTCAACCTGAATCTTACCTTCTTTTGTCTTTGCATGCGCCGCAAAAATATCAAGGATAAGCATTGTTCTGTCTATTACTTTACAATCCGTGATATCGGAAAGATTGTGCATCTGCGTCGGTGAGAGTTCGTCATCGCAAAGAATACCGTCCGCCTCATAAGCGTTTACAAGATCCTTTAATTCATGCGCTTTCCCGGAACCTACATATGTTGCGGGATCGGGATGAGGAAGAGACTGGATGACATAATCATCCGCAACTCCTCCTGCCGTATCAAGGAGAAGTGATAATTCTTCAATTGATTTTTCGGTTTCCTCCACGTCGCCCGAAGCAACAGCAAAGAGGATATAGTGTTCTTCTGCCATTTATAAAATATACTCCATACCAATCTTTTGTACACTCATCCCAAGCGATTCATAGAACTTTTTCGCACCGGGATTACATTCCCAGACATTAAGGGTGATGTTGTAAAAACCATTCTGTTTTGCATAGTTCAAAACATGATCATAAAGAGCGCGGCCGATCCCTTTGCCGCGGTAGTTTTCGTCAACGCAGATATCATCGATATAAAGTGTTTTGATGTCCGTAAAAAGTTCATCCTCAGGAACTGGTTTATGGATGCAAAAAGCATGCCCCGCAACTTGTCCATTTTCTTCTTCACAAACAAAAACAGGCGTTTCGTCATTACTAATGATCTGCGCCAATTCTTCACCGTTATACTTTGTGACGGGTCCGTTAAAGATGTCGGGGCGGCCGATATGATGGACCATATTAACCTGTAATAACAGTTTGAGTATTGCATCGGTATCTTTTATTTCAGCTCTTCTGACAATATACATAAAGCCTCTCTTTCAGATAATAGAACATATAACGGTTTCATTATAATTCAACACGGAAAATAAAAAAACCATTTGTTCTTCATTTATGTTAAAATGTCATCTAAGAGTGTTTGCATTTATGGAGATAAAAATGACAAAAAAGAAGATAGCACTGATTTCGCTCGTATGTTTGATAACAGTTATTTTTACCGGATGCGGTGCGGGAGGAGACGGTATGAAAAATAATGGAAAGATCGAACTTGAAAAACTTGAAGGAATGCCGGAGGATTTTATTACCGGTGCGGACGTTTCATCGTACATTTCAATTATAGAAAGCGGTGCAAAATATTATGACGAAGAAGGAAACGAACTTGATGATGCGGGTTTCTTTAAACTCCTTTACGATGGCGGGATGAATTATTGCCGTATAAGAGTATGGAACGATCCGAAGGATGAGAACGGGCATACATACGGCGGCGGAAACTGTGATATCAATAACGCGGTTAGGCTCGGAAAACTTGCGACCGATGCCGGGATGAAGGTACTTATTGATTTCCATTATTCGGATTTTTGGGCGGATCCCGGAAAGCAGACGGAGCCGAAAGCATGGAAAGGAATGACAACGGAAGAGCGTGCAGATGCGCTATATGAATTTACGCGAGACAGCCTTAACACGCTTCTTGATGAAGGCGTTGACGTCTGTATGGTACAGGTCGGAAACGAAACAACCAACGGAATCTGCGGCGCAAAGGATTCATATAAAAATATGACGGATCTTATGTCTGCGGGAAGCAGAGCGGTTCGGGAGATTTCATCGGAAAGAGATAAAGAAATTTTGGTTGCTCTTCATTACACGGATCCACAGCATAACGAATATGCAAAATATGCCGATTATCTGGACAGATATGGGGTTGATTACGATGTCTTTGCATCGTCCTATTATCCGTATTGGCACGGAACACTCTCTAATCTTACCAGGCAGTTAAAAGATATCGCTGAAAAATACGATAAGAAAGTTATGGTTGCGGAAACGTCATACATCTATACTCTTAAGGATCATGACGGAACGGGAAACACAGAGAATCCCGATAAGACGGGTGATGTATTTGACTATGACATTTCTCCTCAGGGACAGGCGGATCTTATTCGGGCGGTTGCAAAAGCGGTTCTTGATACCGGAGAAAACGGGATAGGAATGTTCTGGTGGGAACCGGCATGGATTCCCGTAAATTATTACGATGAAGCTTCATCCGATGCAGCAGCTGTCTATGAAAAGAATGCCAGGATCTGGGAGGAAAAAGGCTCGGGATGGGCAACAAAATATGCGATCGGATATGACAAAGATGCGGATGCATACGGTGGTTCGGCGGTAGACAATGAGGCTTGGTTTGATGGGCACGGACATGCTCTTCCGTCGGTTAATGCGTATAGATATTTAAGAACCGGCGCGAGCCTTGGAAAGGGTATAGAGAGGTATGCTTCCGAAGAAAAACCATCGTCTCCGGAAGTGAAATTATCCCTTCCCGACGGTGTCGAAAACCTTCTATTAAATCCGGGCTTTGAAACAGATGATGGCTGGGTTATAATAAATATCCGCGGGAATGCCTGCGAGATCAAAGCGGATAAAGACAATGTCCGTACGGATAAAAAGTGCCTTAAGTTCTGGGATGATAATGACTTCGAATTCACCGCGGAGCAGCATGTAAAAATTAACGGAGGCAGTCATTTTACTTTCGGTGGATTCTTTGAAGGCGGAGATTGCGGTGATACCGCGGAGATAAAGATAGGAATAAGTGCCGACGGAGGAGAGACATTTACGGAAGCAACGACGAAGGATGCCGGTTGGAAACAGTGGCAGAACCCGGAAATTGCGGATTTTCTTGCAGACAATAATGCCGATGGCGAACGGGAAATTATTGTGAAGATAACGGTCAAAGCGAAAGCCGGAGGCTGGGGCGCTTGGGATGATATGTATCTGTATGAGAGTGAGGGAAAGTAAAAATGGATAGCACATTAATGACCAAATTAAAAGTCTTTGTATCGGCAATCCTTGCCGGCATAAGCATAAGTCTCGGAGGAATGATCTTCCTTTCGGTTGAGTCGAAAGTTCTGGGATCTCTTCTTTTTGCGGTTGGACTGTTTCTTGTTTTGACATTCGGTTTTTCACTTTTTACGGGTAAGGTCTGCTATACGCTTGGAAGCGGATGGGGATATGTTCTTGATCTTCTTATAATCTGGCTCGGTAATTTCTGCGGAACATGTATTGTCGCCTTTTTGATACGCGCATCAAGAATCGCAGGTATCGCCGAAAAAGCGAGTGCAATGTGTGATACAAAGATGCAGGATAATTTCATAAGCCTGTTTGTGCTCGGTATTTTCTGTAACATTTTTATTTATATTGCTGTTGACGAGTATAAGAATAATCCCCATGAGTTCGGAAAATATCTTGCTATCATCTTCGGCGTTATGGGCTTCATTCTTTGCGGAACGGAGCACTGCGTTGCGGATATGTTCTACTTTAATCTTTCAAAGCCCTTTTCTTTGGATATACTCCTAAGGCTTCTTGTGATCACTGTCGGAAACGCTGTCGGAGGGATCGGAATCAACTCAATAGTGAACGTCATAAGAAAAAAATAATATAGTGTCTAAAAATCAGGAAGAGGGTACTATGAATAAAGCTCTTGACTTTTTGAAACAAAGAAAAAGACGGATTGCAATGTCACTCTTTGGAGTAATCATCTGCGCGGTAAGCGTTGGGGTGTTTAAACTTGCGGCGCTCGGCGTTGATCCGTTCCAGTCTCTTATGAGCGGCCTCGACGCACTTATACCCATAAAATTCGGAACACTGTATGTTATAGTTAACGCGGTTCTTCTTATCTTCAGTCTTGTTGCGGACAGGCATAATATCGGAATCGCGACGTTCATCAATCTCTTCCTGCTCGGATACATCACTCAGTTCACATACGATTTTCTGCAGAAGGTGTTTCCCGCGCCTTCATTGGTTTTTCGTGCGGTATGCCTTGTTATAGGCATCGTTGTGATCTGTTTCGGATCGGCTTTATATATGACAGCGGACCTTGGTGTCTCAACCTATGATGCCGTTGCAATCGTTATGGCAAACAAATGGAAATGGGGAAAGTTTAAATACATCAGGATCTGCACCGACCTTGTTTGTGTTATCCTCGGCTGCGTATTGTTTGTGGCTTCCGGAAATCCGGTCGGGAAGATCCCAACGATCGCCGGGGTAGGAACAATCATCACCGCATTCTTTATGGGACCGCTCATCGATCTGTTTAACAGAAAGATTGCAATACCGCTTCTGGGAGAAGAGGGAAAAGATAAGGAAAATGCTTGAAAAAAGTGTTGATTTATCAAATACATTGTGGTAATATATCTCGGTGTCAAAAATACGTGTGCGTAGCTCAGCTGGATAGAGCACTTGGCTACGGACCAAGGTGTCGGGGGTTCGAATCCTCTCGCGCACGTTGATGAAAGAAAGAGGTATGGTCAGAGATCATACCTCTTTCTTTTTCTTAATTGTCGCTTCTTCTCGTACATGAGTGCGTATGGAAGATGTCGGTTATTTGTGGTATAACGGACGCAAGCGTCCGTTATCGCGTGCCGTCGCCAAATAAACATAAATGTTTACTTGGCTCGTGGCTTCGTGGTAAAATATCGTATTTGAGAAGGGGGAATTAACAATGGATATAGCGTACAAAAGATTGACGGAGAATGAAATAAGCCGGATTATTAAGATGAGAATAGATCAGCTTACGGAAGAGTACACTTCAACGGGCAGAACCGTACCGGAAAATGTGGATCTTGAAACGTCACTGATGGATTTTTATAAAAGAAACATGGCTGCCGGTACATATGTTTCATGGCTGGCATTTGATGGTGATAAAATTGTAGGAACAAGTGGGATGTCATTTGCGGAAAAACCACCCTACTTTACCTGCACTTCCGGGAAATTGGGAATCTTATCAAGTATGTATGTTGATCCGAATTACAGAAGGATGGGAATTGCAACAGAACTCTTGGACAGAGTGGTAAGAGAAGCAAAAGAGTATGGCTGTGGAACGATCTATATCACGGCCTCGGATATGGGGGTTAAACTATACGAGGCGTACGGCTTTAAACATAACGGGAATTTTATGCAGTATTATTTTTGAATTGGAATTCAAAATACGATTTTATTGCAGTGCAAAAGGACACGGGAATCCTTTTTAATATAGACAGCCAGGCACCGAACAAGGTTGTAAAGGAGTGGCAAAAAAAGCCGGATATCACGCTATACTTGCTTTCTTCAACAAAAATCCGAACCTGCCACGGAAGAGGATAAAGAGATAAGAACGGATCTTTTGGATACGTTAAAAGCTACATTAATTAAGGAGCAGAAAGTGGAATTACGTAAGATAAACACTCAGGATGCATACGCTCAGTGGGAGTATACAACAGCTCTGCCTGCGGATGAAAACGGTTTAACAAACCCGCATACGGGTGTATCATATGAGGAATATATTGAAAAAGTTCTCCCGACATTGATTTCATACGAGCATCCGGTGGATATGCCGGATTGGTTTGTTCCTGAAACGTATTTTTATTTGTGGGATAGAGATTGTTTGGTCGGGGAATTCAGAATAAGGCATCATCTGACGGAAACGCTGAAAAACGGTGCCGGACATATTGGATACAGCATCAGGAAAGACAAGCGTGGAAAAGGATATGGAACGGAAGGATTAAAACTTACGCTACGTATTGCGAAGAGCATTGTTCCGGAAGATGAAATATATCTTCGTGTAAACAAAGATAATGTCCCGTCTCAGAAGGTTATGCTGAATAACGGAGCATATATAGCAGGAGAGGACCTGGATCACTTTTTTTTGAGGATCAGGAAATAGGGGAGATTTATAGTGACCGATAGTCAAAGAATGTGGGCAAGATCGAGGGATGATCTTGTGAAAGCCATAACGGGATTGGGTTTTCCGGAGGAATTCGGGAATGAAGTGGCTAAGGCGCTCGGAAGTCCCAAAGCAATGGATCGGATGCTTTCGTATCTGTATCAGGTAAAGCCGCAGAGCGCAGAACTGATAGTGGATGAGATGCTTGCTATCTGCAGTGATATAGCCTCATGGAAGGAAAAGAAGGCAAGCGAAGAAGCAAATGCCCGTTATAATGAAATACTGAACTATGGATTTGGGGAGGATGATGTTTATGGTAAAGCACGTAATAATCTGGACACTTAAGGAAGAACTTGAAGACAAGGAAACAATAAAGAACAATATCAAAGAAGGCCTTGAAGGGTTAAAAGGAAATATACCGGGACTTCTTGAAATTAAAGTGGAAACGAAAGGTCTTGAGAGCTCGAACGCGGATCTTATGCTGGACTGCGCCTTTGAAAGCGAGGAAGCGCTGAAAGGCTATGCGGTTCATCCGGAACATGTGAAGGTTGCAGACGAAATGGTCAGACCGTATACAAAAATCCGCAGCTGTTTTGATTACGAAATTTAGGATTAAGAACGGTGGTCATCCTCATCTTTCCTCCACCCATGAGTAGAACTTGTCAAGACTCTTGTTTTCCTCGCGGCTCTTAACAAATATTCCGGCCGTATACCAGGAATGAGTGTTGAGTTCGTCCGTTACTTCATACAGTTCGCATTGCATACCGAGTTTGTGTGCTTTATCACGGAAGTTTTCAGCAAAAGAAAAATCCACAACTCCGTCATGTCTGCTCTGGATCAGTAGCATCGGAACATTATTGTTACTCAAAAGAGCTATCGGGTCTGCCTGTTTTCTGTCATACCCCTTGGAAAACAGTTGATTTTCAAGAAGTCTTAGCATAATAGAAGACTTCTCATTAAGACAGTAAGGGCCTCCCCAACCCACATATCCTATTACGCCGGATACATCCACTCCATATCTTTCCTGATCCGTTCTGCTGAAAGTAAGGATCGATGAAAGATGAGCTCCGGCGCTGGGACCGCATATGATCATCTTTGAAGTATCAATTCCCTTCTTTTTCAGATACGAGACTGCATGATTGTATCCTGAACAAACATCTTCAATCTGTGCGGGATATTTTTTCTGTGTGGACAGTCTGTATCCTATTGAAATAACCCTGTAGCCTTCTTTTCCGATACATTGTCCCATATAGTCAAAATCTTCGGGCGTACCGGCATTCCAGCCACCTCCGTGAATCCAGATTATGATCTTGTCCGATAATAGTTTACTCGGTTCATAATAGTAGTAATACTGATTCTTATCCGAACCATAAGCTATTTTTTCAGGCTGGATCTTTCTTTCGATTTTTTTGATCTCTTTAAAAATCTTTGAATAGCTGAAGCTTTCCCTTAAAAAATCATTCATAATTGTGCCTGTCTGATATCTGCTCTCCAATCTTTATTATTCAGGTAGTTTACTCGTTACCGCGTCCAAAGATGTAACACCGCCGGTAGCCCCATATTCTTCAACGGAACACGATGCCACCTTATTTCCAAACAATACACTGTCATAAAGCGTCTTGCCGTCCAATAGTCCGTGGATAAATCCTGCACCAAAATTGTCTCCCGCACCCGTGGTATCCACTATCCTTTTGGGCTTGACAGTCGGGACTCTTTGTATTCCTTCTTCCGTAACTATCAGAGTATCCCGACTTCCGCTTTTTATTATTACTGCCTTGACTCCGAAAGAAACAATCTGTCCTGCGGCTTCCATAACATCCTGATTATCGGATATGCTTTTAAGCTCTTCTTCATTCGGAAGAAAATAGTCAACATATGAGAACATTTCCGACATCTCTTTTATGTTCTCGTTATTCTTTGCCGTTGTCATATCAAGTACAATTGTCCTTTTCCGATCTGCCTTTATCCTTTTAAAAAGTTCGGTCATTTCCGGAATGCCGAGAAGCGGGGATGTAAACATACAGGGAAAGCAAACGATATCTCCCATATCCGGAATATGCTTTTCTATATCATTGAGTTTAAGTTTCCTGAGATTAGTATTTGGATCCGTTAGAAACAAGCGCTCACCTTTTACATCAACAAGAACTATGTTTACAGCCGTCTTTAGATTTTTTTCTACAGCTACTTTTGGGGTATCCAAGCCATTTTCTTTCAGAAAGCCTATAATACTTTTCCCTGCCTCATCGTCCCCGACTTTCGAGATCAGTTCAACATCCGCACCGAGTCTTCTTAAAACCACAGCCTCATTGAGCGCATTTCCGCCATACGACTGCATTATATTATCCATTGGATTTGATTTATTATCAAAAATTTTTTTA
>JAFOND010000242.1 GCA_017418645.1 Lachnospiraceae bacterium | reverse complement strand
TTAATTGTTTTTTAGAGGAGAGAGAAAAGTGAAAGAAATCGAATTAAAGTACGGATGTAACCCGAATCAGAAGCCCTCAAGGATATTTATGGAAGACGGCGAACTTCCGGTTAAAGTGTTAAACGGAAAGCCCGGATATATAAACTTCCTCGATGCTTTTAACGGCTATCAGCTTGTTAAAGAGTTAAAAGAAGCAACGGGACTTCCTTCCGCAACATCTTTTAAGCATGTTTCACCTGCGGGAGCGGCTGTGGGAACGCCCCTTTCGGATGTGGAAAGAAAGATTTACTGGGTTGATGACATGGATATCGAGTTCACACCGCTTGCAAACGCATATATAAGAGCGCGCGGTGCTGACAGAATGAGTTCCTTCGGTGATTTCATTTCTCTTTCCGATGTCTGCGACGTTGCAACCGCAAAGGTTATTAAAAGAGAGGTATCCGACGGTGTTATCGCACCGGGATACGAACCGGAGGCGCTCGAGATCCTTAAGGAAAAGAAGAAAGGAAATTATGCCGTTATAGAGATAGATCCTTCTTATGTTCCCGCAGAGATCGAAAGAAAGCAGGTTTACGGCATTACATTTGAACAGGGAAGAAATGAGCTTAACATCGGACCGGATTTCTTCTCCAATATCGTAACAAAGAATAAGGATCTTCCGGATAACGCAAAGAGAGATCTTGCCATTGCAATGATAACATTAAAGTATACTCAGTCAAATTCCGTATGCTATGTAAAGGACGGACAGGCAATCGGTATCGGCGCGGGCCAGCAGTCGAGAATACACTGTACAAGACTTGCGGGACAGAAGGCCGACAACTGGTTCTTAAGACAGCATGAGAAAGTTCTTAACCTGCCTTTTAAAGAAGGCGTGGGCCGTGCGGACAGAGACAATGCCATAGATCTATATATAGGAAACGAGGCGGAGGATCTTCTTGCCGACGGAAGCTGGGAGAGAGTGTTTACCGAAAAGCCGGAGGCCTTTACGGATGCCGAAAAGAAGGAATGGTTAAAGAAGAACAGTCATGTTTCTCTCGGATCCGATGCGTTCTTCCCCTTCGGAGACAATATCGAACGAGCAAAGAAGAGCGGCGTATACTATGTTGCTCAGCCCGGTGGCTCCGTTCGTGATGACAACGTTATCGAAACCTGCGATAAATATGATATGGTAATGGCGTTTACGGGAATCCGCCTGTTCCACCACTAAAAGCCTATGAAAAATCTCGGAATCATAACAGAATACAACCCATTCCACGAAGGCCATGCATTCCAGCTTTCGGAAGCGAAAAAACGTTACGGAGCGGAGGGGGTTATCATCGTGATGAGCGGGGACTTTACCCAGCGCGGCGCGCCTGCCGTTATGGATAAGTATGCCCGTGCAAAGACGGCTCTTTTAAACGGTGCGGATATCGTTCTTATGATGCCCTCACTGTTTTCGGTTTCAAGCGCGGAATTCTTTGCAAGATCCGGCGTAAACACGCTGATACACTCGGGAGTATGCGATACACTTCTTTTCGGCTCGGAAAACGATGATATAGATTCCTTTAAGGAAGTTGCAAAGGTCCTTATCGACGAGCCGGAAGAGTATAAAGAGACGCTGAAGGAAGGATTGAAAGCCGGACTTTCTTTTCCCCTCGCGAGGGAAAAAGCGGTGCGGCGCATAATAGATAAGAAAGAGTTCTTCCTGTCATCGCCGAATAATATACTCGGGCTTGAATATGTAAAAGCGCTTATGCAAAAGGGATCCGATATCGAGCCCATCGCCATGAAGAGAGTGGGCGCGGCGTATCATGATGCATCGATCCCCAACGAGACGGGACATTTTGTATCGAGTTCGGCCTTGAGAAGAGTGCTTGAAAACGAGACGAAGGAAGATGCAGTAAAGAAGATAAAAACAGCTCTTCCGGAAAGCATTGCAAAGCCCATGATCGAAGCCGTGGAAGAAAACACCATAATAAACCGTGAGGATGCGGCGCTTCTTCTTCACGAGGCGCTCCTTCGTACGGATGATTATACTGTTTATTCCGATTGCAGCGAAGAACTATCGAACCGGATCAGGAATATGAGAAACGAGTATACCGGTTTTAAGGCGCTTAACGATGCGCTCAAGACCAAGGAACTTACATATTCAAGGATATCAAGGGTTCTTACGCATATCATGCTTGATATAAAAGAAGAGGATGTTAAGAAGGCTGCCGAACTTGATATGGCGCCCTATATCCGCGTCCTTGCAATGAACGAAAACGGAGAGAAGATCCTTTCCGAAATGACATCGAAGTCCGACATTCCCGTTATCCTTAATGTTAAGGAAGCTGAAGAAAAACTTTCACCGGATGCTTATGATGTATTTAAAAAAGATATTTACGCGGCAGACATTTTCCGTGCGCTTATGACGCAAAAAACGGGCAATGTCTATCCAAATGAATATACAAGAAAATACTTAAAAGTATAAGAAAACAATACATGGGAGGAAACTAAAATGAATGTACTTGTAATCAACTGCGGGAGCTCATCATTAAAATATCAGGTGATAAACTCCGACACAAAGGAAGTCCTTGCAAAAGGTCTTTGCGAAAGAATCGGTATCGACGGAAGGCTTGTTTACCAGAAAGCAGGTCTTGATAAGGAAATAACGGATCTTCCGATGCCGACACATACAGAGGCCGTTAAGTTCGTACTTGACGCTCTTACAAACGAAAAGACGGGCGCGTTAAAGAGCCTTGAAGAGATCGATGCGGTAGGCCACAGAATCGTCCACGGCGGAGAGAAGTTTAAGTCTTCCGTTGTTATCACGGATGATGTTATCAAGGCTGTTGAAGAATGCAACGATCTTGCTCCGCTTCATAACCCGGCAAACATAATCGGTATAAACGCATGCCGCGAACTTATGCCCAACGTTCCGATGGTTGGCGTTTTCGATACTGCATTCCATGCAAACATGCCCCAGAAAGCATATATGTACGGTGTTCCGTATAAGTATTACGAAAACTACAAGGTTCGTCGTTACGGCTTCCACGGAACAAGCCACAGCTTTGTATCAAAGCGCGCGGCAGAGCTTGCGGGAAAGCCCTATGACAACTTAAAGACAATAGTATGCCATCTCGGAAACGGTGCTTCCGTATCCGCAGTATTAAACGGCGTTTCCGTTGATACATCAATGGGGCTTTCACCGCTTGAAGGTCTTATCATGGGAACACGTTCCGGTGATATCGATCCTTCAGCCATCGAGTTTATTGCAAAGAAGGAAGGAATGGATCTTTCAAAGGCCGTTAACATGCTTAACAAGGAGTCCGGAATGCTTGGACTTACGGAGATCTCATCCGATTTCAGAGACATCTCCGCAGCCATGGAAAAGGGCGATGAGAAGGCAAAGGTTGCCCTTGATACATATTGCTACCGTGTTGCAAAATATGTGGGTGCATATGTTGCGGCAATGAACGGCGTTGACGTTATCGCGTTTACGGCAGGAATCGGTGAAAATGACGATTTCATAAGAAGAAACGTTATGAAGTACTTCGGATATCTCGGCATCACAATCGATGACAGCAAGAACGACAACTGCCATGAAGAAAGAAAGATCTCCACGGATGATTCCAAGGTAGAAGTATACGTTATCCCGACAAACGAAGAGCTTGCCATTGCGGAAGATACGGTTGCACTTGTTGGGTAAATTCAAGTTAGCAAAGACGGAAAAGAAGATTCCTCACATCGTTCGGAATGACATCGGAGTGGGATAATTACGGAGGAAAAAACCATGAGAAAAATTCTGGTGGTAGTAGATATGCAGGAAGACTTCACGGAGGGCTCTCTGGGTTCGAAAGAAGCCATGAAGATCATCCCGAACGTTGTTGAAAAGATAAAATCCTATAACCTTGAAGACGTTTTTGCAACCCGTGATACTCACGAACACAACTACTTAAGCACGCTTGAAGGAAAGCATCTTCCGGTTTCGCACTGCATCTATCAGACTGACGGATGGCAGCTTGTTCCGGAAGTAAAGATGCTCCTTAAGGGCGCGGAGATAGTGGATAAGCCAACCTTCGGGTCCGTAACCCTTGCGGAAATGCTTAAGATGATAAGCGAGGTTGAGCCGATAGAGGTCGAACTCTGCGGACTTTGTACGGATATCTGCGTTGTATCAAACGCCCTTCTTCTTAAGGCATTCATGCCCGGCGTTGAAATCTCGGTGGATGCATCCTGTTGTGCGGGAACAACTCCACAGAAGCATCAGGCAGCCTTAGAGACCATGCAGTCCTGCCAGATAAATATCATATAAAAAATGATTGACAAGGCTGTATGAAATGAGTATAATTCATCAGTACGCGCTTTTTAGGAGATTATTTTATGGATGTGATTTCATTCATTGAAACATCGGGAAAAACCGGGGATTTAAACACCGAATATTCCAAGGATGTTATCTCGTACGGAAAAGAAGATTTTCCGGTTAAAGAAAAAGCGGAGTTTGCCTTGAATGTTAAGAACATCGACGGAAGAGAACTTTCGTTAAAGGGGCAGTGCAGGATAGTTGTTAATGCTTCCTGTGACAGATGCTTAAAAGATGTTCCGCTGACGTTTGATGTGAAGATCGACAGAACGTTTCAGATTGAGGATAAACAGATCGTGCCGGATGAAGACGGCGAAACGGAAAAGTACTTTGCGGAAGGCGAACTTGATACCGATAGTTTGATAGAAGAAGAGATCTTCTTAAACTGGCCGGCAAAAGTGATCTGCAAAGAGGATTGCAAAGGTTTGTGTCCGAAGTGCGGAAAGGATCTTAACGACGGAGAGTGCGGTTGCGACCGTAACGTGTTGGATCCCAGGATGGCACAGTTTGAAGACTTGTTTAAGAATTTCAAGGAGGTGTGAAAGATGTCTATTTGCCCGAAGAACAAATCTTCCAAAGGAAGAAGAGATAAGAGAAGAGCTAACTGGAAGATGACTGCTCCGACTCTTGTAAAGTGCAGCAAGTGCGGTGAACTTATGATGCCGCATCGCGTATGCAAGAAGTGCGGTTCTTACAACAAAAAAGAGATTATCTCCGTTGACTAAGAATTGTTTATAAAAAATGACGAAAACCCGATGCTTATGCGTCGGGTTTTTTGTTTGCGAAAAAAAGTCTTTTATGATAGAATAACTTGAATTTTTATGCGGAGGATTTTTCAGGCATGAGTGAGATCACGAAGGTTGCGGTTGACGCAATGGGCGGAGACAATGCGCCGGGAGAGATTGTAAAAGGCGCGGTTGATGCCGTAAACGAAAGAAACGATATAGAAGTTACCCTTGTGGGTGACGAAAGCAGCATTAAGAATGTTCTTTCGGGTCTTAAATATGACGAGGCAAGGGTTCATATAAGACATACGACGGAAGTTGTTGAGATGGCTGAACCGCCGGTTAACGCAATAAGAAAGAAAACGGATTCATCCATGGTCGTGGGAATGCGCATGGTACGTGACGGAGAAGCGGATGCATTTGTTTCCGCGGGAAATTCCGGTGCGATCCTTGTCGGCGGACAGACGGTCGTTGGAAGACTTCCGGGAATAAAGAGAGCGCCCCTTGCTCCCCTTATCCCGACAACAAAGGGAGTATCGCTTCTTATTGACTGCGGAGCAAATGTTGATGCAAGACCGGATCACCTTGTTACCTTTGCAAAGATGGGTTCCATATACATGGAAAACGTCATGAAGGTAAAGAACCCCAAGGTTGCCATCGTAAACATCGGCGCGGAAGAAGAAAAGGGAAATGCGCTTGTTAAGGAAACTTTCCCGCTCCTTAAGGAATGCAAGGATATAAACTTTACCGGAAGTATCGAGGCAAGAGAGATAATAAACGGTGAAGCGGATGTTATCGTCTGCGAAGCCTTTGTGGGAAATGTTATATTAAAGGAACTGGAAGGAATTGCCAAAGCGTTTCTTTCCATGATGAAGGAAGCCTTTACGTCCAGCCTTAAATCTAAGATCGGAGCAGCGCTTGCGCTTCCGGCATTAAAGAAGAAATTAAAGGCTTTTGATACAAAACAGTACGGCGGAGCACCGCTTCTCGGCTGCAAGGGACTTGTTGTTAAGACCCATGGAAGCGCCGGCGCGGTTGAAGTGAAGAATTCCGTTATTCAGTGCGTACAGTTCAAGGAAGCAAAGATTAATGAGATGATCCAAGAGAAGCTGAAAACCGAAAGTGCGCAATAAGTTGTAATGAAGATTCCTCACTGCATTCGGAATGACAATGTGGTAAGGAGTTTTAAAAGATAAGGAGGAAAGAAAAATGGAGTTTGATATCTTATGTGAGGTTATCGCGGAAATCTTAAACGTTGATCCGAAGGAGATCACACCGGAGACAACATTTGTTGACGATCTCGGCGCAGATTCCCTTGATATCTTCCAGATCGTTCTCGGAGTGGAAGAAAAGCTGCATATTAAGCTTTATGATGATGAGAGCGATGATGAAGAGGCAAACGAGGCACTCGCAAACATCAAGACTGTCGGCGATGCCGTAGAACTTATTAAAAAGTCAGTCGGTTAATAAAAAATGGATCTCATAACGGAATACGAAGAAAAGATCGGTTATGAGTTTAAGAACAAAAGCTTATTGGAACAGGCATTCATCCACAGTTCCTTTGCGAACGAAACAAAGCTCCCGCCGCATTCGGATAACGAGCGGCTGGAGTTTTTGGGCGATGCCGTATTAGAGGTGGTTTCCAGTGATTTTTTGTTTAGAAACTATCCCGATCTGCCGGAGGGCGAGCTTACGCGGATGCGCGCCGCTCTTGTGTGCGAATCTTCTCTTGCAGAATCCGCAAGGGAGCTTTCACTCGGTAAATATTTAAAGTTAAGTATCGGTGAAGACAAGACCGGAGGGCGTGAACGTCCTTCCGTGCTTTCGGACGCCTTTGAAGCAACCATCGGTGCCATGTATCTTGACGGCGGACTTGAAAACGCCAGAAGTTACATTGAAAAGAATGTGCTGACGAATATTGATGATAAGATCCTTTACTTTGACAGCAAAACCGCACTTCAGGAAGTTGTGCAGTCCTGGCATTCCGGTGCCCTGTCATACAGAGTAATAGATGAGGAAGGACCTTCTCATAAGAAGATATTCACGGTTGAAGCACTTGTCGGTGAAAATGTTATCGGAACGGGAAAAGGAAATTCAAAGAAGAATGCTGAGCAGGAAGCCGCAGTTGATGCGCTTCGTGCATTGAAGGAAAAAGGAAAAATATAAATGTATTTAAAAAGTATAGAGATGCATGGGTTTAAGTCCTTTGCAAACAAGATCGTTTTTGAATTTCATAACGGTATAACCGGCATTGTCGGACCTAACGGTTCCGGTAAGTCAAACGTTGCCGATGCGGTAAGATGGGTTCTAGGAGAACAGAGCGCAAAGCAGCTCCGTGGTGCATCAATGCAGGATGTTATCTTTGCGGGAACGGAAAACAGAAAGCCGCTTTCCTATGCATATGTTGCCATAACCATGGATAATTCCGATCATGTTCTTCCCGTGGATTACGAAGAAGTTACCATCGCAAGACGAGTTTACCGTTCGGGCGAGAGTGAATATCTTTTAAACGGTGTTGCCTGCCGTCTTAAGGATGTTACGGAGCTTTTCTATGATACGGGTATCGGTAAGGAAGGCTATTCCATCATCGGACAGGGTCAGATAGAGAAGATCCTTTCCGGAAAGCCGGAAGAAAGAAGGGAACTTTTTGACGAGGCTGTCGGTATCGTAAAATATAAAAAGAGAAAGGTTGCAACTCAGAAGAAATTATCGGAAGAGCGTGAGAACCTTACACGAATAAATGATATCTTAGGCGAACTTGAACGTCAGGTGGGCCCTCTTGAAAAACAGGCGGAGACCGCAAGGGAATATGTTAAGAAAAGAGACGAGTTAAAAACTCTCGACGTTAACATGTATCTCTTTGATATGGAACGCCTTAACAAAGAGCAGGAAGAGGTTTCGGAAAAGTTAAAGGTTTCGGAGAACGAAAAAAACGAAAACGAAGTCCTTTCCGAAAAGATGAAAAAGGAATATGCAGAGGTTGAAAACGAACTCTACAGGATGGAAGACCGTCTTGAAGAGATACGCCTCGAGCAGGAAGATACAAAGGAAAAGAAGCAGAACCTTTTGCATCAGATTGATCTTTTCTCGGAACAGATCCGTTCCGCGGAATCCTCCGGAGAACAGGTACGCCTGCGTAAGGAAGAACTCCAAAAAGAAAAAGAAGCCAAGGAAGCGGAAAAGAAGAAGATTGAGGAAGAAAGGGATAAGCAAAAAGCCGTTCTTAATGAAATACAGGACAGATTAAAAGAGGCTGAAAAGTATAAAGAAGATATCCAGAAGACCATTTTTGAATGCAACGAGGGAATCGAAAGAGATAACATCGAACTTCAGAATCTTTTAAATGAGCGTGCGGAGATAAAGTCCGAAGACCAGCGTTATAAGACGCTCCTTGAGCAGACAAACATCAGAAAGAGCGAACTTACAAGACGTATACTTGACCGTAAAACGGAAGAGATGACAATTGAGGACAACTTAAGTTCCGCGCAGAAGAAGTATGATGAGATCTCAAAGGCTTATGACGAGAAGAAAGCCGCTAAGGACGAGACGGACGAGAAGATAAGGGACAGACGTGAAAAGAGACGTGAGTCTCAGGATTCTCTCGGAGAAAAGATGAGAGAATATCAGCGTGCGGAATCACGCCTTGAATCCTTAAAGAATATTGCGGAAAGATATGACGGATACGGCAATGCCATCCGCCGTGTAATGGAGCATAAGGATGATAACCCCGGACTTATCGGCGTTGTATCTGATCTTATCCATGTTGAGAAGAAGTACGAGACCGCGATAGAAACCGCACTCGGCGGAAATATCCAGAACGTTGTTACGGAAGATGAGGAAACTGCAAAGAAAGAGATCAGATTCCTAAAGGAAAACAAAGCGGGGCGTGTTACTTTCCTTCCCCTTACTTCAGTTAAAGGAAACGATAAATTCAAAGAACCGGATGCACTTAAGGAAAAGGGCGTGCTCGGCCGTGCTTGTGAACTCTGCAATGCGGATAAAAAGTTTGACGGGGTTGTTAACTACCTTCTCGGAAGGGTCCTTGTGGTTAATACCGTTGATGATGCCACAAGCATAGCAAGAAAGTATCATTACGGCCTTCATATAGTTACTCTTGAAGGAGAATACCTTGCCCCGGGCGGTTCAATGGCCGGCGGCGCGTTTAAGAACAAAGGCAATCTTCTTGCAAGAAACAGAGAGATAGAAGAACTTGAAGACGAGCTTAAGAAGATGAAGGATGAAGTTAAAAAACTTCAGGACCGTATCGACGAGTTGAACACCGCAATCGAACTTCTTAACGAAGATAAGGAAGAGGCGGATAAAGAACTTCAGGAACTTCTTATTAAGAAGAATACGGAAGAGATAAACTTAAAGCGTGCTTCGGAAGAAAAAGAAAAGGCCGACGAGGTATTCAACAAGTTAAAAGAGGATTCCGGAGAGATCGAACGTCAGGTTAAGGACATCGAGGAAAAGAAGACCGAAATGGTTGAAAAGATACGTCTTACCGAAGAACGTGAGGTCGAGTTACAGGAAGATAAAAAGAAACTTCAGGCAACCCTCGATGAAAAGACATACATGGAAGAACCCGCAAACCGTAATATTTCGGAAATTCAGATTGAAGAAGCGAATGCGGTAAAAGATGTTGAGCACTGCGAGGAAAACATCGCCCGTGTTCAATCGGAGATAGATAAGAACGAAGCGGATACAAAAGATCTTCTTTCAAGAGCAAATCTTACCGAGGACGAGATTAACGAAAAGAAAAAGCAGATAGAAGAAACAAAGCTTACCATAGACGCCGCGGAAAAGAGAGAAGAGGAACTCCGCGAAGAGTACCGGAAGAATAAAGAGACAAAAGAAGAATTAAATAAAAAGAACAAGGGCTTTATCGAAAAGCGGGAAAGCATAACCGAGCGTCTTTCAAAACTTGCCGAAGAGATCGTCCGTCTTGAAAACCGTAAGGAAAAGATCACGGACCAGACGGATTACAAGAATAATTACATGTGGGAGAACTATGAACTTACGCTTCATAGTGCAAAAGAGTTAAAAGACGAAGCACTTACGGATATCGATTCCATGAGACAGCGTATCGGAGTACTTAAGGATGAGATCCGGAAGATGGGAAATGTTAACGTTAACGCCATCGAGGAATACATGGAGGTATCCGAGCGTTACAACTTCCTTAAAGGACAGCATGACGACCTTATACAGGCGGAAGAAACGCTCCTCGGCATCATAGACGAACTAGACACGGGAATGCGCGAACAGTTCGAAAAAGGCTTTGCGGAAATTCAGGTTGAGTTCGACAAGGCATTTAAGGACCTTTTCGGAGGCGGAAAGGGAACCCTTGAACTTACGGAAGGCGAGGATGTCCTTGAAACCGGAATAAGGATCATCGCCCAGCCGCCGGGAAAGAAACTACAGAATATGATGCAGCTTTCCGGTGGTGAAAAGTCGCTTACCGCAATTGCGCTCTTATTTGCAATACAGAACTTAAAGCCTTCGCCCTTCTGTCTTCTCGACGAGATAGAGGCTGCGCTTGATGATTCCAACGTAGGAAGGTTTGCAAAATATCTGCATAAGCTTACGGATCATACACAGTTTATCGTTATCACCCACAGACGCGGTACAATGAACGCCGCGGACAGACTTTACGGTATAACGATGCAGGAGAAGGGTGTATCCGCCCTTGTATCCGTAAACCTTATTGAAGACGATCTTGATGAGTAAAGGATAGAGACATGTTTTTTGGTAAAAAAGAAGAGGAAGAGATAATAGAAGACGATGTCTGGCATGTGCCCGACGAGGACGAGTGGCAAAAGATCCACGAGCATTTCTATTCCGATGAGCCGGAAGAAGAGGATGCAGGATCCGAAGATGAGGCATTAGCTGCCCTTTCCTCTACGGAAGGCGAAGAAGGAACCGGAACTTCAGAGGCAGAGGCGGTAACGGAAGCTGAAGAAAAGCCTCAGGAAGAAAAGCTTTCTTTCTTCCAGAAACTCCTTCGGGGGCTTCGGAAGACAAGGGACAACTTCCTTAAGAGCATGGATTATGTGTTCCGCGGCTTTTCGGATATCGATGACGAGTTCTATGAAGAACTTGAGGAAGTTCTTATCATGGGAGATCTTGGTGTCCGTACAACGGATGCCGTTCTGGAGAACCTTAAGGAACAGGTTAAGGAACAAAAGATAAAAGAGCCCATGGCCTGCAGACAGCTTCTTATCGATAACATAAGACAGCAGATGGATATCGGCGAGACGGCCTATGAATTTGAAGAAAAGACATCCGTTGTTCTTGTTGTTGGTGTTAACGGTGTAGGAAAGACAACCACCATCGGAAAACTTGCTTCACAGTTTAAGAAACAGAAGAAGAAGGTTATGGTTGCTGCGGCGGATACCTTCCGTGCGGCGGCAACGGAACAGCTTACGGAATGGGCGCGTCGCGCAAAGGTCGATATTATTGCGGGACAGGAAGGCGCGGATCCGGGAGCGGTTGTATATGATGCTGTCCATGCGGCAAAGAAGCGTGGAACGGACATTCTTCTTGTGGATACGGCGGGACGTCTTCATAACAAGAAGAACCTTATGAACGAGCTTTCAAAGATAAACCGTATAATCGAAAAGGAATATCCGGAAGCCTTCAGGGAAACTCTTATCGTTCTGGATGCAACAACGGGACAGAATGCTCTTGCACAGGCAAAGGAATTCTCGGAAGTTACTGATGTTTCCGGTATCGTTCTTACAAAGATGGACGGAACCGCAAAGGGCGGTATTGCTGTTGCCATTCAGGGAGAACTTCATGTTCCCGTAAAATATATGGGTGTCGGAGAAAAGATCGACGATCTTGAAAAGTTCAATGCCGACGATTATGTAAACGCATTATTTGCAACGGAGGAAGATTACAATGCTTGAAAAGAAGGATTTTGACGAGGCATGCAGTGTTGTTTCAAAGGTTACTCTTGAAACAAAGCTTATATACAGCGATTTTTTGAGTCAGAAGACAGGAAACCAGATTTATCTTAAACCCGAGAACATGCAGTTTACGGGTGCATATAAGGTTCGCGGCGCATATTACAAGATAAGCACTCTTTCCGAGGAAGAGAGAAAAAAAGGACTTATAACCGCATCCGCCGGGAACCATGCCCAGGGCGTTGCCTATGCAGCAAAGCAGTTTGGATGCAAAGCGGTTATCGTTATGCCCACAACGACTCCTCTTATAAAGGTTAACCGCACAAAGAGTTACGGCGCAGAGGTTGTCTTATACGGAGATGTGTATGACGAATCCTGCGAGAAGGCATATGAACTCGCAAAAGAACACGGATACACGTTCATACATCCTTTTGACGATCCGGATGTTGCAACCGGCCAGGGAACCATTGCCATGGAGATAATTAAAGAACTTCCCCTTGTGGATTACATCCTTGTTCCCATCGGCGGCGGCGGCCTTGCCACCGGAGTATCGACTCTTGCTAAGCTTATTAATCCTAAAATTAAGGTTATCGGAGTTGAGCCCGCCGGAGCTGCCTGCATGAAGGCGTCTCTTGAGAAGGGCGAGGTCACAACGCTTCCCACTGTAAGCACCATTGCGGACGGTACTGCGGTAAAGACACCCGGTAAGAACATTTTCCCGTATATACAGAAGAACCTTGACGATATAATTACGGTGGAGGACGATGAACTCATCGTTTCCTTCCTTGATATGGTGGAAAACCATAAGATGGTCGTTGAAAATTCCGGTCTTCTTACCTTTGCGGCTGCAAGCAAACTTAATATAAAGGATAAGAACGTTGTCTGTATCCTCTCCGGCGGAAACATGGATGTCATCACCATGAGTTCCGTTGTTCAGCAGGGCCTTATATTCAGAGACAGGATATTTACCGTTTCCGTTCTTCTTCCGGATAAACCCGGACAGCTAGCGGCTGTCGCGGAAACCATCGCGGCGGAACAGGGTAACGTTATTAAACTTGAACATAACCAGTTTGTAACAACAAACAGAAACGCAGCCGTTGAGCTTAGGATCACGCTGGAGGCTTTCGGTACGGATCATAAGGAACAGATCCTTGGCGCCCTTGATAAGGGAGGCTATAAGCCGAAACTTGTGAGGACAAGTCTGTAATGCTGATACTTAATATGTCGGGAGCATACGAGGGACAGGAGTGGTTTTTTACCGCATCTGCCCCCGTTCTTGATTTTACGGGTCTCCCGGGAACAAACTGTTATCTCTCGGAAGATACAAAAGAAGTAATTAAAGAGAGGTTAAAGGATCATCCCCTCAAAGATATCCATATGATAGACAGCGGGAATTATCATTATATTTCCCTTTTATTTTTGGAGCGCATAGAAGAGGACTTTTCCCTTATTCTATTCGATAATCATCCCGATATGCAGCGTCCCGCGTTTGACGGGGTTATATCCTGCGGTGGATGGGTACTTGCTGCAAAGGAGACACTGCCGAATCTTAAGAACATATATATAATCGGTGCGGAAGAAGAACTGCTGGAGGAAGAGCTTTCCGAAGGCGAAGACGCTTTTTTGAACGTACATTATATAAAGGACAGAAGCAGCGTCACAACCGATGATTATTTGGAATTACTTAAGAACGATCCTTTAAAGAGGTTTTATATATCAATAGATAAGGACGTACTTTCACCGGAATATGCAAAATGCAATTGGAGCCAGGGAATCATGACCCCGGAAGAGATTATGGGTATATTAAACGGATTAAAGCAGGCCGGCGGCGTTTCGTTTATTGGCGCGGATATATGCGGCGAGGATGAAATGCCTCAAAATACGCTTAATTCTAAGGCAAATATGTATATTATCAACGAACTTGCAAAAATACTGTCGCTGTAAAGAAAAAATACTTGACAGTGGTCCCCTAAACGTGTAAAATGCCAAAGTACGCGTTTTAGGGGTGTTTTTTTGTTATGGAAGAAAAGGTAAGGCTCGGATATCTGTATGACTTTTACGGCGAGCTTCTAACGGAACATCAAAAGAAAATATACGAGGATTATATTTTAAACGACCTTTCCCTTTCGGAAATCGCGGAGGATGAAGGTGTAAGCCGTCAGGCTGTCCACGATATTATAAAACGATGTAACAAAGCGCTTTCGGATTACGAAGAAAAGCTTCATCTTCTTGACAGGTTCATGAATATAAAGAAGAAAGCGGAAGACATAAGGGATTCGAAAGATTTAACTGTGATAAAAAGACTTTCGGAAGAGATAATAGAGGAACTTTAATGGCATTCGACAGTTTATCCGAAAAACTTCAAAACGTTTTTAAGAACCTTCGGAGCAAGGGACGCCTTACGGAAGATGATGTTAAGGCAGCACTTAAGGAAGTTAAGATGGCGCTTCTCGAAGCGGACGTTAACTTCAAGGTCGTAAAGGAATTCACAAAGAAGGTTCAGGAACGTGCCATCGGACAGGACGTTATGAACGGCCTTAATCCCGGCCAGATGGTCATAAAGATCGTTAACGAGGAAATGGTTGCCCTTATGGGCGATGAGACCACGGAGATCAAATACCGTCCGGGACAGGAGACAACGATAATCATGATGGCAGGTCTTCAGGGTGCAGGTAAAACAACCACCACCGCAAAGCTTGCCGGAAAGATGAAACTGAAAGGCAAATCACCTCTCCTTGTTGCCTGTGATATATACAGGCCCGCCGCTATCGAACAGTTACAGAGAAACGGCGAGAAGCAGGGAGTTCCGGTATTCTCCATGGGAAATAACCATAAGCCCTGGGACATAGCAAAAGCCGCGCTTAAAGAAGCGGAAAAGAATCATAACAATGTTGTTATCTTAGATACCGCCGGTCGCCTTCATGTCGATGAAGAGATGATGGGCGAGCTTAAAAAGATAAAAGAAGAAGTTCCGGTTTTCCAGACAATACTTGTTGTGGATGCCATGACCGGACAGGATGCCGTAAACGTTGCATCATCCTTTGATGAAACGGTGGGAATCGACGGCGTCATCATCACAAAGCTTGACGGTGATACAAGAGGCGGTGCGGCCCTTTCCGTACGTGCCGTTACCGGAAAACCCATCCTGTACGTTGGTATGGGAGAAAAGCTTTCGGACCTTGAACAGTTCTATCCGGACAGGATGGCATCGAGAATCCTCGGAATGGGAGACGTGCTTTCCCTTATTGAAAAGGCCGGAGCCGCAATCGATGACGAAAAGGCAAAGGAACTTGAAAAGAAGGTTAAGAAAGCGGAATTCAATTTTAACGACTATCTTGATTCCATGGCCCAGATGCAAAAGATGGGCGGCCTTACAAGCATTCTTTCCATGATGCCCGGCATCAACTCGAAACAGATGGACCAGATAAACGATGCGGTAGACGAAGGAAAGATGAAGAGGATCGAGGGTATCATATATTCCATGACACCCGCCGAAAGAGAAGATCCGAAACTCTTGAACCCCAGCAGAAAGAACAGAATTGCCAGAGGTGCCGGGGTTGACATCGCGGAAGTTAACAGGCTCGTTAAACAGTTTGAACAGGCAAAGAAAATGATGAAGCAGATGCCCGGAATGATGAAGAAGGGCAAAAAAGGTATGGGTATGTTCGGCGGAATGCCGTTTTAATACTAAATATATAAATTGATTTCTAAAACAGGAGGAAATGAAAGATGGCAGTAAAAATCAGACTTCGCAGAATGGGAAAGAAAAAAGCTCCCCAGTACAGGGTTGTAGTTGCAGATTCCCGTTCCCCGAGAGACGGACGCTTTATCGAGGAGATCGGTTCTTACGATCCCAACGTTGAGCCGTCAGCTATCAAGGTTGATGAAGAAGCAGCTAAGAAATGGTTATCTAACGGCGCTCAGCCCACAGAGACCGTAGCTCGTCTTTTCAAGGCAGCCGGCATCACAAAGTGAGGACAGGTCTATGAGAGAGTTGGTAGAGGTTATCGCAAAGGCTCTTGTGGACAAGCCCGACGAAGTTGTCGTTAATGAAAGAAAAGATGGCGATACCACCGTTATCGAACTCAAGGTCGGCGACGGAGACATGGGTAAGGTCATCGGCAAGCAGGGACGTATCGCAAAATCGATCCGTGCCGTTGTAAAGGCTGCAGCCACAAAAACCGACGAGAAAGTAGTGGTGGATATCATTGACTGAAATCAATGACTACGAAGACCTTTTTCGTGTAGGAGTTCTATTAAAGCCCCACGGTCTTAAAGGAGAGATGAATGTTTATCCCACAACGGACGATCCGGAAAGGTTTAAAGATATACCGGAGGTTCTGCTGAAAAACGGGAATGAATATATAAAGCTTCATATCAGATCCGCAAGACCGAAGAAAAATCTTATGATTGTAGGCTTTAAGGAGTACACGGATATCAATCAGGTTGAGAAGTTCGAAAAATGCGAACTTTATGTTACCAGAGAAAATGCGATCCCGCTTGAAGAAGGCGAGTATTACATTAAAGACCTGATCGGACTTTCGGTGTATCTTACAGACGGCTCGGCTTTCGGAACATTAAAGGATGTGTTAAAGACCGGCGCAAACGATGTGTATTCGGTGGATGTAAAAGGAAAAGAAGTTCTTATCCCGGTCATCCCGGATTGCATAAAGGAAGTTGATATAGAGAACAAAAAAGTTGTTGTTTCACTTCTTCCCGGACTTTACGAGGAGTAAATATATGAAGTTTCATGTACTTACGCTTTTTCCGGAAATGATAGGAGGTGCTGTGGATCACAGTATCCTGAAGAGAGCGGCGGACAGCGGACTAATAGAAATAAACGCGATCAACATTAGGGACTATTCGGCAGACAAGCATAAATCCGTGGATGATTATCCATACGGTGGCGGAGCAGGAATGGTCATGCAGGCACAGCCCGTTTACGATTCGTGGGAGAGTATCGTTTCCGAAGGAAAAAAGATAAAAACAATTTATCTTACGCCTCAGGGACAAACTCTTACGCAGGACAAAGTAAAGGAACTTTCCGAAGAAGAAGAACTGATACTTCTTTGCGGACACTACGAGGGAATAGACGAAAGGGTGCTGGAAGAGATCGTCGATGAGGAAATATCCGTCGGAGATTATGTGCTTACCGGAGGAGAACTTCCGGCAGTCATGATCATAGACGCTGTATCGAGACTTATCCCCGGAGTATTGCATAATGACACTTCCGCGGGAACGGAGTCATTTGAAAACGGTCTGCTTGAATATCCGCAATACACAAGACCTGAAACATGGCACGAAAAAACCGTGCCGAAGATCCTTCTTTCCGGAGACCATAAGAAGGTTGACGAATGGAGAGAAGAACAGAGTATCGAAAGAACAAAGAATAAACGTCCGGATCTGTATGATGAATACATAAAATCCGGTATACAGTAACAAAAAGATTTTACAGGAGGAACGCGAAATGAACGCAAATGAAATCATTAAGGGCATCGAAGAAGCGGAACTTAAGGAAAACGTTTCCGATTTTGCAGTAGGCGATACCGTTAAGGTTTACGCAAAGATCAAGGAAGGAAACCGTGAAAGAATCCAGGTTTTCGAAGGAACGGTTATAAAGAGACAGGGCGGTTCAAACCGTGAGACATTTACGGTAAGAAAGCTTTCCAACGGCGTAGGCGTTGAGAAGACATGGCCGCTTCACACACCGAACATCGAAAAGATCGAAGTTGTAAGAAAAGGTAAAGTTAGACGTGCTAAGCTTTTCTACCTTCGCGAGCGTATCGGCAAGCGTGCTAAGGTTAAGGAAGTTATTAAATAATTCCTGCCGTGTTTAAAAAGAAGAGCACCCTTAATTTTCAAAAAAAGAGAAAGCGCTTTCCCGTTGAGAAGGCGCGTTATCTTCTTATACTCTTTTTGGAAACGGCGCTTGTTGTACTATTGTCTTTTCTCACGGTGAAGGCTTTCGGAATGCAGTTTGACATTCCGGGAGGTTCCATGGAACCCACACTTTTGGATAAAGACGTTGTGCTCTTAAATAAATTCAAATATATTGTTTTTTCTCCGGAAAAGGATGACATTATTGTTTTTCAACCGGCGGGCAACCTTAACGCAAAGACATCCGTCAAGCGTGTGGTGGGCGTGCCGGGAGATAAGATCCTTATATCCGGAGGAAATCTTTATGTTAACGGAACGCGATACAAGGATAAGGCAGAGACCGAACCCATGAAGGATGCGGGAAGAGCAAAGACGGAGATGGTCCTTACGGATGATGAATACTTTGTCCTCGGAGACAACAGAAACTCCAGCGAGGATTCAAGGTATGAAACCGTTTCAAACGTAAAGAAGAGCGAGATAATCGGAAAAGTGTGGTTCTGTATCACAAAAGAACGATTCGGGTTTGTTTATTAGGGGGTGTCCGTATGAAACTTCAATGGTACCCCGGGCATATGACAAAAGCCGTAAGGCAGATGAACGAGGATCTTAAGCTTATCGATCTTGTTATAGAGATCGTGGATGCAAGGATCCCGGTTTCTGGCAGAAATCCGGATCTTGACAGAATGGCGCAGAATAAGGCAAGGATGATAATCCTTAATAAGGTAGACCTTGCCGATCCTGCAATAACAAAACTCTGGGTGTCGCATTTTAAGGAACTTGGCATAGAAACCGTTGCCATGGAAGCCAGAACAAAAAACGGCATGTCAGAGGTTAAGAAGAGCATCGATATTGCCTGTAAGGAAAAGAAGGAAAGAGACTTAAAGCGCGGTATCAAAAACAGACCGGTACGCGCTATGATAGTCGGGATTCCCAATGTCGGAAAAAGTACTTTTATAAATTCGTTTTCGGGAAAATCCGTTACAAAAACGGGAAACAAACCGGGTGTTACAAAAGGAAAGCAATGGATACGTCTTTCGAAGGACGTTGAACTTTTGGATACGCCGGGTGTTCTTTGGCCAAAATTTGAGGACGAGGCCATCGGAACCCATCTTGCCATGATAGGCTCGATATCCGAAAACGTATATATCGAAACGGAACTTGCGGCGGAGATCATAAACTTTTTTAAGGAGAACGATCCCGGACTTTTAGATGAAAGATACGGAGTATCGGCGGATTCCGATACCGCAGGAATACTTACCGAGATTGCGGCTTCACGAGGCTGTATTAAACAGGGCAGTGAGCCCGATCTGGAAAAAGCCGCAAAACTGATCAATGACGAGTTTAAAAACGGAGTTATCGGGAGGATCAGCATTGAAAGACCTTGATACACAAACTGTTTTAGATAACGAAACGGTAGATATATTAAAAGACGCCCAAAAAGATGCCGGTGAGGAGAGGATAACTTTACGCGACATACTGAACATGGTTCTCTATGTTGCCGGTGTGCTTCTTATAACCTGGCTCATTCTTACATATGTGGGACAGAGGACGGATGTCGACGGATCGTCGATGGAGAACACTCTTCATGATCACGACAGTCTTATTGTCGACAAGATTACATACAGATTCAGAGATCCGAAAAGATTTGAAATAATCGTATTTCCTTATAAATACAAGGAAGACACTTATTACATCAAAAGAATAATCGGACTTCCCGGAGAAACGGTACAGATCGATTATGAAGGCAGCATATATATTAACGGAGAGATCTTAGCGGAAGGATACGGAAGAGAGATAATAAACAATCCGGGAAATGCCGCCGAACCCATAGTACTTGGGGAAGACGAATACTTTGTTATGGGAGACAACCGGAATAACAGTCAGGACAGCCGGTTTGACGACGTCGGGCCGATAGACAGGGAAGATATCGTCGGAAGGGCTGTAATGAGGATATATCCGTTTAACAGTATCAGGCTGTTAAGCCCGAAAGAATAAGGCTTTTGGAGATAACGCTTTGGAAAAAAAGATAAGCGAGATTAAAGAAGAATATCTCAGTGTTCCCGAAGACGGTATACCGGACTTTATCGATAAATACATAAAGGACGGACGTCCCGGCGTTTCAAAACTCGTAAACGTTGCGATGAAGCGCATGGAAGCGGAACGTAAAGAAAGAGAGAGAATGGAAGTGATGTGGCGGTATGAAAGGGAATACCGCCCGTCTTTTAATGTTATATGCGGAATTGACGAAGCCGGCAGAGGCCCTCTTGCGGGACCTGTTGTCGCGGCTGCTGTAGTTTTTCCGGAAGATTCCGATATATTATATGTAAACGACTCCAAAAAACTGACGGAAAAGAAGAGAGAAGAACTTTACGAAGTGATCTTTGAAAAAGCGGTTTCCGTCGGGATAGGAGTTGCTTCTCCGGAGAAGATTGACGAAATAAACATACTTCAGGCAACGTATGAGGCCATGCGGGATGCCATAGATGCGCTTTCCGTTACACCGGATCTTACACTTAACGATGCGGTAACGATCCCGGGACTTCCGTTTAAGCAGGTGCCGATAATAAAGGGTGATGCAAAGAGCGCGTCCATTGCAGCGGCATCCATAATCGCGAAGGTCACAAGGGACCGTCTTATGGTTGAATATGATAAGATCATGCCGGAGTATGATTTTGCAAAGCATAAAGGATACGGAACAAAAGAACATATTGATCTTTTGAAAAAGTACGGTCCCTCACCAATACACCGGAGGAGCTTCATCAAAAACTTTGTTTAAGATTTGATCGGAGTTTGTATGCAGATCGGTGATGTCTATTCCCAATTTCAAAATACGGTAACCGGACAGAACGGACAGGGGCAGGCTGTTACGGGCGCAGATCTTAAGGGAGTGCAGCGTGCGGATAATCCCTTATCAGAGCTTAAGCCCGGACAGGTCTTTTCCGGAAATGTTGTTTCCGCGTCGGGAGACAAGGTCACGCTTTCTTTGGACGGAGGACAGCAGATCTTTGCGCGCCTTACGGAAGGCATTAAACTTTCACAGGGCGAGAGCTTCCTTTTTGAGGTTAAGGAGAATTCCGGCGGACAGATACAGATAAGTCCCATGCCCCTTGAAACCGGAAACAATATGGCGCTTCTTGATGCGCTTTTTTCAGCGAATCTTCCAAGATCAAAACAGAATGTGGAAATGGTCCGGGATATGATGCAGGAGCAGATGAATGTTAACTCCAAAGCATTGAACGATATGGCAAGGCTTATAAAGCAGTTTCCCGAAACGGAACCTTCCACAGTCGTTATGATGAAGAAGTATGACATCCCGGTTACCAAGGAAATGATCGCGCAGTTTGAAAACTACAAAGCAAACGAAGGCGCGATAATGAATGCCGTTGATGAGATGGTGGACTCCATGTCCTCGTCTTTTGCAAAGGAAGGCATTACGGCAAAGGATATTGCGGATTTTCAGAATACGCTGGTTAAGACGCTCCAGCTTTCCGGAGAAGGCGAGGAAGCGGCCGGAGAAGGTGTTAAAGGCGCCGCGGGAGAGGCGGATGTTTCCGGAAAGGTTGTAACGGAAGGCTCTTCGGCGGAAGGCGAAGCAAAGGTTGCATCGGAAAATCTTAAGGCTACTAATGAAGCAGAGATTGCAGAACCCGGAAAACAGTCCGCAGAAGTTACAGGCGATAAAGCCTCTGCAGATTCGCAGGCAGTTAATAATGGGTCGAATAAAACAGAAACCGGCGATAAGATAAATAATGTATCGGACGCCATAAGTAAGGCTTTGTCTGAGATACAGGCAAAGGGAGAATCTGCGGACAATGCAAAGGTTACGGTGGACCCGTCAAAGATTACGGATCCGACAAAACCTGCAGACATTTCAAATTCTGCAGATACAACTAAAACAGTGGATACAGAACAGTCCGAAAGAGCTGCGGCAGATGAACAGAATGCACCGGGAACACTTAAAACAATTCTCGGTAAAGAAAATTTAAAAGAATTAAATAATTTAATAAAAGATTATCCGTCATTAAAGGAAAAAGCGCCCGAACTCTTTAACGAGAACGGAAACCTTAAGCCGGAAGCAAAGGTTACGGATGTTTTAAACAAACTTACGGAAGCCTTTAAGGATAATCCGAATATCGGAAAAGAAAAACTCCTTGATATGATATCATCGGATCCTTATAAGAAGATGATGCATAATCTCATGGAGGATTCATGGACAATATCTCCCAAAGAATTAACGAAGGAGAATAAGGTCCAGAATCTTTATGAAAAACTCGAGACACACATGAAGCAGCTGGAGGAAACCGCAAAGCAGCTTACTAACGACCCGAACAATGCGTTTTCGAAAGTGGCGGAAGGGGTTCGGGATAACATAGATTTTATGAATCATGTTAACCAGAACTTTACATATGTTCAGATACCGCTCAAGTTTTCGAATCAGAGCGCCACGGGAGACCTTTATGTCATAAAGAATAAAAAGACTCCACATGATCCGGATGAGATGCTTACAGCGTTTTTGCACTTTGATCTGGATCACTTAGGGTCGACGGATATTTCCGTAAAGCTTTTAAGAAATAACGTTGATACACAGTTTTATATGTCCGATGACAAATCTTTTAAGCTTTTGCAGGACAATATCGGAGAACTGGAAGAAAGACTTAAGAACAAAGGCTATAACGTTACTCTTTCCGTTTCAAACGACGAAAAGGGACTTAATCTTATAGATGATGTTATGAAAAAAGCGGAAAAACCGGCGGCGGCAAGTACGCCGAAACAGCGGTTTTCCTTTGATGCGAGGGCATAAGGAATGGCAAAGGAAGCTGATATAAAAGATAAAACCGCCGTCGCCCTTGCTTATGAACCGGGAGACGAAGCGCCGAAGATCTTAGCTTCGGGAAAAGGATACATTGCCGAGAGGATCATCGAAGAGGCAAAGAAGAATGATGTGCCTTTTTATAAGGACTCAAAGCTTGCGGAGACTCTTTCCAAACTGGAGATCGGGGATGCAATCCCGCCCGAACTATATGAAGTTGTGGCTGAAATCCTCCTCTTTGTGGATGGTATGGATAAGATGAAGGCAAAGTTGGACGCAGCGGGAAAGTGATGATAAAGCCGGCATTTGTCGAAAAAGAACGTAAGGGAATGACATAAGGAGAGCAAAGATTGCCCCAAAACAAAAGAAAGACAGGCGGCGCATATGAAAACCTTGCCGCCAAATACCTGGAAGACAACGGCTTTAAGATTTTGGAAAGAAACTTCTTTTGTAAATTCGGAGAAGTTGATATAATAGCGCAGGAAGATGATTATCTTTGTTTCATAGAAGTAAAGTACAGAAAAGTCGCAGGGTCTGGAAATCCCTTTGAAGCCGTGGATTTTAGAAAGCAGAAAAAGATCTCATCGGTTTTTGATTACTATATAATGACACATCCGTATATGAATAAGTTTCAGGTTCGTTTTGATGTTGTCGGGATTTTGAATACGGAGATAAGCCTAATAAGAAATGCTTTTCCGTATATCGGAAGGATGTAAATAAAATGCAAAATAAACCCGTAGTTGCGGTTGTGGGCCGTCCGAATGTCGGAAAATCCACACTCTTTAATGCTCTCGCGGGAGAGCGTATCTCAATCGTAAAAGACACCCCGGGTGTTACAAGGGACAGGATATATGCGGATGTATCCTGGCTTAAATATAACTTTACCATGATAGATACCGGCGGAATTGAACCGGATTCTTCGGATGTCATTTTATCCCAGATGCGCGCCCAGGCGGAGATAGCCATAGAAACAGCGGACGTTATCATCTTTATGACGGATGTTAAACAGGGACTTGTTGATGCGGACGAAAAGGTTGCAACGATGCTTCGGAAGTCGCATAAGCCCGTTGTCCTTGTTGTAAACAAAGTCGATGATTTTAATAAGATGATGGCGGACACATATGAATTCTATCAGCTCGGTATCGGAGATCCCATCCCCATTTCTTCCGCAAACAGACTGGGACTGGGAGACATGCTTGATGTTGTGGTTTCCCATTTCCCGGAAGGATCCGAAGATATTGAAGAGGATGATATCCCGCGCATCGCGGTCATCGGAAAACCGAATGTTGGAAAATCTTCCCTTATCAATAAGCTTTGCGGAGAGGAACGCGTTATAGTTTCGGATATCGCAGGAACAACCAGAGATGCCGTGGATACAAGAGTGGAACATGACGGAAGAGAATACATCTTTATCGATACCGCGGGATTAAGACGGAAAAACAAGATAAAAGAAGACATCGAAAGATACAGTATTGTCCGTGCCGTGGCCGCCGTTGAAAAGGCGGATGTGGTCCTTATGATGATAGACGCAACGGAAGGGGTTACGGAACAGGACGCAAAGGTTGCCGGAATAGCCCATGAACGTGGCAAGGGAATAATAATTCTGGTTAATAAATGGGACGCAAAGGAAAAGGACGATAAGACAATTTACCGCGAGACGGAAAAGATCCGCCAGGTGCTTTCGTTCATGTCTTATGCGGAGATCATGTTTGTTTCCGTAAAGACGGGACAGCGTCTTAACAAGCTTTATGATACGATAGACGCCGTTATCGAGAACAATTCCATGCGCGTTGCCACAGGCGTATTAAACGAGATCGTTACGGAAGCGGTTGCACTTCAGCAGCCTCCGACAGACAAAGGAAAGAGGCTTAAGATCTTCTATGTTACGGAGGTTTCCGTTAAGCCGCCCACCTTTGTTATATTTGTAAATCATAAGGAACTTATGCATTTTTCATACGTAAGATACCTTGAAAACCGTATAAGGGATGCCTTCGGATTTCAGGGTACCAGCCTTAAGTTCATTGTAAGAGAAAGGAAAGAAGAGGAATGAGTGCGTTTTTTGTAAAGAGGCTTTGCTGCCTTGTTATAGGGTATCTTTGCGGGATGTTTTTATCCGGATACTTTTACGGAAAGAAAAAGAATGTGGATCTTACAAAAGAAGGATCCGGAAACGTAGGAACAACAAATGCCCTCAGAATTCTCGGGATAAAGGCCGGTGCATTTACCCTTCTTCTTGACTGTTTTAAGACCATAGGGGCCTGCGTTATCGCATATTTTCTTTTCAGAAACGGAGCTGACGAGATCGGCGGGATCCGTATCTTAATGGCATACGCGGGCTTCGGCGCCATACTGGGACATGATTTTCCCGCATATATGAAGTTTAAGGGAGGAAAGGGCATTGCATCAAGCCTCGGGCTCGTTATCGTATGCTTCCCCATCTGCCTTCCCATAGCGCTTCTTGTGTTCGTGCTTAACGTATACTTTTCCAGATACCTTTCACTGGGATCTATTGTAGGAATGGCAACCCTTGCGGTGGAAGGAATCGTTTTCGGAATCCTTGGCGTTCTTCCCTATGAAGGTGTGGCTAATTATGAAGCCATGGTTATCCTTGTCCTTATGTCCGCTATAGCTCTTATTCTCCACAGAGCGAACATGCAGCGCCTGCTTGCGGGAAATGAAAACCGCTTTACTTTCCACCCGAAGAATACGAAGGGCTAAGTTTTAATTGAAAGAAATACCGATATATGGTACGATAACGTAATGAAAATCGAGATAAAAAAAATAACAAACAGTGCGATAATACCCGAAAGGGGAACGCAGTATGCCGCGGGATACGATCTGTTTTCGGATATTGATGCGGATCTAATAATATCTCCACACGAAACGAAGATGATCGGAACCGGACTTTCGGTGGCAATTCCGGAAGGATATTTCGGAGGCATATATGCAAGATCCGGGATAAGCGCAAAAGAAGGGCTTCGCCCCGCAAACTGTACCGGTGTCATCGATTCGGATTACAGAGGGGAGATCAAGGTTGCGCTTCATAACGATTCCAATGAGGAAAGGATCGTAAAACCGGCGCAAAAGATCGCACAGCTTGTGATCCAGCCGTTCTTATCGGTTGAGTTTTCGGAAGTTTCCGAACTTTCCGAAACGGAAAGAGGAGAAGGCGGATTCGGATCCACCGGGAAATAATACAGGAATCTTGAAGGGAGGATTTAAAAATGTCAGAGATCAGAGACCGTATGCAGAAATTCTATTCAAAGGGAGACAAGACCGTTACCATAAATGCGGTTCCCGGACATTTTGCAACGAGCCAGTCACATATTAATTATTATATCGACGTTACAAGACTTAAGGTTCGTGTCAGCGAGGCAGAGGATGCCGCAAGATGCTTAAAGGCAAAGCTTTTACATCACATCACGGATGTTGATACCATAGTCTGCCTTGACGGAACGGAAGTTCTTGGCGCCTTTCTTGGGGATGAACTTACAAAGGGCGATTTCCATCTTAACAACAAGCATGAAACAATCTATGTTGTTCAGCCGGAAGAAAACAGCATTCATCAGTTTATGTTCCGCGAGAACATCCGTCCTTCCATCGAAGGAAAGCACGTGCTTGTCCTTGTTGATACAATGACAACGGGTGAGACCGTTCGCCGTTCCATGGAATGTATCGAATACTACGGCGGCAAGGTTGAGGGTATTTGCGCAATATTCTCCACTGTTGACAGGATCAACCATAAGGATGTATTTACGCTTTTTGATGACAAAGATCTTCCGGGATACGATGCATTCTCTCCGGCAGACTGCCCGTATTGCGAAAAGAAGATTCCGCTTGAAGCCATGGTTAACGGTTACGGATATTCCAAGCTGTAATAAGGCGTTTTACAGAGCTGCAGACTAAGACTTGCGGCTCTTTTTTTATCAGAAAATATGTTTGCATACCACAAAATGTTGTGATATAATCCTTTCGTATGTCAAGATTTAGAGATACGAAAGGATTTTTTCATGGCACCAAAGGATAATTATAACGAGAGCAGTATCACAGTCCTTGAAGGTCTTGAGGCGGTAAGAAAGCGCCCCGGTATGTATATCGGAAGCACAAGTACAAAGGGACTTAATCACTGTATTTATGAGATAGTGGACAACTCGGTGGATGAGCATCTGGCGGGTTTTTGCGATACCATTTATGTTACGCTGGAAGCGGACGGAAGCTGTACCGTGGAAGATAACGGTCGAGGAGTTCCCGTGGGAATGCATGAAAAGGGAATGCCCGCGGAACGCGTGGTGTTTACGACACTTCATGCCGGCGGAAAGTTTGACGATACCGTCTATAAGACAAGCGGCGGTCTTCATGGTGTTGGTTCTTCCGCGGTTAACGCCCTTTCCGAATACTTTGATGTTGAAATAAGCCGGGAAGGCTTTATCCATCATGACCGCTTTGAACAGGGAAAGCCGGTACAGAAACTTGAAAAGAACGGACTTCTTCCCACTGTGGGAAAAACAAAGAAGACCGGAACAAAGATAAACTTTAAGCCGGATCCCGAAATATTCGAAAAACTACGTTTCAGGGAAGAGGATGTTAAGTCCAGAATGCATGAAACGGCATATCTTAACCCGAATCTTACCATAGTCTATACGGATAAGAGAACGGATCGCCTTGAGGCACCGGAAACCATTACATTCCACGAACCGGACGGAATCAGGGGATTTGTTAAAGACCTTAATAAAAACAACGAGACCGTTACGGATATCATTTATTTTACCGGCGAAAGCGAGAATGTACAGGTTGAGGCGGCGTTTCAGTATGTAAACGAGTTCCATGAGAACATCCTCGGTTTCTGTAACAATATCTATAACTCCGAGGGTGGAACCCATATCACAGGCTTTAAGACAGTATTTACACAGGTTATAAACCAGTATGCAAGGGAACTTGGAATCCTTAAGGATAAGGATCCGAACTTCACCGGAACGGACGTAAGAAACGGAATGACTGCCATCATATCCGTGAAACATCCGGATCCCCGCTTTGAAGGACAGACAAAGACAAAACTCGATAATCCGGACGCCGCAAGGGCGGTTTCGAAGATCACGGGGGATGAGATCCCGCTGTATTTTGACAGAAACGTGGAATCCTTAAAGGCCGTTATCGGCTGTGCGGAAAAGGCGGCAAAGATAAGAAAGACGGAAGAAAAGGCAAAGACCAATCTCTTAACAAAGCAGAAGTTTTCTTTTGACAGCAACGGAAAGCTTGCTAACTGCGAGTCAAGAGACGCATCAAAATGCGAGATCTTCATCGTCGAAGGAGATTCCGCCGGTGGTTCCGCGAAGACCGCAAGAAACAGGATGTATCAGGCAATCCTTCCCATCCGCGGAAAGATCCTGAACGTTGAAAAGGCAAGTATAGATAAGGTCCTTGCCAATGCCGAGATTAAAACTATGATAAATGCCTTCGGATGCGGTTTTTCGGAAGGATACGGAAATGATTTTGATATTACGAAGCTCCGTTATGACAAGATCGTTATCATGGCGGATGCCGACGTGGACGGGGCCCACATTTCAACCCTTCTTTTAACCCTGTTT
>JAFOND010000241.1 GCA_017418645.1 Lachnospiraceae bacterium | reverse complement strand
CTTCTTCCGGCGACGGCGGGAAAAGAAAACGTTACACCCATAGGATTCATTTCCCATATGGACACGGCCCCGGATTTTTCCGGAGAAAACGTTAAGCCCCAGATCATAGAAAACTATGACGGCGGGGATGTATTTCTTAAGGGTGCGGGAACAACATTAAAGGTTTCCGAGTTTCCGGATCTTAAGTCTTTAAAAGGAAGAACCCTTATCACCACGGACGGGACAACGCTTCTGGGAGCGGACGATAAAGCAGGAGTTGCGGAGATAATGACGCTTGCCGAGATCCTTTTAAAGGACGGAGGAAAAGAGTATCCCCACGGCGATATTTATATCTGCTTCACTCCGGACGAAGAGATCGGAAACGGACCGGATAAATTCGATCTTAACATCTTTAAGGCAAAATTTGCCTACACTGTGGACGGGGACTATGAAGGCGAAGTCGCATATGAAAACTTTAACGCGGCATCGGCAGCATTTAAGGTAAAAGGCGTATCCGTTCATCCGGGAGAGGCAAAGGGGATAATGAAGAACGCATCCCTTATCGCCTGCGAGATCGCAAACGCGCTTCCGAAAGACGAGACACCGGCAATGACGGAAGGAAGGGAAGGCTTCTTCCACCTTACGGATATCGAAGGCGATGTTTCCGAAGCCAAGCTTTTATACATCATAAGAGACCATGATGAGATAAGATTCGAAGTTAGAAAAGATCTTCTTAAAACCGTGGAGGAAAAGATAAACGAAGAACACGGCGAAGGAACGGTCACACTTTCCATAAAAGATTCATATAAGAATATGATCTCCGTTATAAACGAACATGAAGACATTGTGGAACTTGCGGAGGAAGCAATAAAGTCCGTGGGACTTGAACCTCTTTCCAGACCTGTCCGGGGAGGAACGGACGGCGCAAGACTTTCGTTTATGGGACTGCCGTGCCCGAACCTTGGAACCGGCGGATACGGTTTCCACGGACCATATGAACATATAAGTCTCGAGGGAATGAAGACGGCGGTGGAGATCTTAAAAAATATATCGACACATGTGAAATAAAAAAGGCGGGGACAGAAGTTGGCAGGAGCAAAGATAGAAAAACACATTGTGGGACCGGTTTCCACAAACTGTTATTTCATCATAAACAGTGATACCGATGAAGCAATAATAATAGATCCGGGCGCGGAGCCGAAATACCTTGTGGAGAGGATAGAGGATTCCCGCCTGCGCCCCGTTGCCATACTTTTGACCCACGGCCACTTTGACCATGCGGGTGCCGCCGAAGAATTAAAAAAGAAATACGGCATAAAGATATACGCCTTTGAAGGCGAACGGGAGACCCTAAAGAATCCCATCTTTAATCTGTCCGGGGATATGTTTTCGCTTCCGGAAGAATATTCTGCGGACGAATATCTTAAAGATAACGAAAAAACGACCCTTGCAGGTCTTACGTTTACAACGCTCCATACTCCCGGTCATACGCCCGGCGGGTGTGGTTTTTACTTTTCGGAGGAAAAAATCCTCTTTGCGGGAGACAGTCTTTTCTACGGATCCGTGGGGAGGACGGACTTTCCCGGAGGCTCCATGAGCCAGCTTGTACGGAGCATTAAGGAAAAGTTTTTCACCCTTCCGGAGGATACCGTTGTCTTTACGGGACACGGAGAAGAAACCACCATCGGATTCGAAAAAGACAATAATCCGTTCATCAATTGACAGAATAAAAGCTTAAAGGAAAAAGAAATATGCCCGATCAGACAAACCTGCCCTGGTATAAAAAAGTAGATCTTGAAAAAGGTGAAAAGATTTTCATAGCGATAATGATCGTCGTTATGGTTCTTGCTTCCGCGTATATTGCCCGGGGGACTTTTAATTATTCCGATATTGTAAACGAACAATACGGCGGTGTGCATGATACCGCGCAAAAATGGACCCTTTCAAAGGTTATGGAAACCGTAAGCTCTGCCATTGTTCCGCTTCTTTGTACCATCGCAATGATAATATCATCGGTTATCATGATCGCGCTTGACGTTTTAAGAGTTGTATCTCACAGACGTCTCCGCGGACTTCTTATCATGGCATTCTTCGCGGTGGACTCCATATTCTACAGCTTTGTAAGATCGGATATCCTATACCTTTTCTTCGGAAACAGAGAGTTCTTCAGGACCCTTGAAGAAATAAGTTATATCGGGATCCCGGTCTTCGTGACGGCCTTCTTTTTCCGTGGCTTCAAGTTGCATTTCCCCACATTCTTAAGGAATGTTTTTTACATAAACTGTGTTGTTGCGCTGGTTAATATCTTCACATATCCCTTCTGGGGAAAATATCACGACACGTTTTATTTTATAAACGTGATCTGGAAGCTTATCGTCATTATCGTTCTTATGGTAATGCTGGTAAAGTGGAAGAAGATCCGTCCGGAACAGAGAAAGATACTTTTGGATGAACTCGGTCTTGCATTCCTTTTTATTTCAATAGCATCCAGCCCTGTTCCTAATCTTCCTGCGGAATTTGCATGGCTTAATACCTTAAAGATCCTTTCCATCACGGCATACTTTATTCTTCTTGACGGCATGCATTCCCAGATCATGATCGGCGAGTATCGTTTCAGCGTTGAAAAGAACGAGAAGATGCTCATGGAGAAAAACGAATCCCTTGAGATCGCAAAGAAGGAAGCGGACGATGCAAAGGAAGAAGCTGTCCTTGCAAACGAAGCAAAGAGCCGTTTCCTTGCGAACATGTCCCACGAAATAAGAACGCCTATCAACGCCGTTCTGGGTATGGACGAGATGATCCTTCGGGAGTCAAAGGACAAATCCATCCGCGAATATGCCGCGGATATAAAGTCCGCAGGGCAGACACTTCTTTCTCTTATAAACGAGATCCTGGACTTTTCAAAGATCGAATCCGGAAAGATGGAACTTGCCCCCGGGGATTATGAATTTGCCCAGATGATAACGGACCTTACAAACATGATCGCGGTCCGGGCAAGAGCAAAAGATCTTGAGTTTATCTTAAAAATTGATAACGACATCCCCTGCAAGCTTTTCGGTGATGACGTCCGCCTTCGCCAGTGTATCATGAACATCCTTACGAATGCGGTAAAATATACGCCGGAAGGTTCCGTAACCCTTGTTGCAAACGGAAAGAAAGAGGAAGATAAGTTCCTTCTCCATATAGAAGTTATCGATACCGGAATCGGAATAAAAGAAGAAGATATTCCGAAGCTTTTCCAGGAATATGAGCGTATTGAGGAAAGCAGAAACAGGAACATCGAAGGCACCGGCCTCGGCATGAACATCACCCTCTCCATGTTAAAGCTTATGGATTCACACCTTCAGGTCAAGAGCGTTTACGGCGAAGGAAGTACATTCTACTTCGACGTTTATCAGGGGATAGTCGATGAGACACCCGTCGGGGATATTGCGGTACGTCGCGAAAAGATGGCGGAAGAGATGGGGGCCCATGATGCATTCATCGCTCCGGATGCCAAGATTCTTGTTACGGACGACAACGCCATGAACAGGAAGGTATTTAAAAATCTTCTTAAGGCAACGCAGATGCAGATCGATGAAGCCGAATCCGGACCCCAGGCTATAGAACTTGCAAAGGAAAACAGGTATAATATAATATTCATGGATCATATGATGCCGGATATGGACGGTATCGAGGCCATGCATCGCATAA
Source organism: Lachnospiraceae bacterium (assembly GCA_017418645.1). Lineage (GTDB taxonomy): Bacteria > Bacillota > Clostridia > Lachnospirales > Lachnospiraceae > FD2005. The sequence continues at coordinate 20,974 of JAFOND010000241.1, read as the reverse complement.
AAGAGCTTCCGGCGGGCTCTCCCAACGAGAATACGCCGATCTATGTGCTTACCGCAAACGCCGTTGCGGGCGCAAAAGAGATGTATATGGAAGAAGGGTTTGACGGATTTTTGTCAAAACCGGTTGTTTCTGATAAAATAGAAGAAGTGCTCAAATTGAAGCTTCCGGCAGAGCTTATATTACCGGCGCCGGAAGGTGAAGGAATGGGCGGAGATTCCGCGGAGGTTTCGGGACCGCCTGCGGACCTTCCGAATGTTGACGGCCTGGACTGGAACTTTGCATGGCTTCATCTTCCGGGGGAGGATATGCTTACGGATTCCGTTAAGCAGTTTTACGATCTTATCGAGGTTCACGGCGGAAAGCTTCAGAACTTCTATGATAAGCTTCCGGAGGAACTTGATAACTACAGGATACAGGTTCACGGAATGAAGAGTTCGGCCGCGACCATCGGTATCGTTCCTCTTGCGGGAATGGCAAAGATCCTGGAATTTGCAGCAAAGGATGAAAACATAGACAGGATCCACGCCGTACATGATACCTTCATCGCGGAGTGGTATACATATCTTGATAAGCTGGACGGAGTATTCGGAATCGTTAAGCCGGCGGAGGATGCGGACTCGGATCTTCCCGCTGCGGACTATACTCTTACGGTTGCGATATGCGGAATGCTTAAAGAGGCCATGGAAGACTTTGATGTGGACAAGGCCGATGAATATGTTCTTAAATTAAAGGAATACTCGTATCCGGAGGGTACAAAAGATATAATCAAACAACTGGCCGGTGCGGTATCGGACCTTGATTCCGACCTTGTAAACGAACTTTGTGACAAGATTACCGAAAACGGGGAATGGTAAAATGAGAAAACTGATCTTTATCGGAAAAATGAATGATGTGGTAAAGGGGATAACGGGAGCGCTCTCTACGGAATTTGCCGTACAGCTCTGTGCGAACGTTCGCTCCGTTGCGCAGGCAATGATAGACATGACGGGACCGGAAATCATCGTGGTTTCTCTTATCGGTGATCCCGAACCCTTTAAAGAAATAATGAGCATGCTCCGGGACGAGTATTCATCCATCCCGGTCATAACCATAGGAACGGAGAGCGAGTCCTCAAACTTTGCGGTGTTCTATAAGAGCGGTCAGTTCCAGAACGCAACGAGGCCCATCTCAAACAACGACCTTATCGAAAGGATAAAGAGAACACTCGGCGACAATGTTTCTGCGCCGGAGGAACCGGCAGGCGGAAATGATGAGAACAAAAAGAGCATCCTTGTGGTGGATGATAACGCGGCAACACTTCGAAGCATAAAGTCCATGCTGGAAGATGAGTACAACGTTTCCATCGTTCCTTCCGGCGTCAAGGCAATGGCCATGATCGGAAAGAACAGACCGGATCTTATCCTTCTGGATTACGAAATGCCGGTTGCGGACGGAAAGCAGACGCTGGAGATGATCCGCGCGGAAGAAGACTTTGCGGACATACCCGTCATCTTCTTAACGGGTGTTTCGGACAAGGAACATATCTTTGCGGTAATGGAACTTAAGCCAAAGGGATACCTCTTAAAGCCGCCGGTTCGCGAAAAACTTATCGAAGCCATAGAAGGCGCTATCGGAAAATAATAATAAAAAAGGAAGTTTAGAGAATGAGTTTAAAGAAGAAGCCCGTTAACGGGATGAAGGATGTCCTTCCGAGAGAGATGGAGATCCGCGACTATGTTACGGGAATAATAAAAGATACATACAGAAGTTTTGGGTTTACGCCCATCGAGACACCCTGCATGGAAGACATCGGAAACCTTACGGGAAAGCTGGGCGGAGATAACGAAAAGCTAATATTCAAGATTTTAAAGCGCGGAGAAAAGCTGGATCTTTCGTCCGCGGAAAAAGAAGAAGATGTTGTTGATTACGGCATGAGATACGATCTTACGGTTCCCCTCTGCCGTTTCTATTCGAATAACGCAAACGATCTTCCCACACCTTTTAAGGCGCTTCAGATCGGATCCGTCTGGAGAGCGGACAGACCTCAGAGAGGACGTTACCGCCAGTTTACACAGTGCGATATCGACATCCTGGGAGAGCCCACAAACCTTGCGGAAACGGAGCTTATCTTAGCCACCACCACAACTCTCGGTCGTATCGGCTTTAAGAATTTCGAGATAAGGATAAACGAAAGAAAGATCTTAAAGGCCATGGCGGCATATGCAGGATTTCCCGAAGATTCATACGAGAGTGTTTTCATATCCCTGGACAAGATGGATAAGATCGGGGTTTCCGGAGTTTCGGAAGAACTTATAAATAACGGATACGACGCTGACAGCGTTAAAAAATATCTTTCATTATACGAAGAACTTTCCGGCATCAAGAATGTTGACGAAGGACTTGATAAATTAAAGGGTCTTATCGGAGACAATCTTTCCGAAGAGATAATAGATAACATGAAGGAGATCGCACAGACTGTTGAAGCCGCGAAAGAAGCGGACTTTGAACTTGTCTTCGATCCCACTCTCGTTCGCGGAATGAGCTATTACACGGGAACGATCTTTGAAGTTTCCATACCGGAATTCGGTGGCTCCTGCGGAGGCGGCGGAAGGTATGACGAGATGGTATCCCGCTTTACGGGACAGAACGTTCCGGCTTGCGGATTCTCCATCGGTTTTGAAAGGATCATCCTTCTTCTCCTCGAATCGGATTACAAGATTCCGGGAGACAGAAAAAAGATCGCATATCTTCTGGACAAAAAACTGCCGAAAGAAAAGGTTTCCGAAGCGGTGAAAGAAGCAGCGGAAGAGAGGAAAAAAGGAAATACGGTTCTTACCGTTCGAATGAACAAAAACAAAAAATTCCAGAAAGAACAGCTGGCAAACGAAGGCTATACGGAATTCAAGGAATTCTTCGCTGACTAAGACAAATGAAAAACGTATGCCAATTTGTCATTTCGAGCGCAGAGAGAAATCTTAACTATAATACAAGGAGAAATATATTATCATGACACAGAGTAGAACACACACCTGCGGAGAGCTTCGTCTCTCCGACGCCGGAAAGGAAGTAACGTTATCCGGCTGGCTTGAAAATTTCAGAGAGGTGGGAGCAAACTTAGGCTTCGCCGTTATCCGCGATTTCTACGGAACAACACAGGTTGTTGCCGAGACGGAAGATATGGTAAAGACCTTTAAAGGCATTGTTAAAGAATCCACGTTACAGGTTTCCGGAACGGTCCGGGAAAGAAGTTCAAAGAATGACAAGATCCCCACGGGAGAGATCGAGGTTGTTCCGGCAGGCGTTAAGGTACTGGGAAAATGTATATATAACGAGCTTCCTTTCGAGATAAACAGAAGCCGGGAAGCGGACGAGACCGCAAGACTTAAATACAGATTTTTGGACCTTCGAAATCCGGACGTCAAGAAGAATATAATCTTAAGATCCAATGTTATATCCGCACTCCGCCGTTCCATGACGGAACACGGCTTTTTGGAGATAACAACTCCGATCCTTACGGTTTCGTCTCCGGAAGGCGCAAGAGATTACCTTGTTCCGGCAAGAAAGCATCCGGGAAAATTCTATGCGCTTCCCCAGGCACCCCAGCAGTTTAAGCAGCTTCTTATGGTTTCCGGAATCGACCGTTACTTCCAGATCGCGCCCTGCTTCAGAGACGAGGATGCGCGCGGCGACAGAAGCCCGGGCGAGTTCTATCAGCTGGATATGGAGATGGCTTTTGCAACACAGGAAGATGTTTTCGATGTTATCGAAGATGTTCTTCCTCCCGTATTTGAGGAATTCGGAACATATGACAGGGCTTCAAAGGCTCCGTTTATGCGTATTCCCTTTGACGAATCCATGGAAAAATACGGAACGGACAAGCCGGATCTTAGAATCGATCTTACGGCGGAAGACGTTTCGGAACTCTTCGGAGATATCGGTTTCGATCCCTTTAACGGAAGCGTTATAAAGGCGGTTGCCATCGACAACTTCCATGAAAGCAGAAAGATGATCGATAAGACCATCGATGCCGTTGAAGTTCAGTCCGGAAAGAAACCCTATTGGTTCAGAGTGGACGAAAACGGAGAGATCGTCGGCGGAATCGCAAAATTCGTTACGCCGAAGAAGGATGAAGTTATAAGCAAACTCAACTTAAAGAACGATACACTTGTTGTTTTATCGGCAGGTACAAAAGGCGAGGCACAGAAGACAACGGGCGTTGTTATAAAACTTTTCGGAGCGGCGGTCCCGGGACATATGGATAAGGAACAGTACAGCTTCTGCTGGATCGTAGACTTCCCAATGTATGAGATCGGGGAAGAATCCGGCGAACTTGAATTCTGCCACAATCCGTTCTCAATGCCCTCCGGCGGACTTGATGTTTTACTTAAGGCAGAGAAGGGCGAGATCGATCCCCTTTCAATTATGGCGGACCAGTACGACCTTGTCTGCAACGGTGTCGAATTATCCTCCGGCGCGGTTCGAAACCACGATCCGGAGATCATGATAAAAGCTTTTGAAATGGTACGTCTCGGCGAGGAAGATGTTAAGAAGAAATTCCCCGCCATGTACAATGCGTTCTGCTACGGCGCTCCGCCACATGCAGGCATCGCGCCGGGCGTTGACAGAATGATAATGCTGCTTTCCGGCGAAGAGACGATCCGCGAGATCATACCCTTCCCCATGAACAAGAATGCGGCGGACGTTATGATGAACGCGCCGGGCGAGGTTTCCCCGGCACAGCTGGAGGAACTGCATATAGCTATTGTAGATACTGATGCCCAATAAGCCGCGGGCACAGGGTGGCATTATATTTTCCTCTCAGGCGCCTTAGCCTTGCTTTTGTAGGATTTATAGCTTTATACTTCCGTATATTGACGCCACCCCGGGACATTCGGCATCCATGCCTCAGGTCCCGGTGACCTTGCCATCGTGGCAAGGTCCGGCTGCATAGTAAATAAATCCAACAAAACCTACGGCACGGCTTATGTTCGTAAAATATAGTGCCACCCTGTGCCCGGGCTTGTTGCGTAGTAGTTATAAGAAAAGGAGAAAAGATATGGCGTATAACATGCATGTATTTCAGCCCTACCCCATAGAACAGTTGGAATTCAACGTGTTCACACGTTTGAAGGACGATTGGGGCACGATCACAACGGAAGTAAACGGAAAAGTCAATACCATGACGGCCAGCTGGGGAACGGTGGGTCGGCTCTGGGAAAAGAACGTGGTCTGCATATTTGTCAGAGATTCCCGTTATACAAGAGAGATGCTGGATAATTCAGAATTCTTTTCTCTTTCGTTCTTCGATATGGAAAAGAAGGAAAACAGGATGGCGCTTAAAGTCTTCGGAAGCGTTTCCGGAAGAAACGAGGACAAGATCGAGGCGGCGCATTTCCATGTGAATCATAAAAAGAATATCCCGTTCCTTGATGAAAGCAATTTCGTATTCCTCTGTCATAAATTATCATGCACGCTTATTTCCGAGGAAACGATCTTTGATAAGCAGGTCCTTAAGAAGTTCTACGAGGACGGCGATTATCACTTCCTTTATGTGGGCGAGATAATGGAAGTGATGGCAAGATAAATTATCCAAATAAGGAGGAAACATAAAATGGATATCAGATTTGTAAAGAGAGATCAGCTGAAAGAAAAACCCGACTGGAACAACCTTGGCTTCGGAAAGTACATGAGCGATTACATGTTCGTCATGGACTGGAGCAAGGAAAAGGGATGGTACGATCCCAGGATCGTTCCCTACGGACCGGTTGAGTTCGAACCCGCAACGGTTGTACTCCATTATGCACAGGAAACATTCGAAGGAATGAAAGCATACAGAACTGCTGAAGGAAAGATCCAGCTTTTCCGTCCGGAGATGAACGCAAGAAGAATGAACAAGTCCAACGAGCGTATCTGCATGCCGGAGATTCCGGAAGAGATGTTTATCGAAGCCGTTGAAGCGCTTGTTAAAGTTGAAAAGGACTGGGTTCCCACAGCGGAGAATACCTCATATTATATCCGTCCCTTCTGCTTTGCATGTGAGAGCAGCCTCGGCGTTCATATGGCAACGGCATATAAGTTTATGGTTATCGGATGCCCGGTTGGCGCATATTATCCCACAGGCCTCGATCCCGTTAAGATCCTTGTTGAGGACGAACTCGTTCGTGCGGTTAAGGGCGGTACGGGATTTACAAAGTGCGGTGGAAACTATGCGGGATCCATCCTCGGACAGATCAAGGCAGAAAAGCTTGGCTATACACAGGTTCTCTGGCTTGACGGCGAGACAAGAACATATGTGGAAGAAGTAGGAACAATGAACATCATGTTCAAGATCAACGGAGAGATCTATACGGCACCCATCGAAGGAACTGTTCTTCCGGGTATCACAAGAGATTCAATGATCACGCTTCTCCGTGACTGGGGATATAAAGTAAACGAGACACACCTTTCCGTTCACGATCTCATGAAGGCGGGCCATGACGGCACACTTGAAGAAGTATTCGGAACGGGTACGGCTGCGGTAATATCGCCGGTAGGCGAACTTCGTTACAAGGATGACGAAGTTGTTATCAACGATTTCAAGACAGGCGAACTTACACAGAAGCTTTATGATACGCTCACGGATATCCAGTGGGGACGTGCGGAAGACAAGTACGGCTGGATCAGACCGGTAGAAGTATAATTTGGAGAATAAACAATCTTGGAAGAAAAACTTTCGCTTGAAGAATCTATATTACAGGAGATGCAGGATGCATTCGGCATAGCTCATGAAGTCTATGCCCAGTGCTTTGCCCCGGATAACCATGCCCTTACTTCCATTTCCGTTACGGAACAGGAAGTGGATTTTCTGCGTCGTCATTTTTCGCAGGATGCGGTGCTTGAACTTCTGGAATCCTTTACGGACGAGGATCCGGAGGATGTGGTTATGGTACCGGTGGAAAAGCCGTATCTTATTCTCCGCGGGGTTGCGCTTCGGGATGAAGACGGCAAGCTGCTTGGAAAATGGGTGCTGATGGGAGTGGATGAAAATCTTATCCCGGACGATACCTTTATCGCAAACGATATAAGACGGACAACGGAGGATTCGCTGGATAAGGCGATCATCCTTCTTTCCGTTCTTTCGGATAATTACGTTAAGGAAAGAAGGGCTCTTCTTTCCTTAAGCGATGCCGTTGAAAAGACAAAGGAAAGCGGTGAGAACCTTGAAGAGCAGTTAAAGAAGAACGAGGTTATGACCGGGATCCTAAAGGTCATGGAATCGGATATCCCGTTTTCGGATATGGCGGAGGACATCTTAAAACGCACCGGAGAATACTTAAGCCTTTCCTCCTGTTTCCTTCTTATGGACGATCCGGAGGAGAAGAAAACCGCAAGCATAACCTATGAGTGGAGAAGAAGCGAAGACGATTCCTTAAAGGATATTCTGAAGAATTATAAGAAGGATAAGATCCCCTTCTATAACGGGAAACCCTATACCGTATCCTTCGATGCGAAGATGCCGGAAAAATTCACGGACTGCTTTGCGGAACTTAAGATCCGGGCGGGAATCTTTCTTCCCATAGAAGATGAAAAAGAAAGACAGATATATATCTGCGGAACGGATCGCGGAAACAGGCGTTTCAAGACGGAGGAGATAACCTTCTTAAACGACGTTAAGAGGATAATCCAGACCGCGATCGTTAAAAGAGAAACAAAGGAATCCCTTACGGGATCATACAATACACTGGATGCCGTGCTGGAAAACGTGGGTTGCGGCATTGCGGTAATAGACAGGAAACATCATAAATTCCTGTATACCAATGAAAAATATCACGAGATAAACGGAACAAGCGATAACGAAAAAGATACGGAATTAAGACGTCTTCTTCTTTCGCAGAAGCCCGAAGACGTTAACAGAAGAGAGTATCAGGAAACTCTTTCGGACTGCTGGTACGAGATAACCTTCGAACAGGTTACATGGGTTGATAACAGTGATGTTATGTTCTGTACCTTATATGACATCACGGATAACAAGATCTATCAGAGAAGGATAGAAAGACAGGCGAATACGGACGATCTTACGGATCTCCCCAACAAAAAGAAGTTCGAAAAGGATCTCGCAAGAGAGATAAGAACGGTAATAAGGCAGAACGAAAAGAGCGCGCTTTTCTATATCGATCTTGACGATTTCAAACAGTTAAACGACGGTCGCGGACGCGCCGCCGGAGACGATCTTCTTAAGGAAGTATCGAAAGAACTCATAAAGGTTGCGGGATATCATATCCAGGTATACCGCACCGGAGGAGACGAATTCGCCATGATAATCCCGTCTTCCGAAACGGGAAAGACGGATACCATAAGAAAGAAATTGACGGATGTATTCAAGACACCGTGGGAGATAGGCGAAGAGAAATTCTATTGCACCATGAGTATGGGAATCGTATCCATCCCCGACGACGGAAGAGATTACGAGACCCTGATGCAAAAAGTGGATTATGCTCTTCGTCTTGCAAAACGGTCCGGAAAGAATCATCCGGAGGAATATAAAGAAGTGGCAAGTACCGCAAAAGCATATCGTCCGGAAACGGAGGCGCTTTTAAGGGAAGCGGTGCAGAGGGGATGCGGAGAGTTTGAGGTATATTTCAGACCCATCGTTGAATCCCGGCCGGGGCTTTTCTCCGAAGATAAATGCATCGGCGCGGAGGCATCCGTACGATGGAAGAACGATAAACTGGGAGAACTTATGCCGGCAGACTTTTTGCCCCTGGCGGAATATCTTTCCCTGGGAGAACCCATCGGAAAGAAGGTTGTTCGGGAGGCTTGCAGAAAGTGCCGCTACTGGAATGATTTCGGACACCCGGAATACATAATACACATAAATCCGGATATCTTAAGACTTCTTGGAGACAACGCGACGGAGATCGTTAAGAAGGCAATAGAAGATTCCGGACTGATCCAAAGAAATCTTATGCTTGAAGTTTTAAACGGATATTCGGTTTGCGATATGAACGCGATGCAAAAAATCTACTGGCGGCCCGAGGAAACGCCGCTTTCATCTTCCGACTTTGAGGAGAGGTACGTATTGGGATGAAAAAAAGGAAGATACGGTTCCGCTTTCCGAAGCGAGAGAAGCTTTTTTACATATTGCAAAATCGTCGCTCCGCGCTTCGGATGTTGTTACCGAAAGCAGCAGGAACCATGTTTACATGCTTCTTCTGGAAGCGGACAAACCATTTTCGGACATGGTTGCCGAGCGAATTATAAATAAATGGCAGGAATCCGATCTTAAGGACGGATATGCCGTAACATATGAAATGGAGATTATAGAATAAATGCCAATCTTAGTACAGAGTGAACTGCCCGCAAAATCCATACTTGAATCCGAGAACATCTTTGTTATGGACGAGAAAAGGGCATCCACTCAGGATATAAGACCGCTGCAGATAGCAATTTTAAACCTTATGCCGCTGAAGGAGGATACGGAGCTTGACCTTTTAAGAGTTCTTTCGAACTTCCCGCTTCAGGTTCAGATCACTTTCCTTATGATCGAATCCCATGAATCCACCCATGTTGCGGCATCACATTTAAATAAGTTTTATACGACTTTCTCGGAAGTTAAGAAAGATTATTTCGACGGACTGATCATTACCGGGGCACCGGTGGAACTGATGGAATTCGAAGAAGTTGAGTACTGGGAAGAACTGTCTTCCATAATGGAATGGAGTAAATACCATGTGTTTTCAACCTTCCATGTATGCTGGGGAGCCCAGGCCGGACTGTATTACCATCACGGGATAAACAAGGTTAATCTTCCCAAGAAGCTTTCCGGAGTTTACGTTGAGAATGTAATACACCACAGCAAGATGCTGATGCGGGGGCTTGACGATACTTTCTTCTGTCCGCAGTCCAGATATACGGGAGAAGACGAGGAAGCCCTTAAGAAGAATCCGGAACTTTATGTGGTTGCTTCCGCGGAAGAGACAGGAAGCTGCGTTATACTTGCATATTCCTCCCGCCAGGTTTTTGTTACGGGACATACGGAATACGACAGATATACCCTTGATAAGGAATATCGTCGTGATGTGGGGAAGGGGCTTGATCCCGATATCCCGGAAAACTATTATCCGGACAACGATCCCTCAAAGCGGCCGATCCTTTCCTGGAGAACAAGCAGCAACTGTCTTTATACCAACTGGCTGAATCTTATTTACCAGGAGACGCCTTACGACATAACGAAGATCCCGCCTATCGAAGACTACAGTTACACACTTTTTGATATGTATGAGGATAAGTAAATGAGCGAACTGATTTCCTATGCGCAGCGCATGCGAAAGATCCGGGTGCTTTCCGCTCCGAAGATCGACGATATAACAACGGCGGGCGCTTACCGAAGAGTACTTTCCGAAAACTTTAAACATATCGGTGAACTTGCGGGCGAAAATCGAAGGGTCATAGAAGAGATAATAAACCCGGTCATTTTTTCCGAAGAAGAACTTTCGGAAGAAACCATCGAATGGATCAATGCGTTAAACGACAACCTTATGGATGCGTGGACCCATGATAATATCGACCTTCCCATAATGGCGATGCTCTCCGAGCGTCTTATGAAAGATGCCGCGAAAAAAGGCGAACTCTCATATCTCATTCACAGACTCGATGAAGAGATAATTGCCTGCGTGGCGCTTGTTGTCCAGACAAGAAGGATCGTCTCGAAACCCTTTATTACGGAAGAAGTCAGGCGCCGCGGGCTTAAGGCTCTCGAAGAGATCATAACGTTTCTGGATCACGATAAATTCCTTGAACTTGACGAGGAATGCCGTGAACTTGTGCTAATAAATTCACGTTACGGCGACGGGCTTTTCGTTTCCATGTCGTCCCTTCCCGAAGAATACAGAAAATACAGGGTACAGCTTTTAAAGCGGTCCATCGCACTCTGCGACGACGAATTCTATAGAAACGCCGCGCCGAATTATGATTGGAAATATCATAAGTATCGTGCGCTCCAGTATTTCTCCAGTTTTGACGAATTCGATAACGCTGCGGAGAACAACGAAGAAGAACTTCAGCTTATAGCGGATGCGGGAGAGGAGATCGAGGCACTCTGGCTTTCCGACAAAGATTACTTTGAAGAACTGGATGATTTCGGATACATTCATTCCCATACAATGAGGAATAAAATGCATGCCGGAAGGATAACAAAAAAGGAATATGCGGAGAGTCTTTACGAACTCTACGAAAAGAGAAATCCGGACAAGTATGACATAGATTCCATTACGGGAAATATAGAGATTGCGGCGGAATACATCGGAACTTTGGACTATGATAACATAACCGAGGAGGAGATGAAGCGCGCGGAAAACATATACAGAAACGCGCTCTCATATGTATTCCTGATGCCTAAGCTTGGAACCTTCTATGAGCTTATGGATTATTACGCTCCCTTCCTTTATAACTTTAACGAGCTTCCGGGAGGAATGAGTTTTGAGGAAATGGGAATAAAATCCTTTGCCGCCTTCCATCCGCCCACATACATCCATTCCGTCATGGTGGCAAAGATAACGCGATGCATAACAAAGAACCTTATAAAGGAAAAACCTGAACTGTTTACGGGAATCTGCGGATGCATTGATGCAAGCGAGGTTGCAAAGAAGGCGCAGAAGATCGCGGACTTTGCATTTCATGCCGCCCTGTGCCATGACTTCGGAAAGCTTATTATAATCGACACGGTTTTCATATACGGAAGAAAGATCCTTGATTCCGAATTTGATATCATAAAAGAGCATCCGGCCCTTGGCGCGATGATGCTGGAAAAATACGATTCCACCAGAGAATATGCGGATATCGCAAGATATCATCATGTCTGGTACAACGGAGAGAACGGCTATCCCGTGGACGTTGATGAAAGGAACAGCCGATATAAGACAATAATCGATATAACCGCCTGCGCGGACTGTATGGATGCTGCCACGGATTCCGTCGGAAGATCCTACCGCGTGGGAAAAACATATGACGAATTCTTTGAGGAGCTTGTTGAAGGCGCGGGAACAAGATATGCGCCCTATCTTCCGGAAATCCTCTCAAAAGAATCGGTTAAAAAAGAAATCCTTTGGCTGATCGAGGAAGGAAGGCAGGAGGAATACAGAAACACCTTCCTATTGTTAAAGAATGTAACGGATCAGGGTTAATAGCAATTAAACGAAGTCATATACGCTGAATATAACGTTTATAAAGCAGGTCGTTGAAATGGAAAAGGCCGGTATAGAGGCCGGAGAGCAATAGTATTTGTGCACCTTGCATAGAAAACAGGCGAATAAATTGTGCGTTTTGTGATTTTGTCCATTGTTTTTTTGACTTGCAGGGAGTATTATATACGAGACTTGAGAATCACTTCCCCCCAATACAGTATTCTTAAGTCGCTTCCCCTTTATATTTTTATATAACCCCCTTTAGAAAAGACAGGTCAGTGGACCTGCCTTTTTTCGTTGTGTAAAAACCCGCGTTTTGGTACAATAGGCAAATGGAGGGTTAGGTTATGCATGATCCCAAAAATTTCGGTGAATTCTGTAAATGTCATCCGAACGTTGCGAAGAGCATAAGGCTCTTTATATTCCTTGTTTTTCTTTCCGCGACGACGGCGCTATTATTCCTGCAGAACAACGGTTTTATAAGCGGTACGATCTCCACCGGCGAACTTGATTTTTCATATCTTAACATGCCGATGATCGTTCTTTCGGCAATCGGCGGTTTTGTGCCGTCCATCATGAGTTTCTTCTCGCTTTTCATAATTGAGATCTTTACGAGAAGCGATGTCGCTTATTCTTCTTTTGCATATCTTATGACCATATGCACGGCATATGTTCTTGCAAGGAAGGGATGGTTCCGGAAACTTTCAACGTCCATTCTTTCGATCCCGATCTTTTCCGTTTTTCTCGGAATTATATGGTTTGTAATAAACGAGCTTTTGAATGCCAGAGGCCTTGGAAACATTAATGCAACCTCCGCCCTTGCTTTTGTTACGCAAGAATTACCGGAAGCATGCCTCGGTGCAATGGTCTCAAGGCTCTGGTACAGGTTTATGCCCGAACACATCATAAACATCTGCCGTTTCGGTGATTATGATTCCTTAAGGCTTAAATTCCTGGAAGAAATAAAGTATGCAAAAGAAAAGAAGCGCGGCTGGATCTCTGCAAAGATAACGGGGATAATCGTTATCGAAGCAACGATCCTTGCGGTATCCGCGGCTGTGTTTGCCGTTCTCCTTATTAACGATATGGGAAAGGAACTGCTTCCTCCCTCTGATTCCGAGGGAATAGAGATAACTGTGCCGGATTCTTCGGGCATGGTTTTTGAAACGGATGAGGAAACCGGAGAAACGAAACCGAAGTTTGCCCCGATCCGCCGTGAACATATTAACGTAACCAACAACAGTGTTGCCTTTGCCCTTCGTCTTATAATGATGCTTATGAATATGGCGGTTCCCATCGCGGTTCTTACGGATGCTTTTGCGCAGCTTACCATCGCAAAGCCCATTAACCGTATGGCATCTTCCATGAAGAACTTTTGCGAGGCCTCCAACGAAGAAAAAAACAATATGCTTGAAAGCGTTCAAAACCTTGACATACATACCCATGACGAGATCGAAGATCTTTACGGATACATGAACCGGATGGTAAATTCCGTCATGGAATTCGAGGAACATTTAAAGGAAGAACAGAAACTTCAGGAAGACCTTCGGGTCGCGGAAAAAGCTTCCCAGGCAAAATCCGATTTCTTATCATCCATGTCCCATGAGATAAGAACTCCCATAAATGCCGTCCTGGGTCTTGACGAGATGATCCTCCGCGAGGCGGAAGATGATACCATATTAAGCTACGCCATGGACATCCAGACTGCGGGACATTCCCTTCTTTCACTTGTAAACGACATCCTGGATTTCTCAAAGATAGAAGCGGGGAAGATGGAAATAATACCGGTGGATTACGAACTTTCATCCACGGTAAACGACCTTGTGAATATGATCGCGATACGGGCGGAAGCAAAGAAACTTTCCCTTCTTGTGGAAGTCAATCCCGAGATCCCGCACCTTCTTTTCGGAGACGAGGTTCGGATAAAACAGGTTGTTACAAATATCCTTACGAACGCCGTAAAGTATACGGAAACCGGAACCGTTACACTGAAGGTGGATTATGAAAAAACGGACGATGAAAACATCGGTCTTTCCTTCCTTGTAAAAGATACCGGGATCGGAATGAAGGAAGAGGATCTTAAGAAACTCTATTCACCCTTTGAAAGAATAGAAGAAGAGAGAAACCGGACCATAGAGGGAACGGGACTCGGAATGAGTATCGTTAAGCAACTCCTTGACAAGATGGGATCGGAACTTAAGGTCTCATCCGTATACGGCGAGGGGTCGGAGTTCTCCTTCGTTGTTACCCAGCAGGTTAAGAAGTGGGAACCCATCGGCGATTACGCCGCAATGTATAAAGAGACATTAAAGAACAGGAACAGAAACAAATATAAGGAAAGCTTCAGGGCGCCGGATGCGAACATTCTTATCACCGACGATACGCGGATGAACCTTACCGTTGTGGTTGCGCTTCTTAAGAAAACGGGAATAAAGATCGATACAGCCATGAGCGGAAAAGAAACCCTGGCGAAGGTTAAGGAAAAGCATTACGATGTCATCTTCCTGGATCATATGATGCCGGAGATGGACGGTATCGAAACTTTGCAGAATATGCTTTCCATGAAAGATAATATGAGCGCGGGAGTTCCCGTTATCGCCCTTACCGCAAACGCTGTTTCCGGATCCAGAGAAAAATATCTTGAGGCAGGATTTACGGATTACCTTACCAAACCGGTGGACGGCGAGCGGATAGAAAAGATGCTGGTTGAATATCTTCCGAAGGAGAAGGTTTTCCTTACGGAAGAGAAGGATCAGGAAACGGCCGGTGAAGAAACGGAAGTTGAGGAAGCGTCTAACGATGAAAACGAGACAATTATCCGTTCCCTTTCGGGAATAGACGCGGATGAACTTTTGAAGAATTCCGGTTCCTTCGACGTGGGTATGGAAGTTATAAAGGAATACTACGAAAACATAGACGGTAAATCAAAGAAGATAGAAGAATATTTCGCAGCGGAAGACTATAAGAATTATAAGGTTCTTGTTCATGCCTTAAAGAGTTCGTCACGTCTTATCGGCGCAACTGAACTTTCCGAAAAAGCAAAACTTTTGGAAGAGGCTGCGAATAACGAAGACGTTTCATACATAAAAGAAAACACCGGCGAACTCCTTACGCTCTACAGAAGCTACGAAGAAAAACTGGCGCCTGTGGTAGGGGATGATACTTCGGATGAGAATAAGCCGGAAATCCCGGAAGACGAGTTTTTAAATGCGATGCAGACCATAAAAGAACTTGTGGAAGCTTTCGACTTTGACAGCGCGGATGATGTTATCGATATGTTAAAGGAATATAAGATCCCGGAATCGAGGATGGAAATGTTCAGATCCGTGCGCGAAGGAGTTTCGGAAGTGGACCGCGAAAAACTCTTAGAGATATTGAAATAATGTTAAATATCTAGTATAGTAGGAATAGTCACTATTTTTGTTTTTTAAAGGATAATAATGGAAGAAAAAAAGAAATTAATGCTTCTTGCCATGCAGCAGAGTTTTATGGTAAATGCCATCATGAAGAACCTGAAAGATGCGGGCTACGAAGCGGAATATATGGAACCGAACGTTACAAAATTAAGCCGGATGGAAGAGAAGCCAAACATCTATCTTCTGTACCTTGAAGGGGCGGACGAAGACATGGGAGAAACTCTCGTTTTCCTGAAGGACTATATCGACGAAAAAGGTTCGGGAGTGCTTTTGTACATCGTCGGAAATCCGGAGGAACTTGACATTGCTCACCGGATAATGCCGGTGGAATTTATATCACAGGAATTTGACAGACCGCTTAACGTTAAGACACTGGTTAAAAACATTGAACACGATATAGAAAAGGGCGGACTTTTGGAGGTTAAGAATTCCATCCTCGTTGTTGATGATGATGCGACAATGCTCCGCACCTTAAAGATATGGCTTTCGGATAAGTATCAGGTTTACATGGCAAATTCCGGAACGAATGCCATAGCCCTTCTGGGAAAGAAGAAGGTTGATCTTATTCTTCTGGATTATGAGATGCCGGTTCTCGACGGACCGAAGGTTCTTGAAATGATAAGATCAGAGGCCGCGTTTAAGGATACGCCGGTAATGTTCCTTACGGGAAAGGACGACCGCGAAAGCGTTTTAAGCGTTATAGATCTTAAACCTGAAAAGTATTTACTGAAGTCCGAATCGCCGGACAAGATTTTAAAAACAATCGAAGATTTTTTTGAGAGCAGAAAAGGAAGACATTAATATTTTCTCACAAGGAAGGGGGATGCTTTATGGATCAGGTTCTTGTTGCTATAGGAAGGGAATACGGAAGCGGCGGTCATGAGATAGGCGAGAAGCTGTCTAAAAAGCTTGGTATCGGTTTTTACGACAGGAACATGCTCGATGAGATGTTCGCTCATAAATCCAATGCCGAACTTGAAAAGTACGAGGAAAGAAAGAGTCTGCCGTTTACCACAAGACACATTCGCGGATATACAAATTCCATAGAAGAGAATCTTGCGGAAGCACAGTTTGATTTTATCCGCGGCAAAGCAATCATGGGAGATTCTTTTGTTATAGTGGGCCGTTGCGGAGAATCCGTATTGAAGGATTTTGACGGTCTTGTTTCTATTTTCGTTATAGACGATCTTATGCATAAGATCGAAAGGATCCGGGATATGTTCAACCTGGATGAAAAGGCTGCTTTTAACAAGATTTCCCGTCATGACAAGGCGAGAAAGCAGTATCATAATATGTATGCGGATTATAAATGGGGAGATTCCCGCGGCTATGATCTTTGCATAAATTCCGGACGCTTCGGAGTGGACGGCACGGTTGATTTCTTATATGAATATGTTAACCGCTGCAAAGAAGCGTACGACAGAAATTAAGTAATAAATTAAAGGAAAGCAAGGTATGGTCGTATTGGGAAAAACAGCTTTTGATATTGGGGCTTTTTTTGTAATTCTGTTCTGTTTAATAAACAGTGTGCACTTTAAAAGAGAATATAAGACGCAGAAGAACATGTTCCGTCTTCTTCTCTTGAATTCAATGGTTTCCGCGGTGATGGCAACAGCGGAGATCATTCTTACGGAATACTTCATTGAGGCAACCGTTTCTTATTATTTAAGATGGCTTGTGAAGACCGGGTTTTTCCTTACACAGGTAATGATGGCCCCCATCTTTATGGCCTATATCATGTGTATCACGGGCGTTGTTCAGGCAGTCGGAAAGAAGCAGTTCTATCTTCTTATGACGCCGAACCTTATCGTCTTTACCATGGTTCTTCTGAACTTCTTCACAAAGAAACTTTTTTACTATGACGACATGAAAGTATATCACAGAGGTGTATGGCTTTATGTGGTATATATTGACGTTGTAATTTATGTCATCATCGGAATCTATATTCTCGCAAGATACAACAGGGCGCTGGAACGGGCGAAATTCATGGCGGTGCTGGGGTCGACTCTCCTTGCGACGGCATGCGCCACCGTTGAACTCTATTTCCCGGATTTTCGTATAGAGATTTTCGGCGAGTCCCTCTGCTATCTCTCACTTCTTTTAAATATTGAGATAGACCAGTTCGAATTCGATCCTTCAACGGAACTCTTTAATCGAACCGCTCTTTCGAATTCCGTTAACAGAAGGCTTCTCACAAAACAGAAATTTATCGTTGTTCATGTTCATTTCATTAACATGAAGTTTGTCACGGGAATACTTCCCGCGGAAGACAGACAGAGACTTGTTCTTGAGATTGCGAAAAAACTGGACAGGATAGATACTCAGGTTCAGTGCTATTCCACGGGAGACAATGAATTTGCCCTTGTTCTTCCAAATGATAACGTTACGCTTCAGGCGCATGTGATCGGAAACATAAAGAGCATCTTTTCCCACAATTTCAAATTCGAAGGAAAAGAGTTTACATTCCGTGTCATTGCCGCGATCTTAAAATCCGGCGAACAGTTCAAGAGTGTGGAAGAACTTGTGGAACTTCTGGATATGGATCTTCCGGATGAAGGAAAACGAGTTTCCGTCCTTGCGGATGACGACCTTTCTTTCATACAGAGAGAAGGGGAAGTTGCAAAGTCGCTCCAGAACGCACTCACGGAAAACAGACTTGAGATATATTATCAGCCCATATGGGCGCCGAATTCCCACAAGCTTTATGCGGCGGAAGCTTTGTCTCGACTTACGGATGACGTTCTCGGACCGGTATCTCCGGATGAGTTCATCCCCGTTGCGGAAAGAAACGGAATGATAATCCAGCTGGGCGATTATGTTATGGAGCATGTCTGCAGTTTCCTTCATGATTTTTCCAGCGAGCTTTCTTCCATAGAATATATTGAGGTTAACCTTTCCGTACATCAGCTTCTTATGAGTGATCTTCCGGAAAGATTTTCCGATATCATGATGAAATACGGAATACGTTCCGACAGGATAAACCTTGAGATAACGGAGTCCGCTGCGGGAGATTCCAGCACGATCTTTGAAAAGACGTTAAACCGTCTTCGAGATATGGGTTTCGATTTCTCACTTGATGATTTCGGAACGGGATATTCGAATATGGCAAGGCTTTTCGGAATGGATTTCCGTAACGTTAAGATCGATAAATCCCTTCTCTGGAACGTTAACAACAGCGCCAGCAACAAAGAGTTCCTTGAAAGTATGGTAAGCACCATCCACAACATGGGTTCCAACGTTATCCAGGAAGGTGTTGAAACGGAAGAACAGCTTCAGTACATGAAGGGCCTTGAATGCGATCTTATCCAGGGCTTCTATTATTCAAAAGCGCTTTCTCCGGAAGATTTTGTAAAATACGTATTGGAGGAAGAAAAGAAATCGTATTCACAGGCGGATTGATTGCAAAATCCGTGATGTAGTGGTATAATACGGTTTCGTGTGCGGTTTAACGCCAAAACAACAGAAAGGGAAATAGTTACAAATGAACGTACCGGTAGAAAAGAAAGAAAAAAATACAGCCGTTATTACGGTAACAGTCGGACCGGAAGAGCTTGAAAAAGCCATGGATCAGGCTTATAAAAAGCAGAAAAACAGGATCAATATCCCGGGATTCCGTAAGGGCAAGGTGCCCCGTAAGATGATAGAGAAGATGTACGGACCGGAGATGTTCTATGATGATGCTGCAAACGAGATCATGAGAAAGACATACCCGGACGCATATGACGAAAGCGGTCTCGAGATCGTATCACAGCCGGAGATGGATGTTGTTCAGATCGAATCCGGAAAGGATTTCATCTATACTGCAACTGTAGCAACAAAGCCGCCGGTAACACTGGGAAAATATAAGGGTGTTGAAGTAACAAAGGGCGATACAAAGGTTACAAAGAAAGAAGTTGAAGAAGCCGTTAAGCGCGAACTTGAAATGAATTCCAGAATGGAAGTCGTTGACAGAAAAGCGGGAACGGGCGACACCGTAAACATCGACTATGAAGGCTCCATCGACGGCGTTAAGTTCGAAGGCGGCTCCGCAAAGGGACAGCCCCTTAATCTTGGTTCCGGTACATTTATCCCGGGATTCGAAGATCAGCTGGTGGGAGCATCCGCAGGAGATGATGTTGAAGTTAAGGTTACTTTCCCGGAAGATTATCATGCAAAAGATCTTGCAGGAAAAGAAGCAATCTTCAAGACCCATGTTAATTCCGTAAGCGAGAAGAACGTTCCGAAGCTTACCGACGAATATATCCAGGATACAACGGAATTCGAAACCGTTGACGAATATAAGAAAGACCTGGAAGAAAAGCTTGTTGAAAAGAAGAAAGAAACGGTTAGAAGAGACCAGGAAGATGAAGCTATCTTAAAGATAGTTGAGGATTCCGAGATGGATATTCCGGATCAGATGCTGGAGTATCAGGTTCAGACTATGATAAACGATATGGCCGGAAGCATGATGCAGCAGGGTCTCAACTTTAACGACTATCTTAAGTATACGGGAACGACTCTCGAGAAGCTTGAAGAGAACGTTCGTCCGGATGCCCTTTCACGTATCAAGTCCTCTCTTGTTCTTGAAGCCATTGCGGAAAAGGAAGGCTTTGAGGTTTCCGACGAAGATGTGGATAAGGAACTCGAAGAGATGGGCAAGATGTACGGCATGAAGGCCGAAGACTTAAAGAAGAACTTAACCGAGTCCGAAGAAAAGAACATCAAGAAGGACATCCAGGTTAAGAAAGCGATAGATTACATCATCGACAACGCTAAGGAAAAAGCAAAGAAGAAAGAAAAGAAGGAAGAAGAAACGGAAGCTAAGGAGGATTAATATGGCATCAATGCCTTATGTCATCGAGCAGAATTCCCGCGGGGAAAGAAGCTACGATATTTATTCCAGACTTTTAAAGGACAGGATCATCTATCTTGGAGAAGAGGTTAACGAAACAACGGCGGGACTTATCGTTGCGCAGCTTCTCTTCCTTGAATCCGAGGATCCGAAGAAAGACATCCACCTCTACATCAATTCCCCGGGCGGAATGGTTACCGGCGGATTTGCGATATACGATACAATGCAGTATATCAAACCGGATGTCAGCACGATCTGTATCGGTCTCGCGGCAAGTATGGGAGCTTTCCTTCTTGCCGGCGGCGCAAAGGGAAAACGTCTTGCGCTCCCGAATGCGGAGATCATGATCCATCAGCCTTCCGGCGGTGCAAAGGGACAGGCAACGGAGATAGAGATCGTTGCGGAAAACATCTTAAAGACAAAGAAGAAGTTGAACGAAATCCTTGCCGCAAACACGGGAAAACCGGTTGATGTTGTTGCTGCGGACACCGAAAGAGATCATTATATGAGCGCACAGGAAGCGCTTGATTACGGAATCATCGACAGGATAATAGAGAAGCGTACGGATGCCGAAGGAGATAAAGATG
>JAFOND010000240.1 GCA_017418645.1 Lachnospiraceae bacterium | reverse complement strand
GATTTCCGCGGCATGAAATATTTTAACAGGAGGCATGGTCTTCCGGAGGGTGATAAGCTTCTTCGTGAGTTCTCAAGACTTCTGGCGGAGATGTACGGAAACGAATGCTGCACGCGCCTGGGCGGAGATCATTTTGCCGTGTTTACGGAAGAAGACGGACTTGAGGAAACCGTGGAACTTATATTTAAAGAGGGCAGAAAATTAAACAACGGTCTTTCACTTCCCATACATGCGGGAGTATATCTTTCCAGAGGAGAGGATGTCGGCTCCAGTACCGCGGTAGACCGCGCGAAACTCGCCTGCGATTCCATACGGAGAAATTATGCTTCGTCTTTTAAATATTATGATGATACCATGCGCGACAACGAAGAAAAACAGCAATATATTCTTGCAAGCTTCGACCGCGCGCTGGAAGAAAAATGGATAACGGTTTATTATCAGCCCATCGTTCGTGCAGTGAGTGGAAGAGTATGCGACGAGGAAGCTCTTGCAAGATGGATAGATCCCATAAGAGGCTTTATGTCCCCGGGAGATTTTATCCCCATCCTCGAAGATGCAAAACAGATATATAAACTGGATCTGTATGTGCTCGACCGTGTTATCGAAAAGTTGAAGATCCAGGAAAGCGAAGGTCTTTTCCTTGTGCCGCAGTCAATTAATCTTTCAAGGTCGGATTTTGAAGTATGCGATATCGTTGAAGAAATAAGACAACGTGTTGACGATTCCGGAATCGAGAGAAAAATGTTCACGATCGAGATCACCGAAAGCATTGTCGGCTCGGATTTCAATTTCATGAACGATAAGATCAAAGAATTCAAGGAACTGGGATTCCCGGTATGGATGGACGATTTCGGAAGCGGATATTCATCCCTGGACGTTTTGCAGAGCATGGATATCGATCTTTTGAAATTCGATATGAAATTCATGCGCAAGTTCGATCAGAACCAAAACAGTAGGATCATCCTTTCGGAACTTATGAGAATGGCTCTTTCTCTCGGACTCGATACGATCTGTGAGGGCGTCGAAACGGAAGAACAGGCCAAATTCTTAAGAGAAATCGGATGTTCAAAGATACAGGGGTTCTATTATGCAAAACCGATGCCCCTTGAAGATATTCTTGAAAGATACGAAAAAGGAATACAGATCGGATTCGAAAATCCGGCGCAGAAGGAATATTACGAATCCATCGGGCGCACAAACCTTCACGATCTTCGCGTTATATCCGCGGACGAAGGCGAGAATTTCCAGAGTGTTTTTGAATCCATACCCATGGCGGTTATCGAATTCAGAAACAAAAAGATGCGCTTTGCAAGGACAAACGGTTCATACCGTGAATTTATGAAACGGTATTTCGATTTTGAAATGACGGACGAATTCCTGGAATATCAGGATGCCATGAAGAGTATGGCGCGTTCTTATGAAAGAGTCGTAAAGGAATTTGCGAGAAAAGGCAAAAAGATGTTTATCGACGAATTGCTTCCGGACGGATCCACCGCTCATTTCTTCCTAAGAAGGATGGTGGACGATCCCGTGGACAACACAGTTGCCATAACGCTTGCGGTGCTGGCGATAATAGACAAAGGCCGTGGCAGCAAGCTGTCGAATCTTGTCAGTGCCCTGGCGGGAGACGATTGATAAATAATTTTAATTAATTGGTTCCACACTTTGGAATTTTGTGATATAATTCATAGGTTGTGTGTATAGAAAACATTTTTTTAGTTCAATGCATTTTGTTACACAAGTGAGGGAGGTAGATTAAATGTATGACGTAATCATCGTCGGTGGCGGCGTTACCGGTTCCGCCATTGCGAGGGAGCTATCAAAGTATTCCGCGAAGATTGCTCTTATCGAAAGAGAAGTTGATCTTTGCGAAGGAACAAGCAAAGCAAATTCCGCGATAGTCCATGCGGGTTTCGATGCAAAACCCGGTTCGTTAAAAGCAAAGATGAATGTAGAGGGAAACAGGATGATGGACGATCTCGCAAGAGATCTCGAATTCCCGTTCAAGAGAAACGGAAGCCTTGTTGTCTGCACGAAAGACCAGGACGCATCGCTTCTTGAAAACCTTAAAAAGCAGGGAGAGGAAAACGGCGTGCCGGATCTTCAGATCTTAGACCGCGACGAACTTATAAAGATGGAACCGAACCTTGCGGATGATGTGGTAAAGGCACTTTATGCACCGACAGGCGCGATCGTATGCCCCTTCCACCTTACATATGCTCTTGCGGAAAACGCTGCGGAAAACGGCGTTGAATTCTTCCTTGATACGGAAGTAAAAGAGATAAAGAAAGACGGCGATACATATAAGGTCGTTACGGACAAAGAAACATACGAAGCTAAAGCCGTTGTTAATGCAGCCGGTGTATATGCCGACGATCTTAACAACATGGTAAGCAATAAGAAGATAGAGATCATCGCCCGCCGCGGACAGTATATGCTCCTCGACAAGACAGCCGGCGGACATGTATCACATACAATATTCCAGCTTCCGTCAAAGATGGGTAAGGGTGTTCTTGTTACACCGACCGTACACGGAAACCTTCTTGTGGGACCGACGGCGGAAGATATAGACAACAAGGAAGGCGTTAACACCACAGGCGCAGGACTCGGTTCACTTGCACCCACATCTTCCTTAAGCGTAAAGGATGTTCCCTACAGACAGGTTATTACTTCTTTTGCGGGACTTCGTGCGCATGATACCGAAGGCGATTTCATCATCGGCGAAGCTGAAGATGCACCGAACTTCTTTAACGCAGCCGGAATCGAAAGCCCGGGTCTTTCATCCGCTCCGGCCATCGGCGTTTATGTTGCCAAGATGGTTTCGGAGAAGTTATCTCTTTCCGAGAAATCCGATTTCAAGGCAACAAGAAAGGGAATCTTAAATCCCGCAGATCTTTCCATTGAAGAAAGAAACAAACTCATTAAAGAAAATCCCGCATACGGCCAGATCATCTGCCGTTGCGAATCCATATCCGAAGGCGAAATCCTTGATGCGATCCATCGCCCCTTAGGCGCAAAGACACTCGACGGTGTCAAGAGAAGAACGCGCGCGGGAATGGGACGCTGCCAGGCCGGTTTCTGCAGTCCGAGAGTAATGGAGATACTCGAAAGAGAACTCTCTCTTTCAATGTTTGACGTTCGGAAATCCGGCGACGATTCCAAGATCGTTTTCGGCTACAACAAGAAGATTTCGTAAGGAGGGTGAATACAATGCAAAGCTATGATCTTGTTATAATCGGCGGAGGTCCTGCAGGTCTTGCCGCTGCCGTTTCCGCAAGAGATAACGGAATAGAAAGTATCCTTATCATAGAGCGTGACCATGAACTTGGCGGTATCTTAAACCAGTGCATTCATAACGGATTCGGCCTTCATACTTTTAAAGAAGAGCTTACCGGTCCGGAATACGCACAGCGCTTTATCGATCAGGTTAAAGAAAGAAACATCGAATACAAACTTAACACCATGGTGATGGATATTAGTGACAAGAAGGTTGTTACTGCCATGAACAGAACGGACGGAATGTTCGAGATCCAGGCAAAAGCTGTTATTCTCGCAATGGGATGCCGTGAAAGATCAAGAGGCGCCCTTAACATTCCGGGATACCGTCCGGCGGGAATCTTCTCCGCAGGTACGGCACAGCGTCTCGTTAACATCGAAGGTTATATGCCGGGTAAGAAGGTTGTTATCTTGGGTTCCGGCGATATCGGTCTTATCATGGCGCGCCGTATGACTCTTGAAGGCGCAGAGGTTAAGGTTGTTGCGGAACTTATGCCGTATTCCGGCGGATTAAAGAGAAATATCGTTCAGTGTCTTGATGACTTTGGAATTCCTCTTAAGCTTTCCCATACGGTTGTTGATATCGAAGGTAAGGAAAGAGTTGAGGGAATCACCATCGCAGAGGTTGGCCCGGATATGAAGCCCATCCCGGGAACGGAAGAACATTATGAATGCGATACGCTTCTTTTGTCCTGCGGTCTCCTTCCGGAGAACGAACTTTCAAAGACAGCCGGCGTTTCGCTTTCGCCCATAACATCCGGCCCGGTGGTAAACGATTCTCTTGAGACTTCGGTTGAAGGAATCTTTGCCTGCGGTAATGTTCTTCACGTTCATGACCTTGTTGACTTTGTTTCCGAGGAAGCAAAGAATGCGGGCATCAATGCTGCAAAGTATATTAAGGAAGGCAAGAAGGTTGCCGAGAAAGAGATAAAGATCAACCCCACCGGCGGTGTACGCTATACGGTTCCCGTAAGCATCCGTCCCAAAGAAATGGACGATTCAGTTACGGTTCGTTTCCGCGTGGGTCAGGTTTTCAAGAATTCTTATGTTGCAATGTATTACGGAGACACTCAGGTGCTCAAGCGTAAAAAGCAGATCATGGCACCGGGTGAGATGGAGCAGGTTATAATAAAGAAAGAAGAGCTTAATAACTATCCGGACATCTCCGAAATCACTGTGAAGATTGAAGCAGAGTAACAATCTTAAGTTCAATAAAGAGGAATGTAAATATGGAAGAAAAACATCTTACATGTATAGGATGCCCCATGGGATGTCAGCTTACGGTCACCATGGAAAACGGCGAGGTTAAAGAAGTTACGGGAAACACCTGCAAGCGCGGGGATGTTTACGCAAGAAAAGAAGTTACGGATCCCACTCGTATCGTCACTTCCTCCGTTAAGGTTAACGGCGGAAAGATCCCGATGGTTTCCGTTAAGACAAAGAATGATATTCCGAAGGGCATGATCTTTGAGATCTGCAAGGCTCTTACGGATGTAGAGGTTAACGCTCCGGTTAACATCGGGGATGTTGTTGTGCCCAACGTTTGCGGCACGGGAGTTGACGTTATCGCAACCAAGAGCATACCTGCTGCGTAAGCATATATTGCCAGCAGGTCCCCGGCATCGGTAAACATTTTCGAACATAAGGCGAAATGCAGCCGCCGTGAGAAAATGATTACCGATGCCGGGGACCTGCACAGGAAATATAGTAGAAAGGAGGCGGCAAATGAAAACTATATACAGAACGGACGACCGCCTTCTTCGCGAACTCGAGACCGAAGAAAACGGCTGCTGGATAAAGCTTACGACACCGACTCTTGAGGAGTGTGCATCCGTAAGCGAAAAATATGAGATCGACATCGCGGACATACGCGCCGCACTGGATGACGAAGAGTCTTCCCGAATCAGTATGGAAGACGACTATACTCTTATCCTTGTGGATATCCCTTCCGCGGAAGTGCGTAACAACAGAAATACATATACCACAATCCCGCTCGGCATAATCCTTGCGGAGGATGCGCTTATAACCGTGTGCTCGGAAGAGACCGCGGTCCTTAACACCTTTGTCGAGCAGAGGATAAGGGATTTTTCAACAAAGAAGCAGATGCGTTTTACGTATCAGATACTTTACAACAGCTGCATGGTTTACCAGAGCCTGCTTCGCGCGATAGACAGGAAGCGTACGGAGATTGAAGAAAGAATTAACGACGATACCGAGGATGTGGACCTTGTGGATCTTCACGAACTCGAGTCGAACCTCGTATACTTTGCCACATCTCTTCGTGCGAACTCCGTTGTTCTCGACAGACTTACGCGTTACGGAAGACTTCGTCAGTACGAAGAGGACGAGGAACTCCTTGAGGACGTTATAATAGAAAACAAACAGGCTATAGAGATGACCGGTATATACCGAGACATCATTAACGGAACGAGAGAACTGCTTTCTACCGTTATCAACAACAGACTTAACAACGCCATGAAATATCTTGCCGCCATAACGATCGTTATGTCTATCCCGACAATCGTATCCGGGCTTTACGGCATGAATGTTTCCGGGGAATGGATGCCGCTTTCGTCCACGCCCCATGGCTTTGCGATCATATGTATAGGAACGCTTGTGATCTGCGTTGTAGCGCTGATCATACTTCATAAAAGGCGTATGTTATAAAAGGAGATTTTTAAAATGGCAGAAAGCATGAAAGACTTTGAAACAGAGATCAATGCCTCCTTCAGAAAGGTGGAGGAAGGCGACATCATGACAGGAACGGTCATCGGTATCGGTGACAACGAGGTTACTCTTGACCTAAACTATTATGCACCCGGCATAATAAAGAACGAAAACCTTTCAAACGATCCGGGCTTTGTTCCGGCGGAAGAGCTTCATTACGGACAGAAGATAAGTGGAAAGGTTATCAAGCTTGACGACGGCAACGGAAATCTTGAACTTTCCTTAAAGGAAGCAAACGACGAGCTTTCATGGGACAAGCTTCAGGAACTGAAAGATCAGAAGATGATCGTAAACGTTAAGATCCGCCAGGCTGTTAAGGGCGGACTTACGGCATATCTCGAAGGCCTCCGCGGGTTCATCCCCGCATCACAGATCGCCCTCGGCTATGTTGAGAATCTTGAACAGTATCAGGGCAAAGAACTTCCGGTTCTTGTAACGGAAGTTGACAGAAACAAAAAACGCTTCATCATGTCGGGGCGTGTTGTTGAAGAAGAGAAGCGCCGCGAAGAGAAGCAGCATAAGATCGCGATGCTCGTTCCGGGAGATATCGTTTCCGGAAAGGTTGAATCCATCACGGACTTCGGCGCATTCATAGATATAGGCGACGGCATCTCCGGACTTTGTCACATATCCCAGGTTGCAACCCGCCGCATAAAGGATGTTAACGAAGTGCTTAAGGTTGGCCAGGAAGTTCGGGTTAAGCTCCTTAAGGCAGACAATGATAAAGTTTCGGTTTCCATCCGTGCGGTAGAAGAGGAAGAAGCACCGGCACGTGAAGAAAAGGAACATGAAAAGACGAATGCCGATATTGAAAAATATGCGGACCATGAAAGCATAGGAACTTCACTCGGCGATCTCTTAAAAGACATTAAACTTTGATCACAGACTTATATAATAAGAAATAAGGCTTCAGATGGAAATATTTCAGCAGATCATTCATAACAGTATTTTGATATCCGGCGCGATCGCATGGGTTGTTGCGCAGATTGCAAAAACGATCACGCATGCCATTGTTTATAAGACGCTGGATCCGAAAAGACTTCTCGGGGACGGCGGTATGCCGTCCTCTCATTCTGCAACCGTAACGGCGATGGCGATCGCCTGCGGTATCGAAGCGGGCTTTGATACGCCGATCTTTGCGGTTGCCACAATTTTTGCCCTGGTTGTCATGCATGATGCCACAGGCGTCAGACGTGAAACGGGAAAACAGGCGAAGATCATTAACGATCTTGTTAAGCAGGTCTATGAAGAGGATATGACGCCGGACGAGATCTTAAAGGAATTTGTGGGTCACACCCCGTTGCAGGTTTGCGTCGGGGCGGTCCTGGGCGGAGTTGTTGCGCTGCTTATATGCTTATAACGTATCATGGGGACGGTTCTTGTGATTGCTACGAATCGCAAGAACCGTCCCCATCATACGCAAGGAGGAAGAATGTACATCGCAGAAAACTGGAAAGATTATGAGGTTCTCGATTGCGGCTCGGGCGAAAAGCTGGAGCGATGGGGAAAGTATATCCTTCGCCGTCCGGATCCTCAGGTTATCTGGGACTGCGATAAGAAATCCGGTGATTGGAAGAAGCTTAACGGACACTACCACAGATCAAAGTCCGGCGGCGGTGAATGGGAATTCTTTAATCTTCCTGAAGAGTGGAGCATACACTACGATCTTAAATCCTGCAACAAAACTCTCACATTCAATTTAAAACCTTTTTCATTTAAACATACGGGCCTTTTCCCGGAGCAGGCAGCAAACTGGGATTGGTTTTCTTCTATTATATATAAGGAAAGAATTAAAAACCCGGATCATGAGATAAAGGTTCTTAATCTTTTTGCGTACACGGGCGGAGCAACCGTTGCGGCAGCGGCGGCAGGCGCATCCGTAACACATGTTGATGCTTCCAAAGGAATGGTGGGCTGGGCAAAAGAGAACGCGGCTTCTTCCGGCCTTGGCGATGCACCCGTTCGTTATTTTGTGGACGATTGCAAAAAGCTTGTGGAGCGTGAGATCCGTCGCGGCAACAAATATGACGGAATTATTATGGATCCGCCGTCATACGGACGCGGCCCCAAGGGCGAAATGTGGAAGCTTGAGGACAGTGTTTTCGAATTTATTACACTGACTTCTTCCTTATTAAAAGAAGATCCGCTTTTCTTTCTTGTGAATTCTTATACCACCGGCCTTCAGCCCACGGTACTTCACTATATGATATCTACCGCACTTAAAGACTTCTCCGGCACCGTTGAAGCCGATGAAGTTGTGCTCCCCGTAACATCAACCGGGCTCTATCTTCCCTGCGGCTGCGCAGGTCGTTTTTCTTCAAATCAGCACAAATAACAAAAAAATATCAAAAATTTTGTAAATTTCGCAAAAAAGTTCTTGATTTTCCTGAAACAACCGTATATAATACTTTTTGCTGTGACGCCCGAATATTTACACGCGCCCGGGCGTTTCGCGAAGAGAAACCCGTTATAATAGGGCTTTGGGCTGGATCCCAAAAGCATATATTATAAGGAAGTCTCACAAAAGAAACACCAAAGTAACGATGAAAACGAAGTGCGAAGGAGGCAAAATCAATGGCACAGATCATGAGAATCACCCTTAAGGCGTACGATCATAATCTTGTAGATGCTTCCGCAAAGAAGATTGTAGACACCGTGACAAAGAACGGAGCAACAGTTTCCGGTCCGGTACCTCTCCCCACTAAGAAAGAGGTTGTAACAATCCTTCGTGCGGTTCATAAGTACAAGGATTCTCGCGAGCAGTTCGAACAGAGAACGCACAAGAGACTGATCGACATCTTAACACCCACCCAGAAGACGGTGGAGGCACTCCAGAGAATGGAACTGCCGGCAGGTGTTGATATCAACATCAAAATGAAGGAAAAATAATTAATTCACTAGTATGAACGGGAAACCGTTCCGCTGTAGGAGGTAACAGAAATGAAGAAAGCAATATTGGCCGAGAAGGTCGGTATGACACAGGTGTTCTCCGAAGACGGTTCCTTAGTACCGGTAACAGTGCTTTCTGCAGGTCCCTGCGTAGTAACACAGGTTAAGACTGTAGAGAACGACGGTTACGAAGCTGTACAGGTCGGATTCGGCGACAAGAAAGAAAAAGTAGTAACTAAAGATAAGAACGGAACAAAATCCGTCGCACATCGTCATGGCGTTAATAAGCCGGAAAAAGGACATTTCGATAAGGCAGGCGTGAGCCCGAAGAAATATGTTCGGGAATTTACCTTTGAGAATTCAAGCGAATACAAACCGGCTGACGAAATAAAGGCAGATATCTTTGCAGTAGGTGACAAGATCGATGCAACCGCTATCAGCAAGGGCAAGGGCTTCCAGGGTGCGATCAAGCGTCTTGGACAGCACAGAGGACCTATGGCTCACGGTTCAAAGTTCCATCGTCATCAGGGTTCAAACGGTGCCTGCTCCTCACCGAGCAAGGTATTCAAAGGAAAGGGCATGCCCGGACATATGGGATCCGTTAAGGTAACGGTTCAGAACCTTGAAGTCGTACGCGTTGATGCGGAAAAGAATCTCATCCTTGTTAAGGGTGCGGTTCCGGGACCGAAGAAGAGCCTTGTAACGATCAAAGAAACCACAAAGGCATCTAAATAAAGGAATACGGAAAGGAGGAAATCGAAATGGCTAAAGTATCCGTATACAATATGGAAGGAAAACAAACAGGCGATATCGAGCTTAATGATTCCGTATTCGGTGTAGAGGTGAATGAGCACCTCATCCATATGGCGGTAGTTCAGCAGCTTGCTAACAATCGTCAGGGCACGCAGAAGGCTAAGACACGTTCCGAAGTTAGCGGAGGCGGTCGCAAGCCCTGGAGACAGAAGGGCACGGGTCATGCGCGTCAGGGATCAACAAGATCACCGCAGTGGACAGGCGGCGGAGTTGTTTTTGCTCCGGTACCGAGAGACTATTCTTTCAAACTTAACAAGAAGGAAAAGAGAGCAGCGTTAAAGAGTGCTTTCACTTCCAGAGTTAACGATGAAAAGCTTGTTGTTCTCGAGGATTTAAGCTTTGATGAGATCAAAACAAAGAACTTTAAGAACATGATGGACGCGCTTAACCTTAATAAGGCACTCTTCGTTCTTGACGGAACGGACGAGAACGTTATAAAGTCTGCGCGAAACATCCCGGACGTTAAGACGGCACAGATAAACGAGGTAAATGTATTCGACATCATGAAGTACAACACCGTAGTCCTCACAAAGGATGCCGTAAAAGCAATCGAGGAGGTGTATGCATAATGGCAGACGTACAGTATTATGACGTTATCATAAAGCCGGTCATCACGGAAAAGTCCATGGGTGAAATGGCAGATAAAAAATACACATTCTATGTGCATCCCGATGCAAACAAGATCATGATAAAGGATGCAGTTGAGAAGATGTTCGAGGGAACTAAGGTAAAGAAGGTAAATACCATGACGGTTCTCGGAAAGAACAAGCGCCGCGGAATGACAACAGGAAGAACTGCAGAGCGCAAGAAAGCGATCGTACAGCTTACGGAAGATTCAAAAGACATCGAGCTCTTTGGAGCACTTTAATCCGAAGCAACATTAAAGAGATCGCAAACCATGTGCAGAGTAGCACGACAATAAACTATAAAAAAGGAGAGAAAAGTCATGGGAATCAAGACATATAACCCATATACCCCGTCAAGAAGAAACATGACAGGTTCCGACTTTTCGGAGATAACAAAGACAACTCCCGAAAAGAGCCTCACAACTTCTCTTAAGAAGAACGCAGGTAGGAACAATCAGGGTAAGATAACCGTTCGTCATCAGGGCGGCGGAAACAGAAGAAAGTATCGTCTCGTAGACTTCAAGCGTAAGAAAGACGGTATCCCGGCAAAGGTGATCGGTATCGAATACGATCCGAACCGTACGGCAAATATCGCACTTATCTGCTATGAAGACGGCGAGAAGTCATACATCCTCGCACCGCAGGGATTAAAGGTTGGTCAGACACTTATGAACGGACCGGAAGCGGAAGTAAGAACAGGAAACTGCCTCCCGCTTGAGAAGATCCCCGTAGGTACAATGGTACACAACGTTGAGCTTTATCCGGGTAAGGGCGGACAGATGGTTCGTTCCGCAGGTAACGGAGCACAGCTTATGGCAAAGGAAGGAAAGTACGCAACACTTCGTCTTCCCTCCGGCGAAATGAGAATGGTTCCGCTTAACTGCCGCGCAACGGTTGGTGTTGTCGGAAACGGCGAGCACAGCCTTATCAAAGTCGGTAAAGCAGGACGTAAACGTCACATGGGCATCCGCCCGACAGTCCGCGGTTCCGTTATGAACCCGAACGACCATCCGCATGGTGGTGGTGAAGGTAGAGCACCGGTAGGACGTCCGGGTCCGTGCACACCTTGGGGTAAGCCGGCACTCGGTTACAAGACACGTAAGAAACATAAGCAGTCCAATAAGCTGATCGTAAGAAGACGCGACGGCAGGGCTATTAAGTAAGGAGGAGAGACATGGCACGTTCATTAAAGAAAGGGCCCTTCGCAGATGAGAGCCTTCTGAAAAAAGTTGAGGCAGTCAATGCTGCCGGCGACAAGAGCGTAATAAAGACATGGTCTCGTCGCTCCACAATATTCCCGCAGATGGTCGGACTTACTATCGCCGTACATGACGGAAGAAAGCATGTTCCCGTATACATCACGGAAGACATGGTTGGCCACAAGCTCGGTGAGTTCGTTATGACAAGAACATACCGCGGCCACGGTAAAGACGATAAGAAGTCCAAGTAAACAGTATTAAAGAAGGAGGCAACTCATGGCTAGAGGTCACAGAACTCAGATCAAACGTGAGAGAAATGAAAATCAAAGAGAAACAAGACCTTCCGCAAAGCTGTCATATGCGAGAATATCCGTTACAAAGGCATGCTTTGTACTGGATGCCATAAGAGGTAAGGATGTAAATACGGCACTTGCCATTTTATCCTACAACCCCAGATATGCATCCGCGGTCATTAAAAAGTTACTGGAGTCCGCAATCGCTAACGCAGAAAACAACAACGGTCTTCAGAAAGATAACCTTTATGTCGCAGAATGCTTTGCAAACAAGGCACCGACAATGAAGAGAATCCATCCGAGAGCACAGGGTAGAGCTTACCGCATCGAAAAGCGTATGAGCCACATCACCGTGATTCTGGATGAGAAAGAGTAAGGAGGTAGAAAGCGGACATGGGACAGAAAGTTAATCCTCATGGTTTAAGAGTCGGCATCATTAAAGACTGGGACTCCCGGTGGTATGCGGATAAAGAATTCGCGGACTACCTTGTGGAAGATCATGAGATCAGAAAGTATTTAAAGAAAAAGCTTTATGCAGCAGGCATCTCCAAGGTTGAGATTGAGCGCGCATCCGACAGAGTAAAGGTTGTTCTTTACACGGCTAAGCCGGGTGTTGTAATCGGAAAAGGCGGTGCCGAGATAGAGAAGATCAAGAACGATCTTCAGAGAAAGATCGGTAAGAAGCTCGTGCTTGACGTTAAGGAAGTTAAGCGTCCGGACAGAGAAGCACAGCTCGTTGCGGAAAACATCGCACAGCAGCTTGAAAACCGTGTATCTTTCAGACGTGCAATGAAGTCTTGCATGTCAAGAAGTATGAAGAACGGTATCGAAGGAATAAAGACAATGTGCTCCGGCCGTCTCGGCGGTGCCGACATGGCAAGAACGGAACAGTATTCCGAGGGTACAATACCTCTTCAGACACTCCGTGCTGATATCGATTACGGCTTTGCCGAAGCAGATACCACATACGGTAAGGTTGGTGTCAAGGTTTGGATCTACAAAGGCGAGATCCTTCCCACCAAAGGAAAGAAGGAGAAGGAAGGAGGCCGTGATTAATCATGTTAATGCCGAAGAGAGTAAAGCATAGAAAGCAGTTCCGCGGCACCATGACAGGTAAGGCAACAAGAGGCAACAAGATCGTTAACGGCGAATTCGGTATCGTAGCGATGGAGCCCTGCTGGATCAAGTCGAACCAGATAGAGGCAGCCCGTATTGCAATGACACGTCATGCAAAGAGAGGCGGAAAAGTTTGGATAAAGATCTTCCCGGATCATCCGGTTACGGCGCAGCCCGCTGAAACCCGAATGGGTAAAGGTAAAGGTAACCTTGAGTACTGGGTAGCTGTAGTAAAACCCGGCAGAGTACTTTTTGAGATCGCGGGTATCCCGGAAGAAACAGCTAGAGAGGCACTTCGCCTTGCAACACATAAGTTACCCTGCAAATGTAAGATCGTCTCCAAAGCAGACTTAGAAGGCGGTGAAGCGTAATGAAGAAAAATGCATTTAACGAAGAATTACGGAGCAAATCCGTAGAGGAATTAAAAGCGGAACTTGTGGACGCTAAGAAGGAACTTTTCAACCTTCGCTTCCAGAACGCTACGAACCAGTTAGATAACACCGGCCGTATCAGGGAAGTCCGCAAGAACATCGCAAGAATACAGACCGCTATGACACTTAAAGCGGCTGCAAACTAATAAGGAGGATACTTACCGTGGAAGAAAGAAATCTCAGAAAAACGCGTGTAGGAGTAGTTACAAGCGATAAGATGGAAAAGACCATCACGGTTGCTGTCAGAGATAACGTTAAGCATCCTCTGTACGGCAAGATCGTAAAGAGAACCTACAAGCTTAAAGCACATGACGAAGAGAACCAGGCTCATATCGGCGACACAGTTCGCGTAATGGAGACCAGACCTCTTTCAAAGGATAAGAGATGGAGACTGGTTGAGATTATGGAAAGAGCGAAGTAATTAGTCGCGAAGAAAGGAAAGAAAAATGGTACAGCAGGAAAGCAGATTAAAGGTAGCCGATAATACCGGTGCGAAAGAAATCCTCTGCATCCGTGTTATGGGCGGTTCTACCAGAAGATATGCAAATATCGGCGACATCATCACTGCTACGGTCAAAGATGCAACGCCCGGAGGCGTTGTAAAGAAAGGTGACGTTGTTAAAGCAGTTGTTGTCCGCACAGTAAAGGGCGCTCGTCGTAAGGACGGCTCTTATATCAGATTTGATGAAAACGCGGCAGTCATCATAAAGGATGACTTAACTCCGAAAGGAACGCGTATCTTTGGACCGGTAGCGAGAGAGCTTCGTGAGAAGAAGTTCATGAAGATAGTTTCACTTGCTCCGGAAGTATTATAGGAGGTATCAGGATGGCTACATGTAAGATCAAAGTAGGTGATACGGTTCGCGTCATCTCCGGTGCCGATAAGAACAACGAAGGAAAGGTACTCTCCGTAGATCCGAAGAAGGGCCGCGTCGTTGTTGAGGGCGTTCACATGGTAACAAAGCATGAGAAGCCCAGCATGAGAAATCAGTCCGGCGGAAGAGTTGAGCAGGAAGGCGCGATCGATATCTCAAATGTTATGCTCCTTCATAACGGAAAGACCACAAGAGTCGGCTTCAAAACAGACGGTGACAAGAAAGTCCGCGTTGCTAAGAAGACCGGCGATGTGATCGGTTGAGAAGGGAGGATAAGAAGTTGAGTAGACTTAAAGAACAGTATAAAGAAGAGATCACAAAGAAGATGATCGAAAAGTTCGGCTACAAAAACCCGATGGAAGTTCCCAAGCTCGAGAAGATCGTTGTGAATATGGGTGTAGGCGAAGCTAAGGAAAATCAGAAGATACTCGAAGCTGCAGTTTCCGATATGGAAACGATCACAGGCCAGAAGGCGGTTATCACGAGGGCAAAGCATTCGGTTGCTAACTTCAAGATCCGTGAAGGCATGGGTATCGGATGCAAGACCACACTTCGTGGCGAAAAGATGTATGACTTTGCAGACCGTCTCATCAACCTCGCGCTTCCGCGAGTTAGAGACTTCAGAGGAATCTCACCGGATTCTTTCGACGGAAGAGGAAACTATGCACTCGGTATCAAAGAGCAGCTTATCTTCCCGGAGATCGAATACGATAAGGTTGATAAGGTCCGCGGTATGGATATCATCTTTGTAACAACGGCAAAGACTGATGAAGAGGCAAGAGAACTCTTAACACTCTTCGGTATGCCTTTCACAAAGTAATTGGAGGATTGAAAGATGGCTAAGAAAGCAATGAAGATCAAGCAGCAGCGCAAGCAGAAATTCTCCACGAGAGAATATACCCGTTGCCGTGTTTGCGGAAGACCGCATTCCGTATTAAGAAAGTACGGAATCTGCCGTGTATGCTTTAGGGAGATGGCTTATAAAGGCGAGATCCCGGGCGTAAAGAAGGCAAGCTGGTAGGCCGGAGCATT
>JAFOND010000239.1 GCA_017418645.1 Lachnospiraceae bacterium | reverse complement strand
AGGTGCTTACAAAAGAATTACCGGATGAATATAAAAAGAGATTTGCTGAAGCGGGAATTGAAGATCCGTTTTCGTGCGACAACAATAAATCTTCATCTGTGATCGACAGCCCTTCCGAAATCTTCTCTCCGATGATAAAGAACGAGGTAACGATTTCGGAGGACGAGTCTCTGAGAAAGTTTAGGGAGGAGAGTGTACGCGCGATCATGGCGGAAGTAGAAAGGGGGACTTATCTTGGAAAAAAGAAATCTGTCGGACGAGCTTAAAAAGTACGGGTATGTTTTCTCAATAAAACGTACGCTTATACTGTATGCCGGCGCTATGGCATTCACACTGCTTTTAGGTTCTTTCTTTTCACTGAATATAATCTGCAAGACGGTGCTTTGTATCGTTCTTGCACTGTTTTTGCCGTTCTTCATACGGAATACCTTAAAGAACAGATATCAGCAGCAGAGGTTTTCCGATCTTAATATATACATGGAACAGTTTTTATACTCTTTTCAAAAGACAGGGAAGGTTCTTACATCTCTTCAGGAAGTAAAAGCGCTGTTCTCCGAAGGGGATATGTATAAGGTTATATGCCGTGCAGAAGATCATATCCTTCATACTTTCGACGAAGAGAATGTTGAAAAGGGAGCATTAAAACTGATAGAAAACGAATATAAATACGAGGGTCTTCATACCATTCATCATTTTGCCCTGCAGGTGGAAAAAAACGGCGGGGAGTATCACCGCGCGATATCCCTTCTTCTTGAGGCGAGACGGATGTGGGCAGACAGAATATATATGCTTTTGAAAGAAAAGAAAAAACAGCGAACGGATATAATAATGTCTATTGTAATGTCTCTTCTTCTATGCTCGGTTATATATTTTATGTCACGTCGCGTTAACATTGATGTTGCGTCACACCCCGTGGCGCAGATCGGAACACTTATCGTTCTTATCGTTGATATTTTCATATTCTACCGGGCGGACAAAAGGTTTACCGCGGACTTTATGGGAAAGAACACGGAAAATGAAAAAGAGCTCTTGGAGTCCTATGAAACAATAAGAAGCGGCGGCGGAAACGGCATTTTTGACAGACTTGGCAGAAAGGTTGCGATAAAAAACGTGGGCCGTGCAATTGAGATTGCATTTCCGGAATGGCTTATGCAGGTTTCGCTTCTTTTACAGAGCGAAAATGTTCAGGTCTCGATATTCAAGTCCTATGACGAGGCTCCGGCAATACTTAAACCTGCTCTGAAAGATTTTATAGAGGAGTTGAAAAAAGATCCTACCGCTATGGGACCCTATAGGAATTTCCTGTCGGAGATTCGGCTTCCGGAAGTCGAATCTGCAATGAAGATGCTTTATTCTCTCTCGGAAGGAACCGGAGGAGAGGCTTCTTCGCAGATAGAAGACATCATAAGAAG
Organism: Lachnospiraceae bacterium; assembly: GCA_017418645.1. GTDB lineage: Bacteria > Bacillota > Clostridia > Lachnospirales > Lachnospiraceae > FD2005. The sequence goes on along the minus strand of JAFOND010000239.1, from coordinate 15,446 downwards.
AAACCAGATCCTTATGGACAGATCGGAAAAAATGAAAAATGAAGACTCCCTTGCGGGTATGTATGCATTGTTTCTCGCTCCGCAGATAACCGGGGGCTTTAAACTTGTTGTCGACCTGCTTCTTCTTATGGTGGTTTATATGGGGAATATGGCTAATATGACACAGGGATAAAAAACTTGAACATTTCGGCGAAAATGCCTATTAACATTTTATTATTTTGTGATAGAATATGACGCGTTGAGTAGATGATAATATACTAAAAAACCTCAGAAAGGGATGAACAAAAATGTCATTGACACAAATCTTGGCACTCGTCATATTCATTGCAATGTTTGTTCTTATTGTAATGGATAAAATCGAACGGCAATGGGTGACACTCGGTTGTGCGCTCCTTACGATCGTTGTAGTATTTTTGATCGCAATGAAGTCGCCTGAAACAGCGCTTGAATCCTTAAATCTTAAGGCCTTCTTATCAAAGAGTTTCTGGATCGCTTCCGAAGCCGGGGAAGAGGCTTCAATGGGAATCAACTGGGCAACCATCATCTTTATCGCAGGAATGATGATAATGGTCGAAGGCATGGCAGAAGCAGGTTTCTTCCGCTGGCTCTGTATGACTATAGCAAGGATCGTTAATTATAAGCCGGTCCCGCTTCTTGTATCTTTTATGATAATGTCTTTCGGACTTGCAATGTTCATAGACAGTATAACGGTTATACTTTTTCTTGCGGCGGTAACGGTTGAACTTGCAAAACTCTTAAAGTTTGATCCCATACCGATGATACTTTCCGAAGTCTTTTGTGCGAACCTCGGCGGTTCGGCAACAATGTGCGGTGATCCGCCAAACATTATAATCGGTACCGCACTCGGATATACATTCTTTGACTTTTTGGGACATACCGGTGTTATTGCATTCTGTTGTCTGTTCCTTATAGTCGGATATTTCTATCTTGTTTACAGAAAAGAACTGGTAACGGAATCGGTATCGGAGGAAGATATTAAAATGCTTCCGGAACCGAAAGCATGCATTAAAGATAAAAAAGAGTTTACGATTGCAACGATCATCTTCTTTACGGCTGTAATACTTCTTGTATCACACGCCGCAACGGGACTTACGGTTGCATTTATCGGAACTTTCATCGCATGCTTTACGCTTATAGCATTTCATAAAAAAATCGGTTTTATCATAAAGAGAGTTGACTTTAAGACGCTTCTTTTCTTCATCGGACTTTTCGTTGTCGTAAGCGGACTTGAAGCAACGGGTGTACTCGGTCTTATGGCAGAGATGATCGGAAAGATGAGCGGCGGAAATACATATGTAATGGTGGCGATAATAATATGGCTTTCGGCTGTAGCCAGCGCGGTTGTTGATAACATTCCGTTCTCAGCTACAATGGTTCCCGTCATTAAGGCACTTGCAGCAACACAGGGTGTTGACCTTTCAACTCTTGCATGGGCACTTGCAATCGGTACCGATGTCGGCGGAAGCGCAACTCCTATCGGAGCATCCGCAAACGTTGTAGGTATCTCCGTTGCCGGCAAGAACGGTTATTCTATCGGCTGGGGTCCGTATTGTAGGACAGCCATCCCCGCAACAATGATCGTAATCACAGTTGCGATGATAACGATATTTGTGAGGTATCTGTAAGATACATTTGATAAGCAATATAAACTAAGGGGACGGTTCTTGTGATACGTTTGCTTGCTAAGTGCAAACGAATGTATCACAAGAACCGTCCCCCTGATTTACAAGGATTAATTTTAAAACGCCCTCAAAATATACCCCGTATAAGGCGGCAGCAGAAGTCCGCCGCCGAAGTCCACAACTTCGCCGGAGATAAGGTCTTTTGCCCGACCGGCTCTTGCGTCAAAGTTGCAGCGGAACTCGTTCTCGTCCGCATTTATGGCAACAATAACTCTGTCATTTGCAGATTCTCTTTCGAATACGCACTGCTTATTCGTAAGCTGAAGAGACTTCATTCCGCCGTACTGAAGAGCTTCGCTTTCGGAAAAAGCGGCAGCCATGTTACTTATCATATCCGTAAGGTCGTTCCATTCCGGCTTTTCGAAAGCCGGACGAAGAGACGGATCGCCGTCCTTTTTATCACCTTTAACGCCCCATTCTGAACCATAGTAGACAATGGGGATTCCCGGCATACCGAAGATCAACGTATATGCAAGCGGGATATGCTTTTCGTTCTGCAGGATGCTTGCAATTCTTGAAACGTCGTGGTTATCGACAAAGGAGAACATGTGCTTTCCCTTGTACAGCGTCCATTGCTCCGGGCCGAACTGTCGAAGGAGAGAATGTACGATCTCGAAAAGGTTCATGGAATTAAGGGCGGAGTGGATGCCCTTATAGCATTCGTAGTTTGTTACGGAATGACACATTTCGTCGTTCATTATCTGGTTGTAATCTCCGAAAAGCGTTTCTCCCACAAGGAAGAAATCCTCTTTAAACTGAGAAGTTTCGTAACGAAGACGCTTCAGAAAATCGCGGTCCACCATATAAGCTACGTCGAGACGGAGTCCGTCGATACCGAATTCATCTATCCAGAACTTAACGCTTTCGATAAGATGATCGCATACCGCGGGATTCCTGAGGTTAAGCTTTACAAGGTCGAAATTGCCTTCCCAGCCTTCATACCAGAGACCGTCATTATAATTCGAATTTCCGTCAAAACTTATATGAAACCAGTCTTTGTAAGGGGAATCCCATCTCTTTTCCAGAACGTCTTTAAAGGCCCAGAATCCGCGGCCCACATGATTGAAAACACCGTCAAGAACAACCTTTATACCTTCCGCGTGAAGAGCATCGCAGACTTTTTTGAAATCTTCGTTTGTGCCCAGACGAACGTCTATCTTTTTATAATCTCTCGTGTTGTATCCATGGGTATCCGATTCGAACAGGGGAGAAAAATATATCGCTCCGATACCGAGTTTTTTAATATGGGGGATGAAATCGAGAACACGAAGGATCCGATGCTCCAAAACACCGTCGTTTTCAAAGGGGGCTCCGCAAAGACCCAGGGGATATATCTGATAAAAAACATTTTCATATGCCCACATTTTTTCTACCTCCATACATATATAATAATTCATAACAACAATATTTAGAAAAATCTTAACAATGATACCATAAATGTGGTATCATTGAAAAGCAAAAATCTTTTGAAAGGACATGATCATGAACGAAGAGAAGAAGAAAATCAAGGCCAGAAGAAAAAGAAAACGAATGATATCAATGATGATAATCACCATCGTTATGCTTGCTTCCATAGGCGTTTTGTGTTATGTGGCGCATAAAGCGTCCTATCAATCAGAGATAATCCTTAACGGAGAGGAAACGGTAAGCATTCCGTGGTACGGAGAATATAAGGAAGACGGAGCATCCGCGTATTCTTATTACAAACTCTTCGGAAGGGGCGAGAAGGAAATCCCGGTGGATATATCGGGAAATCCGGATCCCAAACATCCCGGTGATTACACCATTACATATACCGCAAAAGATGGAGACAAGGTTCTTGAAGCAAAGAGAACGGTAACGGTTCAGCCGATGTCGGATGAGCAGAGGGCTGCGCTTATCGCCATTCGGGATGCATTTACAAAGAAAACCGTGGATGATTATCCGGAGGATCAGAAGATCATATTCCTGACATTCGATGACGGCCCGGGAGCATACACGGAGAGGCTTCTCGGAATCCTTGATAAATATGATGTAAAGGCAACCTTCTTTGTTACACAGAACTTCCCGGATTATAAGAATATGATCGGAGAAGAGGCAAGACGCGGACATACGGTTGCGGTTCATACAAAGTCGCATCAGCCTAAACAGGTTTATACTTCGGAAGAAGCGTTCTGGTCGGATATTGAGGCAATGAACGATATTATCGAAGAACAGACCGGTGAGAGAAGCAAGTTCATGAGATTCCTGGGCGGTGGCTCCAATACCATAAGCAAGTACAATCCGGGGATCATGACAAAACTCACACAGTCTGTTGAGGCACACGGATATCAGTACTTTGACTGGAATGTTTCATCCGGCGATTCGGACGGTACAAAGACCGCAGAGGGTTGTCTGCAGAATCTCAAGAGCGAGCTTGGAGAACGCAGGGTAAGCGTTGTTCTCTGCCATGATATTAAAGAATATCTCGTGGATTGTATGGAAGATTTTATCCCCTGGGCGCTTGATAACGGTTATGTGTTCATGCCGATCTATGATGGTGCACCCACAGCGCATCACAAGGTGTTTAACTAGAAAGTCAGGAAAGAGAATTAATATATTCCACGACGGATTCACGTCCTTCGTCGGAAAAAGGAAAATCCCTTTGTTCGATTTCTTCCGAAGGGGTTTCGGGAAAAGCATAAAGCCCCTCCCATGTGTATACCGCAAGGGAGACGGGCTTTTTTTCTTCGTCAAAAACAGGGGATATCTTATATCTTAAGATTCCTATGCTGCCGGTAAATTCGGCGCCGGTACGGTAATAGTTAAGTGAAAGAATATCGTCTTTTGTAAGCATTTTTTGGCCCTCTGATCAATATTTTTTACAGTATAACCTTATTATTTTTGCTTTGCAAAGGAAAATATGGTAAAATCCATAGCGAAATTTTTATTGAATGGAGTTTTTTATGAAAAACAAAAAGCAAAGGCGTGTCAGGGTCATAGCATTGATCCTTGTTGCGGCAATGATATTTCTTGCGGTTGCATCCTTCCTTATTTCGATAGTTGCTGCCGAAGAAAGCTCTGATCTTCCGGAAGCAACGGAATGGATGGCGGAGATTCCGGACGATACACCGGTATCCTGCATAACAATCCCGGGAACACATGATTCCGCATCCAACTTTATTTTTCCCGGATACTTTCTTAAATGTCAGAATACTTCGATAAAGGAACAGCTTGAAAACGGATACAGATATCTTGATATCCGCCTTTCCCTTGACGAATCAAAGGACGGGACAGTACGTCTTAAGTTTATTCACAACTTCGGCACATGCAAAAAGGAAAGCGGACTTTTTAAAGATGCACTCTATCTTGAAGACGTTCTTGAGTGGGTATATGCTTTTCTTGAGGATCACCCCACCGAGACCGTTATTTTTTGTGTAAAGGATGAGGGCAAAAACGATGATCCCGCATCTTTCGAATCTCTTTTCTTTGACACGATAGACGAGAATCCGGACATGTGGTACACAAAGAATATGATACCGGATCTTTCGAAGGTGCGCGGAAAGATAATACTTGCGACAAGATTTCCCGATGCCAACGATGAAGGGGACCTTCGCACGGGATTGAATTTCAGATGGGAAGAACAGAACAGCAAGGAAGTTGTTGAACTTCCTTATGTACAGAGTATGATAAACGATGACCAGGCGCTCTGGGTTCAGGATCGTTTTAAGTATAATGTCGATAACAAGATAGATGCTTTTATGGATGATCTTGATAACTGTCAGGCAGATGAAAATACGTTTTCCCTTAACTTTTCGAGTACATCGGGGAGCGGCACGTTAAGTCATCCGAAGGGATACGCACAGGTTATAAACAAAGCTGTGCTGGAACGCGAACTGGAAAGCGGAACGGCTTACGGCGTCCTTATTATTGACTTTGCAACAAAAGAACTTGCGCAGCATATTTACGCTGCTAACTTTTAAAAGGAACAGATATCATGGAAGAAAATCAGGAAATTAACGAACTCTTATTAAAGTTCCTTGATGCGGACACGCTCGAGGAAAAGTACGATATCCTTTGTGAAATGGGATATGACGGGATAACGGATTCCCTAATCGATAATATGGCGGCATCCCTTGATGAAGTGATACCGGACGGCGTTATCGATATGCGTTACGAATCATTAAAACGCTGCATTCGCACAAAGCAGAAGTATGAGGTTTCAAGATTCGGAAGACGCTAAGACAGGATTGGTAAAAAAGAGGGTTGCCTTTATTTGGGCAACCCTTCTCTGCTTAATGTACTGTTATGATATGCGCTGTCATACGTCTTTTCTTCACCGAACCAGGGCAGCGGGGTGAAAGCTTTTGCGGCTTCTTCCGAAGGAAATTCGACCTCCGCGATGATAAGACCGGAGAGTTCTCCGGAAAAGACATCAAGTTCAACCGTAAGACCTTCGTCTTTACCGGATAACGGCAGATAGTGTCTCGTCTTCTCGATGACGATACCGTCTGCTTTTTTTATCAAATGGTTAAAGCTTTCTTCCGTCAGGGGAAGATTGTATTCTTCACGGGTTAACAGGCCCTTTCCTTTGTATGTCATATAATAATCGTCTCCTTCGCGCCTTGCCCTTATTACAGGTTCAACGGAAAGGTAGCCCTGGATAAGCTTTTTGCTTTCATATTCATCAAGGTTTCCGGGAAGTTCTTTTACCAAAAATTTTCTTTCGATTTCCATAAATCCGACCTCGCAACAGAATAAAAAAAGTGATATAATACAAAAACTTCTATAATGATAAGCAAAAAACGGGGGAATTTCAATATGCAAAACACCCGGATATCACATCTTACGGAAAGAGACGAAAACAACAGGTTTTATTGTAGGGCGATGAATGATATCACCGACCATGAATACCTGCTCTGCGAAAGCTGTCCTTTATTCGGAGGGTTCTTCCCCGGCAGGACAGGGGAAAAATGTCCCGACTGTGTTTATTATGATGTCGAAGCGGATAATCTTTCCGAATTTACACCCGATGAACTGAAAAAACGGACCGACGGCCTTATCATGGCTCAAATGACAACGGAATTTCCGAGATATCTTCCGGAAGATGAAGAGGCAAAACAGTTCTCCGTTATAGAAAAAGCCGTAATGTTTGCGGCAGAGGCGCATAAGGGCTCTTTCAGAAAAGGAAGCAAACTGCCCTATATTGTTCATCCGATAGAGACGATGATGATAGTTGCCGGGATCACAAACGACAACGAGGTTATAGCAGCTGCGGCCCTTCACGATGTCGTGGAAGATACTCCTTATACCGCAAAGGATATCCGTGAACGGTTCGGTGAGAGAATAGAAAAACTCGTGGATCTTGAGAGCGAGAACAAGCGGGAGGGAATGCCGAAGTCCGACACCTGGGAGATCAGGAAAAAAGAAAGTCTCGAGAGGGAAAAGGATGCGCCCTACGAAGCGAAGATCATAATGCTGGGAGACAAGGTTTCCAACATGCGGGCAACCCTTCGCGATTACAGAAAAAACGGGGATAAGATCTGGGAAAAATTCAATATGAAAGACGTTAAAAAGCAGGAATGGTACTACCGCGGAGTGGCGGAAGTTCTTTCGGAACTTAAAGATCTTCCCGCCTACAAAGAATATCTGTCCATACTTGATGAAGTTTTTGGATAAAAATTCTTGATTTTTGGGGATTTTGCTGTATAATTATAGTACCTTTATTGTATTTTGGTGTAGATGAAAGAGGGGAGAGCTATGGAAGCATTTAATGTAAATGCACTATCCACGCAGAGTCCCGCGGTTCAAACTCCTAAAGTGCAGGCACAGAACGTGCAGGTTCAGAAGGCACCCGAAAAAGTAAATGCGGGCGTTAAAGAGAACCAGCAGCCTAAGGAAAAATCTGCGGAACGTGTGACCGAGCTTTCCGAGAAAAGTGCATCACCCGAGAAAGTAGACTTAAGTCGTGAAAGGGAGGATATCGCTTCGGTATCCGTTTCCGAAGACGGAGATGTTGTTGCGGTAAGTGAGAACGGCGTAAAGGCTCTTTCTGAGAAGGAAGAGGATGATGCAAAAGTACTCAGGGAAGAGAACGAGGAATTTGATATCACGGAAGAGACGGAAGAAGAGACTTATGAGCCGGAGATAAATTCGCTTGTGGGTTACACCGAAAACCAGATCTTTGAACTGTACAAGGACGGCAGGATATCGTACAACGACTATCAGCAGCATCTTGAGAAAGAAGCGGCTGAAAAAGAAACAGCGAAGGCCGAGCTTGAAGAAAGCGACGAAGAGATCGCTGCGGCAAGCGGAGCGCTTCAGAGAGTTGAAGAAGAAAATATCGCCATTGAAAACATTAACGGACCGGAAGGCGCTGCTGCAGTAGATGCAATGGACCGTGTAAAGGGCAACGCACCGGAGGATGACAATTCCGGAAATGCGGTAAAGATTCCGGGACAGATTTCTATTTCCGTTGATGAAGGTTCTACCAAAGGCGAGATTCAGAACACAAGGAACGAAAGAAAGGCAGCAGAGGAAGGTCGCTTATGGGATTATCAGTTGCGCGCATAGGAGCAGTTTCGGGTATGAGCCCGATGGTCGGCGTTAATGCCGTTTCTTCGTATGCAAAGACAGAACCTATGAACTATACCGTCGATAACGAATCGGAAGTATCGGGTTCATATGTTCAGTCGTTAAAGAACGGTTCCGTTAATAAGGTCGGAGCAACACCTCCGGTAAGATATGCAAATGCCACGGTTCAGTCCGAGGATGCGATCCAGAAGAAACAGGATGCTTCCAGGGCATATAATCAGATTGCGGCGGCATATACAAACGAGAACACAACATACGGCGCGAACATGAGAGGACAATCCTATCAGGCTGTGGGACAGAACATCGATCTGTTCGCCTGAGGAAAAACGAAAAAGTAACGGGGGGTCGCAGGAAGCTGCGACCCTTTTATTTTGAAAGTGCGGATAAATGAAAAAGACATACACACTGATAGCAACCTGCCATTTTGGGCTGGAAGCGGTTCTTAAGAGAGAGATAATCGATATAGGATATGAAATAACGGAAGTCCGGGACGGAAGGGTTTCTTTTATTGGGGATGATGAAGCCATTGTCCGCGCAAACCTCTGCCTTCGCACCGCCGAGCGTGTCCTTCTTCTTATGGGCAGCTTTACGGCGGTGACTTTTGAGGAATACTTTGATAAAGTTGCGGAACTTCCCTGGGAAGAAGTTATCCCGGAGGACGGGAAGTTTTATATCACAAAGGCATCTTCCGTAAAAAGCAAGCTCTTTTCACCGAGAGATCTTCAGTCTTTGGGAAAGAAAGCAATTGTAAAACGTATGTCAAAAACATATAAGAGAGAGACGTTTCCGGAAACCGGCGTGCTTTATCCGATCCGTGTTTTCTTTATGAAGGATGAGGCTACCGTTGCACTGGATACAACGGGTGCATCGCTTCATAAGAGGGGATACAGGACAAACACCGCAAAGGCGCCCATATCAGAGACACTTGCAGCGGCCCTTCTTATGCTTACTCCCTGGAGGGACGAGAGAAGCCTTTTGGACCCTTTCTGCGGAAGCGGAACGTTCTGTATTGAAGCTGCCATGATGGCATCTCACATCGCTCCGGGACTCGATCGTTCGTTTAATGCCGAGGAATGGGTCAATATCGTTGATAAGGACCTTTGGAAAGAGATAAGAACGGAGCTTCGAAAAGAGATCATAACAGATCCGGATACGGATATCCAGGGCTATGATATAGACGAAGAAGTGGTGCATATGGCCCGGGAGAACGCAAAAAACGCGGGAGTGGATCATCTTATTCATTTCCAGGTCAGGGATGTTAAGGACACATCCCACAGAAAGCCTTACGGCTTTATAATAACAAATCCGCCATACGGTGAGCGGATCTCGGAAAAAGAGGATCTTCCGCGCCTCTATAAAATAATCGGTGATGCGTATAAAGGTCTTGATAAATGGTCCATGTATGTTATAACATCATATGAGGATGCCGAGAAGTATATCGGGCGAAAGGCGGATAAGAACCGTAAGCTTTATAACGGCATGATAAAAACATATTTTTATGAGTTCAGGGGTGAAAAACCGCCCAAACGAAAGGCTAAGGATTGAGGTATTCAAGAAGATATCTGGCGTTTATCATAATAATCGCCCTTGCATTATTGATAAAGACAAATACCTGGCGCGACGAATATGCGGAAGTTAAAGCTTTCCGCGGAGCCGAGCTTTCTTCTGATATCTTTTCTTCGTATATTTCAAAAAACGTGAACGAATCCGGAAATCTGACACTTACGGTGGACGGTGACTCATATATCAACCAGACGGAAGGGCTGTATGTTGCCTCGGATATGTCCGTTATGGCTGAACTTTCATTCGTACGGGATATCTTTTCCTGCAGTGCAAGGGGATATGACGAAAAACGGGTTCTCCTGGAAACGGGAGAGGATGTTTATTCCTTCCCTATAGGAAGTCTTGCGGTCACAAAAAACGGCGCGGAATACTCACTTTTGCACTCCGCGACATATATTGACGGAAGATACTTCTTGCCAATACAGGAGCTTTGTGACATATTCGGCTTCGGTTATGACTGGAACGGAAAGACGTACGATCTTTCCCTTTCTTCCGAAAAAGCTGATGAGCCGCTGCTCCCGAAGAAATACGATCTTCGCGATAAGGAAAGGTCCGCTGGAATAAAGGACCAGGGCAACGCTTCCACATGCTGGGCATATGCTGCCATCGGGGCGCTGGAATCCTCCTGTCTTCCGGAGGAACCGGAAAGCTTTCAGGCGGAAGACCTTATCGCAAACAACACATATCATCGCGATGCGAAAGACGGTGGAGATTACAGGATAGCGGCATCATATTTTCTTTCATGGACCGGCCCGGTTATGGACGGTATGGTAAAGAAGCATGTGCAGGAAGTACACTTCTTTAGGAACGAAGATGTGGAAAGGATAAAATGGGCGATCTTTAAAGACGGAGGCGTTTCCTCCCCCATATATATAGATTCTGCGGTGTCCGGAATGAAAGGCAGCGCATATTATAAAACCGAAAAGAACGCGTATTATTACAGCGGAGATAAGGAGCCGAACCATGATATAGTCATAATCGGCTGGGACGACGATTTTTCCGCGGATAACTTTAAAGAAAAACCGGAAGGAAACGGTGCATTTATATGCCAGAACAGCTGGGGTAACAACTTCGGCGAGAACGGTGTTTTCTATGTTTCCTACTACGATTCGCTTATAGGTGAGACGGCGGTTTCATACGTCGGAGTGGAAGGCACAAATAACTTTGACAACATATACCAGACGGATCTTTGCGGACAGGTGGGAGAAATGGGCTACGGCAAAAATTCCATCTATGCCGCAAACATATACCATGCTTCTGCGGACGAAACCGTTATGGCAGCAGGTTTTTATGCCCTTTCGGACAAAACGAAGTTTAAGATTTCCGTTGTGCCGGACTATCATAACACCAACGATCTTTTAAATCCGCCCGTTGCGGTTGAGTCCCATGTTAACGAGCGCGGATATTATACGATAAGATTTGATGAAGGAGTCCCGGTTTCCGCGGGAGAAGATTTCGCGGTGGTGATAAATATCATAACCGAGGACACTAATATGCCGCTTGCCATAGAATACCAGGGCGAAAGCTTAAAGAACACCGTCGATATCACCGACGGAAAGGGCTTTGTCAGCAAGAACGGAATGGATTGGGAATCCCTTGAAGAAACAAAGGAGGCTAATGTTTGCCTTAAGGCATATACGATATACTCGAAATGATAAATAAACTGTTTAATACCGTAACGGCGTTTTCCGTATTGCTGTTCATCGGAACGATCTCATTTTCGGTACTGTATCCGGTTGAAAAGAAGGAACCCGCCGTAAAAGAAGAGGTTGTGGCCGAGCCCCCCGTAAACGATTCTCTCATGGAGGGGCTGACGGCGGAGGAAGATGACGGAAAATACCGTGCAATGATAAATCTTACCCTCCCTGAAGGAAATTCACCGGAGGATACGGAAATAGAAGAAGATCCCATGGATCGCATGATAACCATAAAGATAAAGAACGCCGGCGCGGAGTATTTTGAAACCAATCCTCTTTCGGGACGTGCCGATCATATAAAGGACATCAGGTACAAAACGAAAGACGGAAACGGAGAGATAAAGGTATATCTTGACGGTATTTATGCGTATGAAGATACATATGAAAACGGAGTTTTGGAACTCGGTTTTCTGAAGCCCAACGAAAAATACGAGCATGTTATCGTTATCGATGCGGGACACGGCGGAAAAGACGGCGGTACTGCGGAAAACGGCGCCGTTGAAAAAGATATAGACCTTAGCATTGCATTGAAATTAAAGGATATATTCGATCTTAATCCGGATGAGTCCATAAAGGTTTATTATACAAGGCTGACGGACGAAACCGTATCCGTAAAAAAACGTACGGACTTTGCCAACGATACCGGCGCGGATATCTTTTTAAGCATACATAACAATTCGCTTAACGGAGAAGAAAACGCATATGTAAACGGAACACAGGTTATGTGTTATACAAACGACGGAAGAAATGATTCCGAGGCGTTTGCTAAGATCCTTATGAAGAACATAACCGGAAGGCTGGAATCCAAGGATATGGGCATCATATCCGGAAATAACATATATGTTATAAAGAATACAAAAATGACTGCGGCGCTCTGCGAGATCGGTTTTATGTCGAATCTTGAGGAAGTACAGAAACTTCAGGACGAAGACTATCAGCTCTCCGCGGCGGAAGCGTTGTATGAGTCAATCAAAGAGCAACTAAAGAGTAATTAAGTAGAGGTGTACCATGAAAATAATCTTTGCAACGGGAAATCAGAACAAGATGCGGGAAGTCCGCGAAATAATGGAAGGCACGGGATATGAGATCGTTTCCATGAAAGAGGCGGGAATTGAATCAGATCCGGAAGAAACCGGAGCGACATTCGAGGAAAACGTTCTTATAAAAGCTCGTGACGTAGCCGTAAAACTTTCCGATGAGGACAAGGGAAAGGTTATTGTTCTTGCGGACGATTCCGGACTGGAAGTCGACTATATGGATAAGGCACCGGGAGTATATTCCGCGCGTTTTATGGGACATGAAACATCCTACGACATAAAGAACAATGCCATTCTTGAAAAACTTGAAGGCGTACCGGAAGAAAAACGTACCGCAAGGTTTGTATGCGCAATAGGTGCGATCTTCCCGGACGGAAAAGAAGAAGTTGTTTTAAAGACAATGGAGGGAAAGATCGGACATAAGATATCCGGAGCAAACGGATTCGGATACGATCCCATCTTCATCCCGGAAGGATATGACGTTACATCCGCGGATATTTCCCCGGAAGAGAAGAATAAAATAAGCCACAGGGGTAAAGCACTCAGGAAGATGAAGGAACTTCTTACCAAAAGGATGTAATTGTTGCATATTTGTTGCATATTCAATGGTAAAGTATTGATATCTATTATTTGGTATTAAAGTGTCAGGGGGGACGAATCATGAAAACTCATAACGATGATCTTAATCAGGAATTACAGCAAAAATCCACTTTTTTCGAAGAGACGACATTTAAAGTGGAAGAAGCCACATCGGAAAAATACGAAGCGGTACATCTCGGAGAAGTTCTCCGGGATCGTAATTATACCGTAAACGGGAAAAAAGCCTCCAAAAAGAAAGACTCCGAGGAGATGCAGGCCATCATTGAAAAGGTGGAGGATCTCAACAGTTTCTTCGAAAAGGGTTATTTTAATAAGAATGATGAAGAAGGCCTGAAAGAAATCGGTGGAGAACTCTTAAAAAAGATGAAGAGTCTTGCCGAGATGACGGATAATTACGTCAGTACAAAGAATCCGTGGTTTGCAGAAGGAAAGGCCAGACTGAATATCGTTAAGCAGATGAATCTCCGTCTCCAGAGAGATATTGTCGGCATGGAAGAAAAGCTTAACGATTTTAAAAGCCTTCCGGAGGAAGAGAAGGCCCGCATCAATTCATGGACGGACTTTCTGAACCTTCAGCGTACGATCCATCTTGTTGACGGTCAGAAGGGCGTAAAGATCAGCAGTACCGGAGGAAATACTTCGGATGTCATCGTTATCGAAAAGAACGGTCAGAAGTTTTTCTTCAAGGAGGAAGAGCGTCTTAAGTCCGATGATTTTGGTGCAATAATGGACGATAGAAGAGAGGAACTGAAAAAAGAACTGGAGGGAAAAGAGATAGAGGAAGGTTCGGTAGAAGATTATGCACGAACATTTATAGCTTACTTTAAAAGAGATTTTGAGAACGCCAGCCCCAGTGCGTTGTTTGACTTCTTAATTTCGGGTGGCGGTACAAATGATTTTTATACGGGCTTAAAGCAGGCCTTAAGAGTGGCAGGCAGTACCAGCGATTCACGTACCGGAGATCTTATATATGCCATTGACCAGATGGAGGACTTAAAAAAGCAAAAAGAGATCACGGAAAAGATCGGACAGATTTTTAACAGTATAAGAAAAGACTATGTCATGGGTGACATCGGAACAAATACAACACAGATCAGGGCCGGAGAGGAAATGGCAAAGAGGAATGTTGCAACCGCGCGTCTTGCCAAACTTTTAGGTTTAAGTTCCGTTGTTCCCACAAGCGAAATGGCAACGATAGAAGTCGGCGGGAAAAAGATGTACGGTGTTATCATGGGAGAGGCACAGGGCCAGGAAACCCAGCAAATAATAGCTGGAAAGAACAAGAGGGAGAATAAAGGAAAAAAGGTAACATATACGGGAAATGCCATAAGAGACTCATTACACCTTCAGGTTCTTGACATACTTTGCGGACAGACGGACCGTCATGAAGGCAACCGTATGAGTAAAATCGAAAAAACAAATAATAATGGAATTCGCGTTATAGACAAAGTTACCGGAATTGACGGAGACTTAAGTTTCGGAGAAAGAAGTTATTCGTCTCTTAAAGTAGAGGACTCCACAGGCTTTGGGCTCCCCGCGATGAGTGAAGAGGTTGCGGAAAGAATAATGCAGCTCGATCCTGCGGTACTTGATTATGAAATGATGGGGCTTCTTAACAAAAGGGAAAGAAAGGCATTAAAAGAAAGACTTCTTGGGATGCAGGCAGCAATACAAAAACGTAGGGATTATGAAAAACAGCATCCGGAAGGCGGAACGAGATTTCTTTCTGATGACAAATGGAATGACTTTACCAATAATATGCGGGAAAGAGCCAAAAACGATAAGAAATTCAGCAGGTCGCTGGCAAAGACATATATCGTGCCGGATATACTTGTCGGAATGAAGATGAAATAAATTAAAAAAAGTATTTGACTTTTATAATCATATTTGATAATATATTCAAGTCGCGCGGAGAAAAGCGCGACGGTTTCGCGGAAGTGTCGGAACTGGCAGACGAGCAAGACTAAGGATCTTGTGCTGGCTTACAGCGTGCGGGTTCAAGTCCCGCCTTCCGCAGATACAAGAAAACGGTTAGGTTAAAACCTAACCGTTTTTTTGTATGTGCCGAGGCAACCTTTCGCCCGCCGGGCTCAAGGTCTCCTCGGCACAGAGTGCCTCGTCGGTCGGTTCGGCGGGAAAAAGGTCCACCGGACCTTTTTCTACTTCCGCCTCACCCCGCCTTCCGCGCGGAAGGCAAATATGATCTTTTTCTTCAATATAATAGGGAAAATCTTCGAATATACAAGGCGGAGATTAATACTACATTTCGGATTGATGAAGAATTTACTGATTGT
>JAFOND010000238.1 GCA_017418645.1 Lachnospiraceae bacterium | reverse complement strand
CTCTCTCCCATGATCTTTTCGAACATTGCCTTGAGAACCGGGAAGACTTCAACGTCACGGTTATAATTTACCACCGTCTCACCGTATGCTTCGAGGTGGAACGGATCGATCATATTGACGTCGTTAAGGTCTGCGGTTGCGGCTTCGTATGCAAGATTTACCGGATGATTGAGCGGAATGTTCCAGATCGGGAATGTCTCAAACTTTGCGTATCCGGCCGTTACGCCTCTCTTCTGTTCATGGTAAAGCTGGGAGAGGCAGGTTGCCATCTTTCCGCTTCCGGGTCCCGGTGCCGTAACCACCACAAGAGGCTTCGTTGTTTCGATATAATCGTTTCTGCCGTATCCCTCGTCGCTGACGATCTTGGGGATATTGCTGGGATATCCGTCGATGGGATAGTGTCTGTATACCTTAAGACCCAGAGCCTTAAGCTTTTTCTCATAAGCGATGGCGGAGGGCTGCTCCGAAAACTGGGTAAGTACCACGGAACCAACGTAAAGTCCGTTTGCCGTGAAAGCATCGATAAGACGAAGAACGTCCATATCATACGTTATGCCGATGTCTCCGCGGACCTTGTTCTTCTCGATATCGCCTGCCTTTATGGCGATGACGATCTCTGTCTGATCCTTTAATTCCTTAAGCATTGTGATCTTTGAATCCGGAAGGAATCCCGGAAGAACACGTGATGCATGGAAGTCGTCAAACAGCTTGCCGCCGAACTCAAGGTATAGCTTGCCGCCGAATTTGTCTATCCTTTCCCGAATGTGTTTCGACTGGATCTCGGCATATTTTTTGTTGTCAAAACCGATATTAGTCATGAAAAACTCCTTTATAAAGTGTGTGTTGAAAAAAAGAAAACCGTGAACGAAAGGACTCGTTCACGGGAGTTTATTATAACATCTTTTTCATTTTCGCACAACAAAAATGTGGACGCGGTTTTACGCGAAACGTCCATATCTTGTGGTGAAACGTGTATGATCCCCATATTTACGGCTTGCAAAATGCCGAAAATGCGTGTAAAATATAGGAGCAGGGAAGTTTATGTAGCGTTTTGATACAAGGAGGTATGAGATATGGCTACTATCAATTCAATGGTTTCAAACGGATATAGTTCCAATCTCCTCTTTTCAGGCTTAAATACAAACATGTTCGGATCGAGCAGTCTGCTCGGCGATTATGCTGCGCTTCAGAACGGAAGCTATAAAAAGCTTATGACGGCGTATTACAAGAGTGAGTCCGGTTCCGATGCAAAGAGTAAGACGGATACGCTGGATAAGAATGTTGCTAAGGAATATGTTAACAAGCTGGGCAAGACAAGTACTACCGCAAATTCTTTAAAGAGCAGCATCGAAACGCTTAATTCCGACAGCCTGTATGAAAAGAAAGAGATCACAAAAACCGGTGACGACGGAAAGAAGACAACGGAAACTGATTATGACTGGGATACCATCACAAAAGATGTTAAGGCTTTTGCGGATGCATACAACAAGACGATAGATGATGCCGCGGATTCCAATGATACGGGAGTTTTGAGGAATGCGGCATGGATGACGAAGATCACATCGAAGAATGCGGCGAATCTTGCGAAAGCGGGAATATCCGTTACATCCGACAATAAACTTAAGGTTGACGAAGGACTTTTGAAGACGGCGGATATCAACGATGTTAAGTCCCTCTTTGCGGGCAGCAGTTCATACGGCGCGCAGATGAAGTATAAGGCGCAGATGATCACAAGCTCCGCAAATTCCGCAAGCAATACGTATACCGGACGGGGCACGTATTCAAGCAATTACGGAACATACGACAGCGTGTTCGGGGCAAGCGTTTAGAAGTACTACCGGAATTCATTTTCCGCGTTTGTATTGCGGGGCGGGTAACCGCCCCGCTTATATTGTGCAGGAAACTGGAGGAGGGTACTATGTTTTTTGCAGAGCGGGAGCGTCCCACGAGAAGACATTTATATCATATTGCCTATCCATATACTCTTGACAATATAAGTGGGACAGTTATTATAGTGTTCTGAAGATTGGTGAGGAGAAGTATAATGGCTATAAAATTCAATCTGAGCGATCCGTTGATGGTGGCCCTGAAGGCGGTTACGAGTATCAGCGGGAATGCGGTTACGGAAGAGGATATAAAAAAGCAGCGTTCTTCCATGGAGCTGGCGGGACGGCTGGCAGCCCCCACGGACGGTATAACGATACGTCCTTTTGAGGCGCACGATATGACCTGCGAGGAGGTGACCCCCGAGTTTGCCCATAATCCGAAGTACGTGATCCTATATGCCCACGGCGGCGGATACACCTGCGGCGGGATTTCGTATGCCAGAATCCTTGCCGCAAAGCTTGCCATCGCGTCGGGCTTTACGGTTATCTCTTTTGCGTACAGGCTGGGACCGGAGAATAAATATCCGGCACAGTTTGAAGATATAAAGTCGATGTATGACGAGGTTCTCGATATGGGGTATGAACCGGAGAACATTCTGTTTGCGGGAGATTCCGCGGGTGGAAACCTTGTGCTCGTTATGACGCAGTTCCTTCTTTCGGAGGGCATGACCCCGCCGAAGGCACTTCTTTTGTTTTCTCCCTGGACGGAGATGGGCGCGGATCTTCCAAGCTTTGATGAAAACAAAGAAAAGGATCCCACGATAACGAAAGAATATATTGACGGGATTTCAAAGATATACATCCCTGAGGGCGAGGATCCTAAGGATCCTAAGTTCAGCCCGCTGTATGGCGAGTTTAAGGGCTTCCCTCCCACGCTTATTCAGGTTGGAAAAATAGAGATACTATACAGCGACAGCGCTATGCTTTATGAAAAGATCGAGGCGGCCGGCGGAAAAGCAAAGCTGGACGTGGAGGAAAACGGATGGCATGTTTTCCAGCAGGTTCCGATTCCTATGGCGCACCGCGCCATGAAGCGGGTGGCAAGCTTCGTGACGGATACAATATATGGATAGATAACCACCTCAAGGGGATGTTTATATGAAAACGAAAGAAGGCTAATGTTTATATGGCTCAGAATAACTGGTACAAGGTAGATAACGTTGCCAAGGTTTTCCTTGCGACGGTCAACAAGCGGGATACGCGGACACTCCGCGTAAGCTGCACATTAAAGGAAAAGATAGATCCGGAGGCTCTGCAGGAAGCCGTGCTTTTTGCAATACAGGACAGACCCCAGTTTCAGGTCAGGATCCGCCGAGGGATCTTTTGGCATTATATGGAGGATACGGATCTTAAACCCGTTGTTTCCAAGGAGAGCGGACGCGTCTGTCCGAGACTTTATACACCGGGTATCGCAAGCCTCCATTATAAGGTCACATATTTTAACAACAGGATAAATCTTGATCTTTTCCATGCGATCTCCGACGGAACGGGAGCGCTGGAGTTTCTTAACATCATCGTGTTAAGTTAT